>SVFN01000031.1 GCA_015056815.1 Lachnospiraceae bacterium | reverse complement strand
CGGTGCTGATGTGGCACTATTTGTGGGGCAAAACCAACCGCCCCATGTATTTTGAGGCTGGGTTCACGGATTCAGGAAGTATTCCGACCCGAAGATCCTCGCGGTATTGGCGTCGCCTCCGTTCTTTAAAGATCTGGATAATGATGCCTTTGACGGAGCGGGCGAATTAAACTGCACCTCTTATGCGACGACCAAGGGAACGGGCAGCGGAACGACTTCTTCCGACACCTTCCACATCGGAGCCTATGTCAGCTATGAGCACGATATCACAGTGTTTGGTGTCAAGGTCGCGCAGGTGGAATGGGAGACGGAGCTGCAGAATCAGTTTACCTGGGAAACGGAAAAGGTGGCGACCAAAGAATATGAAGCGACTTATGAGACCTTATCCGGGCAGGATACAGTCGTACTGTTTTCCGTACCGATGGAGACCTTTGAGTTTGAGGTGGATATTCCGGTAACGGACGAGGATGGCAATGTCATAAAGACCAATACAGAGACGATCGGGATCAATCTTCCCCATACGCCCTGTGTGAAGACGATCGCACTGGAAAAGTATGAGAGAATCGCGAAGGACTTTAACGAACTGCCGCAGATCTCGGATTCGATCCTGACACATACGGTGGGTCGTCCCGAGACTTATCCGAAGCAGACTTCACAGCTTAAGCATGTGGATCATTCTTCGGAAATCCTGATCGCGCCGGATATGAAATCGGCAGCTCCGGCGACCGATTACGGAAAAGGAGCACAGACCCACAGCATCACGATGGGAAATGAAAAGACGAACAGCTTCAACTATGAGCTGGGAGTGGACTTTAAGGCGGGAGCCGGTGTCGGCAGCTTTACGGCCGGTATCTCTTCAGGATATGCACACTCCGGCGGCACCGTGGAGATCTCAACCAGCGGTTATTCCTATTCCGCACAGATCTACGATCTGCCGATGGAAGCGGAGGAAGCGGGCTATGGCTTTAACTGGCGAATGGCCGCATACAAATACAAAGATGCGGACAATGAGTTCCCGGTCGTGACCTACCTGGTAAATGATGTGCAGCAGGGACCGCTTTTGCCGGCCAATTTCGTGCAGAATGAAGAAAACACCACGAAGGATCAGGTAGCCTTAAACTGGGACTATACCGGCAATCCGGCAGGATTTCTCATTAATAAGTATTACAAATCCGCCGGCAATGCAGGCTTTTATGAGATCGCCTATGTGAAGTCAGGCGATGCGGATGCTGTCATAGCAAAAGACGGCAACACCAAGACGTATCAGTACATTGACGAAGGACTGGATCCGGATACGGAATATCAGTATCAGATCCAGACAGTCAGCAATCAGTTTAACGTCAAAAGCGTACCGAGTGAGACCTTAGTGTGCTACACTTTACCCGTCGGGATCGTTCCGGATGTGAAGGTCATGGCAGAGGAGCTGACGGCTTATCCGGATACCCCGGCGACGCTGACGACATATCTCAACAATGAAGAGGCGTTGCAGGGAAAAAAGATCACCTATCAGTGGCAGAAATATAACGA
This sequence comes from Lachnospiraceae bacterium, assembly GCA_015056815.1. Taxonomy (GTDB): domain Bacteria; phylum Bacillota; class Clostridia; order Lachnospirales; family Lachnospiraceae; genus SIG333. Next base: position 42,565 of record SVFN01000031.1, on the reverse strand, counting down.
GAGTGAGAAGAACTGGAAGGATCTGACCGCTAAGACGGAAGCTTCCCTGGTGATCCAGAATGCGGGACTCGATGATGAGGGGCTGTATCGCTGTATCGTAAACAGCAGAGGCGGCAACAGTATCGTTTCCTCCAAGTCGCCTGTCGTGAAAGTGGCTTATTCGAAACGTCAGGTCGTTTGTGACAGCTTTACGATCGATAAAAAGGATAACACTGTCAAACTGGCACTCAGATCCAAAGACAGTAATTCGATCCCGTCGGGGACTTGCTATTTTAAAGTATCCGGAACCGGGTTTGAACAGGAATTTGTGACCGGTCTGGATGAAAAAGGGGTTGCCTGTGCAAAACTGGAGGTACCGGACGGTGCTTATAAGGTAAGTGCAGAATATCAGGGAAGCAGAGTGTTCTCGGCAAGTCATTATGATACGGTTGACGGGAAACCGATTTTCTTCACAACAGGACTGGAAAGTGGTGCGACGATCCTGGATTATGCAAAGAGCTACACCTATGGGGATAAACTGAACATTATGCAGTATACCCTGGACAAAGACGGCAATGTGGAAAAAACAGAGGAGATCGATTATAAAGATGCGGTATTTGGAATCCAGGCAAGTACACTTGTCTGCAAAGATGACTATTGTCAGCCGCTCAATTATGCCATGACTGTTGAAAAATCGGTATTTGATTCCAAGGAGTACGAGATGGCGGATGGAACACCGGCGCTTAGTAAGGTCATCTATAAGTTCCAGGATGAGACAATTCAGTTTCCGGATGAGACTTATGAGCATCCGGAAGGAGAAATGAGACAAAAGATCGTGGATCGCTTTGCCAATGGTTATGCGGCTTATGCCGGAACCGTATATATGAAGTACAAAGATCAGATCCTTACACTGGATATCCGTCCAAAACAGATCGACTTGTATGTGGATCTGTCCGATGTGCCGGCGATCGTGAAGGCAGGCGAGGAAGCAAACAAATACTATTCCGAGAATGCGGTAAGATCTTATCTGAACAGTAAGGAGATGCCCGATTTTGGAAAAGCGGGTGAGAAAGAAGATCTGAAGTATCTGGATGCACAAACGTTGGATGTTGGTTACTGGGGAACCATGTGGAGAGGAAATGCATTGGCTTCCATGGAAATGGAAAAGGATTCCGGTCTGGATTTAAACAGCCCCTCAATGGGTAATTATTCTTTTGTAAGGACGGAACAGTCTGAGCATTTTACAGATAGCAGCAGTATATACAGATATGCGGTAAATAAACATCTGGGGTTTTACAAAGCCTATGAAAAGCTGGGACTGAACAATGACATTTCCAGCATCATAGAGGTGAAAGACGCAGCGAAAGATGAGCTGGTAAAAGTGGTAAGATTAAATACGGCTGCGAGCATCGCAAACTGTTATGAATGGCAGGATTTCACGCAGGAGCTGATCGTAAGCAGCGGTGAGTTGTTCCCATGTACGGTTACGGCAGCCAAAGCAAACGGTATTGAGGCCGGTACTGTGAAAGAGGTAAGCCCGGCGCTTCGTACACATTATCCGGTGGGAACCAGGCTCGTCTTTGAGGCGTCTCCGTACGAAGGGTATGAGGTGGACTACTGGGAAGTAAACGGTAAAAAGCTGAAGGAAGAGACTTCCAATACCTTAAGGATCTCACAGACGATGGACGGAACGAAGGCGGTAGTGTACTTTAAGCGCAGACCGAACGTTCTGAATTATGATATCTCACCGAAGAATGCAACGGTAAACGGGAAAACGGTAGAGAACAGGATTGTGATCACTCCTTCCGTAGAGAACGGTTCGGTGATCACCTATGGAGCAAAGATCAAAGCGGAAGCGGTTCCGGCAGAGGGATGGCACTTAAAAGAGTGGGAATATCAGCCGGAAAAACTGGCGGCCAGGTTTATAACAGATCCGGTTTATGAGTTTGAGATGCCCAATAAAAATGTGAGACTGTATGCGAACTTTGAAAGAGACAGCTACAAACTGACACTGGCGGAAGGTCTTGCCGCATTCGATGACAAGGGCACACCGATCGCGTCAGATGCGTATGTGACGGGTGACACTTTGGTAACGGTGAAAAAGGCGGATGGCTATGAGTTCGCAGGAGAGCCGGCATTTAGTACCTCCACAGAGACTGTGGATACAGACAGTGATGCGGATACCTATACCTTTGTGATGCTTGCAGATACCCGGGCGGAAGCCAACGTGGAGAAGGATGAGTATCAGATCACGCTTGGCAAATGTGAGCATGGCGAGATCATTGCGACCGATCAGAATGGCAAAAAAGTGGATCTGAGAAAGAAGGTCAAAGGCGGTACCCGACTTACTCTGACAGCAGTTGCGGACAGAGGATATAAAGTGAGCGGCTGGAATGGAAAGGCAAGCGAAGAGGAAGTTTACAATCTGACGGTTGGTGACAATGTAACGATTACGGCTTCCTTTGCAGAAAAGAAATACAAAGAAGTGGCGATCGATTCAACGACGAAGGGAGATTATCTGTTTACCGTAAACGGAGAGCGCGTTGTCACAACAGCCGGAAAACTGAAGGTATATGAAGAGGAAACCGTTACGGTCGAGTGCAGGCCGGATGAGCGGTATATGGTTGCCGGATGGTATATTACCAGAGAAGGAAAAGAAGGGGAAGAAGCAAAGCCTTCTTATACGGCAGATTTAGAGAGTACAAAGACCCTTGAATATACTGATGATGTGAAGAGGCTTACCGTGCAGTTAACACCGGTCCGCGTAGTCAATGTTTCCGGACAGGTGGAGTCAGGAGAAGGAACACTGACACTGTACTCCGAAAACAATCGTCTGTCGGAAACAGATTATATCGGTATTTCTACAGCCCTGACCTGCGTGGCAGCTCCGGAAGAAGGGTATGAAGTGAGCGGCTGGAGCGTCAACGGAAAAGCTGTGGAAAATACAACAGATGGCGTGCTTGTTTTGGAGGAGGTAAAAGCGGATACTTCCGTGAAGGTTTCCTTTAAAGAATCCGCGACAGGAGAAGGCAGAGCGGTTTCTGTCATGGAAGGAAACGACGAAGGAATCGTGTTCGTGAATACGAAACCGGGCATTGGTACAAAGAAGATCCCTGCAGGTACGAAGGTGTATCTGACGGCGGCTGCAAAAGATGGCTATGAGACAGAAAAATTTGAAGTATGGAAAAAGACACAGGGCGATCAGACAGAAGCGGTAACGTTAGATGCAGATCAGGCATTTACCATGCCGGATGGGGATGTGATCATCAGGGCTTCCTTTAAGGAGATCCTCTTACACGACCATATCCTGGTAACGGACGAAAAGAAAGAGCCGACCTGTACGCAGAGCGGACTGACCAAGGGATGCCATTGCAGCGACTGTAATGAAGTGATCGTTGCACAGGAAGAGATCCCTGCACTCGGACATATCGAGGCGATAGAGAAAGGCAAAGAGGCGAAATGTGATGAGGGAGGCCTGACAGACAAGGTATATTGCAGCGTCTGCGGCAAAGTGATCAAAGATCATGAAGAGATCAAGTCTTTAGGACATGAATTCGTCGTGATCAGGGAGGGCAAACCGGCCACCTACACAGAGGACGGTTATACCGCGATCAGGGAATGTACGCGATGTGGCAAAAAAGAAGGCGGAGCAACGATCCATAAACTTGAGAAGCCGGGACAGACCCAGGGTACGACAGAACCGGCTGGAACCGTTCTCAAAAAAGCAGTTCTTTCATCTGCTAAGAATAATAAGACTAAGGCAGTAACGGTTAAGTGGAAAGAAGTGACCGGTGCGAAGGGGTACGAAGTACAGTACTCAACCGATAAGAAATTCAAAAAGGATACAAAAGTGAAAGTGACAAAGAAGCTGAGTCTTGTCATTAAGAAGCTCAAAAAAGATAAAACCTATTATGTGCGCGTGAGAGCATTTGATACGGATGCTTCCGGCAAGAAGATTTACGGTGATTTTGGTAAGTCGAAAAAGGTCAAGATCAAACAATAAGGTTTTCAGGCAGACAGGCAGGGCGGAAAGGCGCTGCCTGTTTGTGTTTTTGTGGCTGATATGGTAAGATAAAGATATTTTAGGGATAGCGACAGCAAAGGAGAGGAAAAATATGGAGTATCATCTGCCTCAGATACCGGGCATTGACTGGGAAAAAGCACACAGATATCTGCCGACGAAACAGATGCTGACGGAGACTTTGAGAGAATTTGTGAGATCTGCCGCTAAGCAGACAGAGCTTCTTACAGAATACCGACAGGCGGTTTTGCGGGAGCCGACAACGGAAAACTATGCAGCTTTCAGGATACAGGCTCATGCAATGAAAAGCGCGCTCAGATCCATCGGAGCGGATCTGTTTGATCCGGCGTTTGCGTTGGAAACGGCAGGAAGAGAGGAGGATCCTGTACCGATAAGGGAAAAGACAGAGTCCTTTATCGGGGAGTACCTTGCTTTGACAGAACGGCTGAAAGCAATTACCGGTGAAGGGGAAGAAAAGGAAGCATTTTATGAGCCTGTTTTTTTTGAAAGGCTTTACCGTCTGAAAGCGGCGATGGATGCATTTGACATAGCAACGCTTCAGGAGACGTTTAGGGAGATTGCTGCAATGGATATTCCGCTCAGCTATAAAGAACAGATGGTACGATTGGAAACCGCGGTCAGAGATCTTGACTCCGGACAGCTGGAGGAATGCTGTGACCGTTTTGAGGAACAAAAAACACAGGAAACAAAGTAAGAGGCAGGTGGAATATATGAGATTTGTCGCAATAGGAGATTTACAGCCGGGCATGGAGCTTGGACGCAAGATCATTAATCAGAAAAAAACTTCCCTGTTGGAAAAGGGTGTGATACTTTCTGATATGCTCATTACAAGACTTAAGAAGAACGGGTATATCGGTGTTTATGTGGCGGATGAGTTCTCAAAAGCAGTACAGCTGCAGGAAACGGTAAGGGAAGAGATCATTGAAGATGCCATCGATGCGGTCGCGGAAGCGAATATTGCGAGCATTATCCAGATTTCGTCCGAACTGGTCAGGGATATTTCCAACATGGATGATATCAGTCTGGATCTGGTAGATATTCGGTCTTATGATGATTATACTTATCATCATTGTGTGAATGTGGCGGTTTATGCTGCTGCTGTTGCGACAAGAATGGGACTGCCGGAAGAACAGATCCAGGAGATCGCAGTGGCTGGGTTGTGTCATGATCTGGGTAAGTCCAGGATCGATCCCGAGATCATCAACAAAAAGGAACGGCTCACGGATGAAGAATATGAAGAGATCAAGAAACATCCCAAGTATGGTTATGACCTTCTGGAGGGCAATCCGATGATCTCGGATACCATCCGGCGTGCCGTGCTGTGTCATCATGAGAACGAAAACGGAACAGGTTATCTTATGGGCCTAATGGGAGATTCCATTCCGCTTTATGCCAAGATCATTCATGCGGTGGATGTCTATGATGCTCTTACCAGCAGGCGCCCCTATAAGGATCCCTATGCGCCGGTGGATGCGCTGGAATATATGATCGGCGGTATGGACATCCTGTTTGACGCCAAAGTCGTCGAGATCATGCAGACGGTGATCCCGGTATATCCGCCCGGAATGGATGTGGGACTTTCCAACGGAGAGCGTGCGGTCGTACTGGCACATACTTCACAGGCGCTTCGTCCGAAAATCAAGATTTACGAAACCGGAAGAGAGGTGGATCTGAGTACCAGCCTTCAATACCGCATGGTGTTCATTATTTCCTCCGGCGTGCTGATGCAGTCCGGCAACAGCGTGGAGGTACTGAATGAGGAGCGCGGAAAGGATGAGAAAAAGAAAGTGGTCGTCGTGGTGGATGACAGCAGAATTTCTCTGGAGCAGACGCGTGTGGCCCTGGAGGGGCAATATGAGGTTATCACGCTCGAAAGCGGACTTGCCTGTCTGAAATATTTTGCGGTAAAGGGAGTGCCGGATCTTTTGATCATGGATATCGATATGCCGGGAATGGACGGAATGGTCACGGTTGAAAAACTGCGGGAGAAAAAACTGCAGAATCTGAATGTTATGTTTTTGACTGCGATCGCAAACAGAGAAACGGTTCTAAGGTGTAATCGTGCGGGGGCAAAAGACTATATTTTAAAGCCTGTCAATCCGGTCTATCTGCGGGAACGTGTGAGGATCGCACTGGATAGAAATATAGACAGATAATCAGAGGGACGGTAAGATGGGCGTTTTTTTAAGTACACTTTTGATCATTGTAGGGACGGTTTCGATCGTATACGGGGTTCATTTCTTTTGGAAGGAGAAAAATTCCGGGTATCTGCGCAGGACGATGCTGCTTTTAGGACTGTCAGCCGGAATCTGGCAGATCGGCTACGGCTTTTTCGGATTGAACGATAATTTTACTATATGTCTGCTCACACGCAGGATCGCCCTGATCGGGGTATCTTTGTATCCTTTGACGGAGACGGTTCTGGCACTGAGAAAAACCGGGATTTCGATGAAAGGTCAGTATGCGATCCGGATCGTTCTGACGATTCTGGCCATAACGGACTGGATCCTTTTTTCGGATTCACGGGCAGATGTTTTTATCAGGGTAGGAAACTGGACTACTTTTCAGGCGGTGAAATGCCCTGAACGGACATTTCATGAGATGTATGTGGCGATCATATTCCTGACGGCTTTAGGTTCATGGTTTTTATGGTTTCGTAAAGTGAAGATCCGCAGGGAAAAAAGACTCCTTTACGGAATACTGTTCGCCAACATATCTATCATGGTTTTTGCACTGCCGGATACGATCCTTGTCAGGCTGTTAAACTACGGGGTCCCGACATCGGGACTGGGGGCAGGGCTTTCCCTGCTGCAATGGTATCTGGCTGCGGAGAAATATAATACATTCTCGATTTCTTCCAAAACAATGGGCAGCTATGTGCAGAATGTGGTGGAGGAAGGAATTGTCATTTTCGATGAAGAACTGACTGCCGTTGAGGTGAACCGCTTTGCCAGAGAAGAAATGAATATCCGGGAAAAGATGGATCTTACACAGATTTTGACTTTGGAACAAAGTGCGGAGGAGATCTTTGCTTCCCTCGTCGAGAAGTCGCATATCCGTTTTAAAAGCGGTATGCCGATGAGCGACAGGATTTATATGGTGGAGATGACAGTGGCGTGGGATGATTATCGTGAGCCGTTTGGTTATATCATGACGCTGACGGATATCACGAAGGAAGAACAGCTGGTGGAGGAGGCCGAGAGCGCCAATCAGGCCAAGAGTGATTTTCTTGCCAATATGTCACATGAAATCCGTACTCCCATGAATACCATCGGAGGAATGGCAGAGATGATCATGCGCGACAGTCTGGATGAGACGGCCAGAGAAAATGCGGCCATGATCAGCGCGGCGTCAAATTCTCTGCTGGCGATCATCAATGATATTCTGGATCTGTCCAAGATCGAGTCAGGCAAGATGGAAATCGTCAAGGAGCCTTATCAGATTGCTTCTCTGCTTAACGATGTCAGGGCAATGATCCTTTTCAAAATGAAGGGAGAGAGCAAAAAACTGGAAGTAGATATCGATCCTTCTTTTCCCTGCGAGCTGATCGGGGACGAGATCAGGATCAAGCAGATCCTGATCAATCTCTTGGGAAATGCGGTGAAGTTTACCAGTGAGGGAAGCATCACTCTTCGGATGGATTACCGGAAGGAAGGCGAGGATCTGTGTCGGATACAGGCGTATGTCAAGGATACGGGGATCGGGATCAGAAAGGAAGACCAGGAGCAGATCTTTGATAGTTTTACGCAGGTGAATACCCGTAAGAACCGCTCGGAGGACGGTACCGGTCTGGGACTGGCGATCACGAAAAGACTTATCAACAAAATGGGAGGAGATATCCGCGTCGAAAGCGTATACGGCGAGGGCACGACCTTTTACTTTGATTTGCTGAACGAAGTATCGTCCTGGGAACCGGTGGGAGATCTGCAGGAGTCGCTCAAAAAAGTACGGACCGATCCTTTTCGGGGATCTTTTACGGCAGAAGGAGCAAAGATTCTGATCGTGGATGATAATTCGATGAATCTGCGCGTGGCGGAAGGTCTCTTAAAAATATACAAAATCCGGCCTGTCTGTGTGGAAAGCGGGATAGCGGCTGTACGGTGTTTTGAGCGAATGAAAGAGTTCGATCTGATCTTTATGGATCATATGATGCCGGGAATGGATGGCGTAGAAGCCATGCAAAAGATCCGTGGACTAGAGGGTGGAAAGGATACTGTGATCATCGCGCTCACGGCCAATGCCATCAGCGGGGCGAAATACAGCTACCGGGAGGCCGGCTTTGATGATTTCCTTGCGAAACCGATCGAACCAAAGAAACTGGACGAGCTATTGAAAAAGCATCTTCCGAAGAAACTGATTAAAGAATGAAAACGAAAAGATCGCGCGAGAGTTTTTGCATGGTCTTTTTTGTATGACAGGTAAAATCCGGATGAAAAAACAGGCATATTCCACCTGGGTGGACTATACTGTTACAAATTTGCATAGTATAATGAGATGATTGTGGGAGTGCGAAGCACGGAACAATCCGGACATCGTTTTTTTTCGACACCATGGAAATGTGAATGGTCATGTGTATGAGGGATTCGGAGGAAAAAGAGCTGATGAAAGATGGGACATAAAAAAACAGAATAAAACGGATAACCGGATGGCGGTATGACTGCGTTATTGATTCATATCGAAGGATATGTAATTGATAAATAGAAAATATGGAAAAGAAGAACAAGGAAAGGAGAGATGACGAGAGGGAAAAGGAACAAAAGGGAAGTGGACATGCCATTATTATCAGAAAGGAGAGTTTATGAAGACAGTAACAAAAAAGAAAGCCGGCATACTAATAGGTATGCTTGCGATCATGCTCTGTACCTTACAGCTAAAGGGTACATTGCGCAATGTTTTGGCCGAGACCGATCCTGTGATTGATGCAGCACCGGCAGATACGGTATCGGGCAATACGATCACATTTGAAAAACATTTTATGGAGAAGCCTGTTCCGGTTTCCGAGCCCGGGGGGCCGAATTCTGAAAAAGTGCTTACAAGTATCACAGTATCACAGAATTCGATCCACTATGAGTTGTATCCTATGGAAGGCGAAGAGGGGTACAAAGTGGAAGTGAGTTATCTGAAAAGTGAACAGGGAGAGTATGAGGGAGACAAAACCCTGGTGATCCCCGCAGTTTTTCACAACGAGGAAGAACAGGAGGACTATCCCGTGATCGAGGTTTCGCGCCTTGAGACAGGGTGGAATTCTGCGGAACGGAAATATGATACCTATGTGGATCATGTTATTTTGGAAGAGGGAATCAAATACCTTGGCGGTTTTTTGATCGGCGCAGACTATAAGAGCGTTCAGTTTCCTTCCACCATTGAGCGTATCAACGACGGAGTTTTAGGGACGAAATATTTGGACAGTTACTTTGACAGTGTCAGCGGAAACGGGCTGACTCATGTAGCAAAGATTACGAAGAAAATGCCGCCTTCGTTCCTGGATGATCTTCCGAGAGATCAGTATGGAAGCCTTTATGTCGGATCCGTGCTGGTGGATTCCGCTTATGACGGTGAGGATGGTACGGTAGTGGTAAAAGACGGCTGTACACAGGTCGCTCATTATGCGTTTGCCGGGAATGAAGCCGTGCGCAGGGTAGAGCTTCCGGATACGGTTCAAAGACTTTCCGGCTATGCGTTTGCAGGCTGTACTTCTTTAGAGGAAGTGACAGGAAGCAAAGCATGTGAAGTGGGCACGGCCTGCTTTGCCGGCAGCGGGATCAAAGAATTCCCCTATACACTGATGGCGAATGCTCAAGAGATCGAGTTCGGTACATTTGCGGGCTGTGCGCAGATGAAGGTGGATCCCGAAAAGTTTGCACAGTTAGAGATTGAGACGATCCGGACAGCAGCATTTTCAGGTGCGGCATCCATTGAGAAGCTTCAGCTTCCGGACAGCGTAGAGACGATCGAATGCTATGCTTTTGACGGCTGTACGGCATTAAAAGAGTTTACGACCACCGAAAGCAGTGCGCTTAGCCGTGTGGATTACGGTGTGTTCGGGTATGCCTGCGATGGATTTTTACCGGATGCTTCCTCGAATATGGACTGTATTACGCCGATCGATAATGACGAAAGCGGACATTATGCCGCATACCAGGCAAAGCTTGACAAACATGCGGCACCGATCCAAAAACTGGTTCTGCCGGCGGCGATCTTTAACGGATTGATGGAGAGAAGCAGCGGGAGCGGATATCATCCGGGAATGATGGCAGGCAACCGGCATCTGAACGAGGTGGTGTTACATCCATATCAGGAAGAGTATGAGGGGGATGCAACAATCCTTTACCGTACATTTGCGGGCTGTACTTCCTTAAAGGAGTTCACACTCCCGGATAACGTGAAGAGGATCGGGCATCAGGCATTTGCAGGCTGCAGTTCTCTGGAGACCTTTACTGCGACAGAAGATTCCAGACTCGCGTACGTTGAGGGACAGGCTTTCGGATATAACATCGCAAATTTCGATCGGGATGGCAATGCTTTGGAGATTTCGATTTCCAATTTTCAAACCGCGGACGGAAGGCTTTCAAAATATGGTGCGCCGCTCAAAAAGGTGACGCTCCCCTGTGATGTATCTTTGGCATGCGGTACCTTCGCCGGTGATGAAGCGTTGGAGCAGGTGATTTTTCTGGCAAAGCCCGGTGATAAGGAGGCGACTAACCAGACATTTTCCTGCCAGTTGTTTGCATATTGCAAGAATTTAAAAACCATCCGCTATCAGAAGGGGGATGAGATACAGGAGATCATACCGGATAATATCACTTATATTGGTTACGGCGCATTTGCGGGCAGCGGTCTGGAGAAATTGGTGACAACGGTAAAATCCAGACTGAGTTCGTTCGGTTATGCCGTATTTGGCGGTACAGAAGCAAGTTATGGTCAAGACGGAAAAAAACTTGCGGTAGGTGATTCTTATAACAAGACAATGAAAACACAGGTTGCACCGGTAAAAGAAGCTGTGCTTCCCTGTGATGTTTATTTGCCGATAGGAGCATTTGCGGGAGATACTGCGCTTGAGCATGTGGCCTTCTTTGAGAGGGAAGGCACAACACCCAATGACTCCTATGTACAATTCCAGCAGTTTTTGGGCTGTACCAATCTGCAGGATTTCACTTATTTGAAATTTGATGAAGAGTCAAAAAGCTTGCGGGTGTACAAAACCCTGCCGGATAATATCCATTATATCGATAAGGGAGCTTTTGAGGGATGTTCTTCCTTAAAGACGGTGGATTTTACGAAAGACTCTGAATTGCAAGGGTTTGGATATGGAGCTTTCGGATGTGCTAACTGGATAGTCCCGTATTTCCCGGCGGGTGTGGAGAAGATCACGATCCCGAAGGGCGTGAGTAGTTTGCAAACTGCTCTTTTCAATGGGAATACGAGCTTAAAGGAAGTCGTCTTTGCGGATAGAGATAAGGAAAACGAAATAAACAGATCGATCGAGTACTCTGCGTTTAAGGGCTGTTCGAATCTGACCAAGGTCGAAGGACTTAAGAATGTTGATGTGATCAAAGAAAGCGCCTTTCGCGATTGTACTTCCCTGGCTTCGATTGATTTAGAGGGTGTAAACAATATTGCATGTGAAGCGTTTGAAAATACGGCCTTAAAGGAGGTAACGATTCCGAAATCCGTGAACTATGTCGCGCCTTTGGCTTTCCAAAACTGTCCGCAGTTAAAGAAAATTACAATACAGTCATTGTTGAATAAGTCCGAAGGAAAGTATGACATGTATGGCAATATATCGATCCCCGATATGATCGGTGCATATTATGATGTCTACCAGTCGGTAACAGAACAGATAGAGAACCCGTTGCTTTCGGCGGAGGAAACCGTGGAGCGGTTTGGTGACAATGTAACCATTCCGGAGGAACTGGAGATTGACGGTGTACTGGTAGATGAGCAGAACGGGATTTACGCATCCGCATTTGATTTTGCTGATAAGCAAGAAACAATTTTTGCGGGATACCTTGCCGGTCTTAAGAAGGTTACCTTCAAGAATGTGCCTGCAATCAGTTATAAGGCGTTTTTTGCAGATTATAATCTGGAAAGCGTGGAAGAGATCACGGACAGTGTCAGTGAAAACAGTGTCGGTGAGAACAGTGCAAAGACAGACGGAAGCAGTTACTTGAAAAAAATCGGTGACTATGCATTTATGTGTTGCCATAAGCTGGATGTGGATCTGGAACAGTTTACTGCGTTGGAGGAGATTGGCGACTATGCCTTCCAGATCCTTCACCCTTACGGAGGAGTGCCTTATATAGAGGTAAAGGCTATGGAATCGATTGTTCTTCCCATGGACAAAGAGGACGGATTCAGTAAGATCGTATTACCTGCTTCCATAAAGTATGTGGGAGACAGTGCATTCTTCGGACAGAGAAATGCAGACAAGATCGTTCTTCCAAGATCCTTAAAGGAGTGTGGTAAGTCTGCATTCGGATACACGAAGCCGCAGGAAATCGTATTTAACTGCTCAACGGGCATTTTACCGCTGGATCAAGACGGAGATGAGCCGGGATTTGACCAGCTTTTCTGGAATGGACGCGACGGCTCGCTAAAGAAGATCACCTACGATTATGTGGCAGGGGATGACGATACAGACGAGACGTCGGATAATGAAAAGAAAGTCGGGATAAAATCGGCGGAAGTAGCGAAAGCAGAGCAAAAGAATAAAGCAGAGCAGGAGAAGGAAAAGAAAGAAGAAAAGAAAGCCGAAAAGAAAGCGAAAAAACTGATTGAAGACGGATTCTGCCACGCTGAGTTCTTCGGACAGTCTGTGGAAGAATGTATCATAAATGTAGATAATCTTGAAAGACTTCCGTACTGCTTTTTGATGAATAACAAAAAGCTCAAGTCCTTTACGATCACGTCGTCGGTAAAAGAGATCGGTGTCGCAGCGTTTAAAAATGACAAAGCGCTTAAGAGCATTGACATTCCGGTAAATGTGGAGTATATCGGACCTGATGCATTTGCGGGCAGCGGACTGGAAAAGATCTATTTTTACAACGAGGATGTGGAGATTGAGGATGATACATGGAAGGATTCCCCTTTGAGGATGATCAATGAGAAAAGAACCATCCCGGTGACGGCCACGATCTACGGTTACTCGGATTCGACCGCTCAGGAGTACGCCGAGGAGTACGGCAACAAGTTTGTAGCGTTAGACAGCAAGAAGATTGTTACGATCGATACCAACGGCGGTTCCGATATGGAGACACTGAATCTGGAGGCTGGCAGAACCGTGGGAGAACTGGATGAGCCGATTAAGACAGATTATACCTTTGACGGCTGGTATTCGGACGAAGAACTGACAAATGAATTCGACCCCGAAACACCGATCAATGAGGATACGACGATCTATGCAAAATGGAAAAAGACCCTTCCGGTTGGTGCTCCGAAGACTGAGATGACGATTTCCTACAATCGGAATCAGACCATCGGCGACATCAAACTGGGTGATAACTGGAAGTGGGAGGAACAAAAGGAAGACGTCCTCGTAAGACCGGGCAAAACAGTCAGTGCGCAAGCAGAGTATGTTGGAACGGACGCAGATCAGTATGCGGTAACAACCGTTACGGTTACGATTACGATGAATAAGGAGTCGGCACCCGAGACAGCTCCGGAAATTCCTTCGGAAGAAATCAGTGTTTCCTACAGCATTCAGAAAGTGGGCGATGTAGCATTGCCGGCAGACTGGATGTGGAAGAAGGCAGACCGTGACAAAGCGCTCGAAGTAGGCGTTGCGGTTCAGGCTACTGCAGTTTATGTCGGTGAGGACAAGGGAAGCTACAACGTGGAGAGCGTAAGCGTAACATTGACAAAAAAAGCGTGTGAGCACAAACCGAAAGCTGCGGTAAAGGAGAACGAAGTCAGAGCAGAGATCGGAAAAGAAGGCTCTTATGATGAAGTTGTATATTGTGCGATCTGTGGAGAAGAGATCAGCAGAGAGAAAAAGACGATTGCAGCTTATAAACCGGGCTATCATGACCTTGATCCGGCAGGGAAGCTTCCGGCAGCAGTCGGCACGATCCTGACAGATGCCGCTTCGGGGGCAGAGTATATCGTGACAAGTGCGGATCAGAACAATCCGACGGTCAGCCTGAAGAAACTGCAGAATACGAAAGCGAAAACTTTCAAGATGCCCGCACAGATCACAAACGACGGTATCACATACAAAGTGACGGGAATCGCGGATAAAGTATTTGCTAAAAACAATAAACTGAAAAAAGTTACGATCGGCATGAATGTGGAGACCATTGGCAAGCAGGCGTTTGCCAAGTGTACAGCGTTAAAGAATGTCACGATTCCGCAGAATGTGACAACGATCGGTAAACAGGCATTTACGGGATGTAAGAACTTAAAGAAGATTACGATCAAGTCAACATCTCTGACAGCTAAGAGCATCGGAGGCAAAGCGTTTAAAGGAATCCATGCCAAAGCAGTCATCAAAGTGCCCAAGGCAAATAAAAAAGCCTATGATAAGATACTGAGGAAAAAAGGAATCGGCAAAGAAGCAAAAGTCAAATAAAAGATGCCGGTAAAACAAAAGGGAGAGCGTAAACGGACGCTCTCCCTGTTTTGATGTGCGTATAGATCCGGAACAGGATACAACGAGGCTGCCAGACTGTCGGTAGAATTTGCTCGTTTTTGTGAAAATAAATACTCTAATTGGGAAAATGGATACTTATTATTGTGAAGTTTCACGGAATATAGCCCGAATATTGGCTTTAGAATGGAAACTTTAGCAAAACGCACAAAAACCATTATCAAAAATTGACTAAATTAACGAATGATTTGCCGAATATGAGGATAAAGTCACGAAATGTAAGGATTTTGCGAAAAGACTCTCGCAATCTGCGAGCGGTCGTGTTACTATTACATCACGAAACTGTAAATTATTATCATATAGAAAAGCGAGGTATTTTTATGAATCATGATGTAATCACTGACGAATATCTTGAGAAGATGGATGCGTACTGGCGTGCAACGAACTATCTTGCTGCAGCTCAGTTGTATCTTCTGGATAATCCGCTCCTTCGTGAGCCTCTTCAGAAAGAACACATTAAGAAAAAGATCGTAGGTCACTGGGGAACAGTTCCCGGACAGAACTTTATCTATGTTCATCTGAATCGTGTCATCAATAAGTATGATCAGGATATGATTCTCCTTTCAGGCCCCGGACACGGCGGAAACTTTTTCGTTGCCAATGCTTATCTGGAAGGGTCTTACAGTGAGATCTACCCGAATATCAGCAGGGATGTGGATGGTCTTCAGAAGCTTTGCAAGCAGTTCTCATTCCCGGGCGGTATTTCCAGTCACGTAGCACCGGAGACACCCGGTTCCATCCATGAAGGCGGCGAGCTCGGATATTCCATCGCGCATGCGTTTGGTGCGGTATTTGACAATCCGGATCTGATCGCAGCCTGCGTAGTCGGTGACGGAGAGGCAGAGACAGGCCCTCTTGCTACATCATGGCAGTCCAATAAATTCCTGAATCCTATTACAGACGGTGCGGTTCTTCCGATCCTTCACCTGAATGGATTTAAGATTTCAAACCCGACGATCTTAGCTCGTCTTTCCCATGAGGAGTTAGAAGCATTCTTTAAGGGGAACGGATGGAAACCGTATTTCGTAGAAGGCTCTGATCCGAAGGAAATGCACCGCAAGATGGCAGAAGCACTGGACACTGTTGTGGACGAGATCAAAGCGATCCAGAAGAATGCCAGAGAGACAGGGGATGCAACAAGACCGGTATGGCCGATGATCGTGCTTCGTACACCGAAGGGATGGACAGGTCCGAAGGAAGTTGACGGCAATAAGATCGAAGGTTCTTTCCAGGCGCATCAGGTTCCGGTCATGATGGACAAGCCGCAGCATATGCAGATCCTTCAGGACTGGTTAGAGAGCTATCATGCAGAAGAGCTGTTCGATGAGAAGGGTGCACTGATCCCTGAGCTTCAGGAGCTTGCTCCGAAGGGAGACAGACGTATCGCTTCCAACCCGCATGCAAACGGCGGTAAGCTGCTTCATGACTTAAGACTTCCGGACTTCCGCGATTATGCGGTAGAAGTACCAAGTCCCGGCAAAGTGGAAAAACAGGATATGATCGAGCTTGGCGGATATATCAGAGACGTCTTCAGACTGAATGCCGAGCAGAAAAACTTCCGTATCTTCGGACCGGATGAGACAATGTCAAACCGTCTGAACAAGGTATTCGAGGTAACGAACCGTGACTGGAACAATCCGATCGAAGAGGGAACCGATCAGTTCCTTGCTGTAGACGGACGTGTTATGGACTCTATGCTTTCCGAGCATATGTGCGAAGGCTGGTTAGAGGGATATATCCTGACCGGAAGACATGGCTTCTTTGCAAGTTATGAAGCATTTATCCGTATCATTGATTCCATGGCGGCACAGCATGCAAAATGGTTAAAGGTATGTAACGGACTTTCCTGGAGACAGCCGATCGCATCCTTAAACCTGTTACTGACTTCAAACGTATGGCAGCAGGATCATAATGGATTTACCCATCAGGATCCGGGCTTCCTTGATCATATTTCCAATAAGAAGGCAGACGTGGTAAGAATCTATCTTCCGCCGGATGCGAACTGCTTACTCTCTACGATGGATCATTGTCTGAAGAGTAAGAACTATGTAAACGTGATCGTGGCCAGCAAACATCCGAGACCGCAGTGGCTTACCATGGAGCAGGCTGTTAAGCATTGCACACAGGGTATCGGTATCTGGGATTGGGCTTCCACGGATACAGGAGAAGAGCCGGACGTTGTACTGGCAAGCTGTGGTGATACACCGACTCTTGAGGCACTGGCAGCAGTGGATATTATTCACAAAGAGATGCCTGAATTAAAAGTACGTTTTGTAAACGTGGTAGACCTTATGAGACTGCAACCTCAGGACAGACATCCTCATGGTCTTTCCGATATTGATTATGATGCGATCTTTACGAAGGATAAACCGATCATCTTTGCATTCCATGGTTATCCGACGCTGATCCATGAGCATACTTATACCAGACATAACCGCAACATCCATGTACATGGATATCATGAAGAAGGTACGATCACGACTCCGTTCGATATGAGAGTCCAGAATAAGATCGACCGT
Organism: Lachnospiraceae bacterium; assembly: GCA_015056815.1. Taxonomy (GTDB): domain Bacteria; phylum Bacillota; class Clostridia; order Lachnospirales; family Lachnospiraceae; genus SIG333. The sequence goes on along the minus strand of SVFN01000031.1, from coordinate 25,380 downwards.
TTCAACCTTGTGATCGCTATGATCAACAATATTCCGTCTCTTGGAAATAAGGGAGCATTCCTTGTTCAGAAGATGAAGGATAAACTGGTTGAGCACAAGACATACATCCATGATGTTGGTATTGATATGCCGGAAGTTGCAAACTGGGAGTGGACAGGACTGAAATAAATCCGGTCAGAACAATAAGAACATGGAAATGCCGGCTGGCTTTTGCCAGCCGGCATTTTTTTGCACGAACGGAATAAAAATCTGCCAACGGTACATACTTCTATATAGGTAAGCACTCACAGCAGGGATAAATCCTTTGCGGTTTCCGTCTGTTGTGAATACTTACTGATACAAAAAGGGTAGATTCCGATAGGAAAACTGTATGAGCAGGAGGTATTTTATGACAGGATTACTGATCGCGCTTTTGTCCGGTGCACTGATGAGTGTACAGGGCGTGTTCAATACGCAGGTTACCAGAAATTCGTCCGTCTGGGTGGCTAATATCTGGGTTCAGTTGACAGCACTTCTGGTATGCTTTGCGGCATGGCTTGTTACGGAACGGAAAAGCTTTGCCGGAATCTGGACAGTGGAGCCGAAATATATGCTGACGGGAGGAATGATCGGGGCCTTTATCACCTATACCGTGATCGTCAGCATGGATAAGCTGGGGCCGGCAAGAGCGGCACTGTTTATCGTAACGGCACAGCTTATACTCGCTTATCTGATCGAACTGACCGGGATCTTCGGCGTGGGAAAACAGACTTTAACTGTAAGAAGCGTGATCGGACTGGCAGTAACAGTCGCAGGAGTGGCGATATTCAAGTGGTAAATGTGTCCTGAATCGTAACGAATCATTACACAAATATTAAAATTTGATGAATTTTGCCTTGCGCTCGAAATGATTTTGAAATAAAATAGAAATAGACTGACATAGAGGGACTCCTTTATCAATCATAAAGGAGGCTATGTTATGCGTAAAATGATGAAGTATGTGGCAATTCTGATTTTGACTGCGTGGACAGTGTGTGGATGTGGAGCGCAGTCAGATCTGGTCATGGTCGCATCCCCGGATGCAGACCGGACAGAAGAGACAGCCCTTTATACCAAAGAGCAGGTGAAGGACCAAGCGGGTGAGACCGAAGCAAAGGACGTTTCGCAAACAGAACGTTCGGCTGAAGGGGAAAACGTGAGATCTTCAGAAACAGAAGAAGCGGTGCAAAACAGTACCGATACGGAGCCTGTGCAGGATAAGGAAGACACCATATGCTATGTACACGTCTGCGGAGCAGTAGTATCACCGGGTGTTTACCGGATGGAAAGAGGAGCGCGTATTTTTGAAGCCATAGAACTGGCTGGCGGGGTTACGGAGGATGCTTATGGTGACGCGGTCAATCAAGCACTGGAAGTGAAAGACGGTGACAGGATCCGGATCCCGACGCAGGAGGAGTGGCAAAGCGGTATGGCAGATCTGACCGTCCGGCAGGAGGAGAAGGACAACGAAGAGCAAGATACTGCTGAGTCTTTTACAGAGGATAAGATCAATATCAATACAGCGGATGTGTCAGTCCTTTGTACACTGCCGGGGATTGGTATGGCAAAAGCAGAGGCCATTGTGGCATACAGAGAGTCAAACGGGAAGTTTACCGATATTTCCCAGATACAGAATGTTACCGGGATCAAGGAAGGTTTGTATCATAAAATCAAAGACAGGATTAAGATTTAGAGGAGAATCATGAGCAGGAAAGTTTTGGTAGTAGATGATGAAAAGCTGATCGTAAAGGGGATCCGTTTCAGTTTAGAGCAGGATGGGATGGAAGTGGAATGTGCATATGATGGCGAGGAAGCATTGGAGTATGCGAAGAAAAACCGTTATGATATCATTTTGTTGGATATCATGCTTCCAAAGCTGAACGGACTGGAGGTATGTCAGCAGATCCGGGAATTTTCGGATACGCCGATCATCATGCTGACAGCTAAAGGAGAGGATATGGATAAGATCCTGGGTCTTGAGTACGGAGCGGATGATTATATTACCAAACCTTTCAATATTCTGGAAGTGAAGGCAAGGATCAAAGCAATCATGAGAAGGACTGCCGGACGGGCGGAAAAGGAGCAAAAGAGGAGTGTCCTTACCAGCGGTGAAATGACAGTAAACTGTGACAGCAGGAGAGTCACGATCGCAGACAAAGAGATCAATCTGACCGCGAAGGAATTTGATGTTTTGGAGCTTTTGATGCTCAATCCCAATAAGGTGTACGGAAGGGAGCAGCTTTTGAAGCTTGTCTGGGGAGCAGATTATCCCGGCGATGTCAGGACGGTGGATGTGCATATCAGAAGATTGAGAGAGAAGATCGAACCCAGCCCCAGTGAGCCTAGATATGTACATACCAAATGGGGCGTAGGTTATTATTTTAAAGGATGAGGACGTTTGATCCATGGGAATCGGAAGCATTTTAGGAAGGCTTTTGAATAAAAGCAGACTATGGCGTAGTCTGAAAGCGCGTATTTTCGTACTGATGATGGTGATCGGCATTATCCCAACTGTGTTTGTGCGTTACGGCATTTTGCAAAACTATGAACAGCGGGCAGTGGAAGTGAGGATTTCCGATGTACAGACACAGTATAAGATTTTTGCGGATCATCTGATCAAGTACAATTATCTGGCAGACACATCTTCTGAGGTCATCAATGCGGAGCTTGACCAGATTTCAAATCTGTATGACGGGCGCGTCATTATAATAGATAAAAATTTCAATATTATCAAAGATACATATGGATTAAGCGAAGGAAAGACCATGATCTCTCAGGAGGTTATGGAGTGTTTTCTTGGGCAGAATACGGCCAATTATGATAATCAGAATCATTATATCGAGATGACCACACCCATTGTTTATACAGAAGTCTTTCCAGATGGAGAGGAAAGCATTTCGGTAGAGGGCGTGCTTCTTACCAGTATTTCGACGGATTCCATTGAGATGACGATCGAGATCTTAAGCCGTCAGGCTACGGTGATCCAGGTGATCATATTCATGCTTTTAGTCGGACTTGCGGTGGCGCTGTCCAATCTTTTGGTGGCACCGTTTGAACGCGTGACTTCCGCGATTGCAGAGGTAAAGGATGGCTTTCAGACGGAACAGATCAGCGTGCCGGATTATCTGGAGACAGAGCATATCATTACAGCTTTTAATGAGCTTTTAGGCAGGATGAAGGTACTGGATGAATCCAGACAGGAATTTGTTTCCAATGTCAGTCATGAGTTAAAGACACCGCTGGCATCCATGAAGGTACTGGCAGATTCCCTGAATTGTCAGGAGAATGTTCCGGTTGAACTGTATCAGGAATTTATGCAGGATATCACGGATGAGATTGACAGAGAGAACAAGATCATTACAGACCTGCTTGCTTTGGTAAAGATGGATAAGACACAGGGCGATCTGAATATTGAGAATAAGGAGATCAATGGTCTGGTAGAACTGATCCTGAAGCGTATCCGTCCCATTGCCAAGCAGCGGGATATCGATGTGATCTTTGAGAGTACGCGAGAAGAGGTACTTGCAGAGATCGATGAAGTGAAGCTTACATTAGCGATCACGAATCTGGTGGAAAACGGGATCAAGTACAATGAAGATCATGGATATGTCCGTGTAACGGTCGATGCGGATCATCAGTATTTTACCATCCGGGTGGAAGACAACGGCATTGGTATCCCGGAAGAATATCAGGAGCATATTTTTGAACGTTTTTACCGCGTGGATAAATCACATTCCCGCGAGATCGGCGGTACCGGACTCGGACTTGCGATCACACGCAACGTGATCCTGATGCACAGAGGATTCATCAAAGTTGAGAGCGAAGCGGGAGTCGGGACGGTGTTTACGGTGAAGATTCCTTTGACCTATGCAGCGAAATAAGGCATGGCAGGGCGCTTCGGAGGAACAGTGGCGTAAACGGCTTTGATATGTTAAAGAGAGAATAAGATGTATTTCGCTTTGGCGAGGATAAGGCAGTTGATATGATCATAAAAAAGATAAGAACCATTTGTCTGTTCGTTTGCCTCCTGCTTTTTATGGCAGGCTGCGGACAGGAAGCTGAGAAGGAAACAGAACCCGGAACGATCTTTCAGATCTATACGGTGAATAAAGAAGAAACGAGGGTAAACAGCTACGAGTGCAGGCTGGATCTGTCCGGCAAGAATGCGGTCGGTGCATTGCTAAAGAAATTAAAGGAGCCGCCGCAGGATGCAGGAGACCGCGCAGCGATCACGGAGAATGTCAAAGTGCTCAATTATGCCTCGAACGATAAGAGCTGGGAGATCAATTTTTCGGAAAGCTACAGCCGGTATTCCCTGACGGGAGAAGTATTATCCAGAGCTGCGATCGTAAGGACGCTCTGCCAGCTTCCGGAGGTGGAGTATGTGACTTTTCTGATCGAAGGTAAGGAACTGATGAATACCAATGGCGTGAATGTGGGCATGATGAATGCGGATACCTTTGTGGAGAACAACGGCAGTGAGATCAATTCCTATGAAAAAGCGTCTCTGAAACTGTATTTTGCGGATGAGAGCGGAGAACAGTTAAAGACTTATGAAAAGGAAGTGGTCTATAACAGTAATATCTCACTGGAAAAACTGGTGGTGGAGCAGCTTGTAGCAGGACCGGATGCTGCTCAAAAAGAGTATCGGGCCACCATACAGCCACAGACCAAAGTGCTGAGTGTGACGGTAAAAGATGGAACCTGTTATGTGAATCTGGACGGTACGGTGCTCACACCTATGGAGAATATCGATCCGGAAGTAACGATCTATTCCATCGTCAACTCCCTGACTGAGCTTACAAACGTTTATAAAGTGCAGATTTCCATCGATGGTAATACCGATATGTCTTTTTTGGAGAAAGTATCTCTGGCAACACCGCTTGAACGCAATTATGACCTGATGGAGTAAATAAAAATCAAAAGAATAGGAGACAATCATGCGACGACCGCTATGTATCGTCTGCCTCCTGTTCTGCCTTTTATGGGGAGTGATCGGCACGCACTTTGTGACGATGCCGTATCCTCTTCCCGAGGGCGAACAGGTGCTTTTGCAGGGCAGAATCTATTGGGACGAGGGAGAAGAGAACCCTTGTCTTTATCTGACAGACATTTCCCAGATCCAGTCAGAATCACTTCAAATATCTTTTCCAACCAATATCAAAATCTATTTTTCAAAGCCGCAGGAATATCAGGTCGGTGAAACTATCCGTGTAAAAGGAGAAGTACAATATTTCCAGGAAAAAACGAATCCGGGACAGTTTGATCAGCGAAGATATCAGAATATCCGGGATGTGGGATTTGTTCTGAAGAATGCAGCGATCACAGGACACGGTCAGACTTATCGATGGATAGATCAGGCACTGTGGCGCCTTCGAAACAGATGGGCATTTGTTTATAAGAGGTATTGCGGCAGGCAGTACGGCACGATGAGATCCATTTTTTTAGGGGTAAAAGACGAGATGGAGCCGGAGCTCAAAGAATTGTATCAGAGAGCAGGAATTTCACATATCCTTGCAATCTCCGGTCTGCACATCTCTTTCCTGGGACTGCTTTTATACAGTGTCTTAAAGCGGATCAGGATGCCGGAGAAAATGAGTTTTCTGATGACAAGTCTGTTTTTGATTTTGTATGGCAGGATGACCGGTATGTCTTCTTCTGCCATGCGCGCAGTGATCATGCTGATCCTTTTGCTGTTTGGGCAGCTTTTGGGGCGCAGTTATGACATGCTGACAGCGATGGCGGTCTCACTGTTTTTGGTGCTCCTGAAAAATCCCCGTCTGATGAATGATACCGGGTTTCAGTTGAGTTATGCCTGTGTACTTGCAATCGGACTGGAGGTGCCGCAGTTTTTTGAAAGGGTTTCCGGAATCTGTGCCAAAAGAACACAGATAGAAACGACCGAAATGGATGGGCACAGGATCAGAAAATATCTAAAGCATTTATCGGAAAAAACAGTGCAATCCTTCTGGTTTAGTTTTGGGATCACGCTGTTTACCCTGCCGATTCTTCTAAACAGTTATTATTCCTTTTCACCCTACTCTGTTTTTTTAAATCTGATCGTGATACCGCTTATGAGCCTGGTTCTGCTTTTGGGTTTTATCGGCGGGATATTGGGCATGCTGCTGCCTTTTTTGGCAAGTCTGTTTTTAACGCCGACAGTCTGGATCTTGGAATTTTATGAAGTGCTGTGCAGTATGGTACGTGATCTTCCAAAGAGCAGCTGGATTATCGGAAAACCGGCTTTGTGGCAGATGATCCTTTATTATCTTGTGCTTGTGGGTATGCTCATGACCTGGAAGTATGCACGCAGAAAAACAGGGAAAGCGGAAACATCCGGCAAGGAATGCAGGCAGAGAAAATGCCTGAAAATACTCTCTGTTCTGGCATTTTCGGCAAGTCTGCTTTTTATCCTGATCCTTCCGGTCCGATTGAAAAATTATGTCAAAACAGAAATCACAATGCTTGATATCGGTCAGGGAGACTGCTTCTGCCTTCAACTGAACGGAAAAGTATTTTTAATGGATGGTGGAAGCAGCAGTGAAGGAGAAATTGCAAAATATAAGATCGAGCCATTTTTGAAATCACAGGGTATTTCGCGGATTAATGCCTGTTTTATCAGTCATTCTGACGAGGACCATACGAACGGTATTGCAGGAATTCTTGCAAGAAAAGACCAAAGTGGAATCTGTTGTGACTGTTTGGTTTTGTCCTCATATGCTAAGGAGCATAAAGAGGAGTATGAAGAACTGGTTACGGCGGCAGAGAAGGCAGAATGTGCGGTCTCCTATTTGGAAGCAGGAGAAAGCGTGGTCAAAAAAAGTACTGCAGGAGAAAACGAATTCCGGATACTCTGTCTTGCACCCCGGGGAGAAAGTTTCTATGCAGATGCCAATGACAGTTCCATGGTATTATTGCTGGAGTGTGCAGGAAATACCATGCTTTTTACAGGAGATATCTCTGAAGAGCAGGAAACGGCAATATTAGCTTCTTTACAAAGATATGCACCACACATGTGGAAGGATATCCGAGAAAAAGGAGGAATTGATGTTTTAAAGATTGCCCATCATGGGAGCAGATCGTCCACGTCATTGGAATTTTTAAATGCATTATCTCCTCAAATTGCGGTGATCTCGGCAGGGCGCCGAAATCGGTATGGGCATCCGCATGAAGAAACGCTAAACAGACTGCAGGCAGCGGGGTGTCGGATATTTCGCACAGACACAGAGGGTGCAGTCGTGATCAGGCTGGGAAATAAAGATAGAAATGCTGTGATTATAAGAAACGAAACTGGAGGCAGCGGCACTGGACGGCTGTAATATTCCGCAGACCTTCTGTTATATCATGGCACCGCTCACCAAATCCTCGATGGTGGCACTGGGAATCTTCATATCGGTGTTTGCATACAAAGAGCTGATGTGGCCTATGATCGTCTGCCCCGACAGCCGCTATACGACGCTTGCGAGCGCGCTTGCCAAGATGCAGGGACAGTACACATCGAACTATCCGGAGCTGATGGCAGCTGCACTCATCGCATGTATTCCGATGTTCCTGCTGTATGTGATCTTCCAGAAGCAGTTTATCGAAGGGATCGCAACCTCAGGAGGAAAATTGTAAACGCAAAGAGGATGGAAATGAAGCACTAAGTGAAAACAGGGGAAGAAAGAACCGGACAATGCCTTGTGAGTTCGCATTGTCCGGTTCTTGTCTGCAATCTGTTATTTTAATCCTCATCAGGACGTTTTAACTGCTCTGCCTCGATATCCTCAAACAAAGACAAAATAGGCACCACTGTAGTGTCGCCCTTCATCTTGCGGGCTACATAATTGCGGGTGCACTCCATGACCTGAGGAGATAATACGATGACACCGATCAGGTTGGGGATCATCATCAGACCGTTAAAGGTATCTGAAATATCCCATGCAAGCTGTGCATTTACCAGTGCTCCAAACATAACCATTCCAACGAATACGACCCGGTAGATGATGACGGTCTTCGTACCGAACAGATACTCAAACGCCTTTGTTCCGTAGTGACTCCATCCAAGCACTGTCGAGTAAGCGAACAGCAGAATGGCAAGTGCGATAAATTTGGAACCGAGAGAACCAAATGAATTCGCAAAGGAATAACTCATCAGATTGCTGGAGCCGACTTCCTCGGCAGCGGCTGTCAGGGCTCCGGTCTGAAGATCTACAGCTCCGCTTGAGAGGATGGTAAGGGCGGTCAGCGTACAAACGATGATGGTATCGGCAAATACTTCAAAGATACCCCACATACCCTGGCGGACAGGCTCCTTTACATTTGAGCTGGAATGTACCATAACGGAAGAACCAAGACCGGCCTCATTGGAGAAGACGCCTCGTTTCATACCCATTTTCATGGCAGTGGCGATCCCGGCACCAACGGCTCCTCCTGCAGCGCTCTTTAAGTGGAACGCACCCTGAAAGATAGATACAAACACTGCGGGCACCGTTCGGATATTGGTCAGGATGATCACGATCGTTCCCAACAGATAAATGATCACCATAAACGGTACCAGTTTTTCTGTCATGGCAGCGATCCTCTTGATGCCTCCGATGGTAACGAGACCTACGGCAAGAACTAAAAAGATGCCAACAGCGACTCTGGGAATACCGAAAGCATGATTGATATTCTCTGTCATGGAATTGACCTGACTCATATTGCCGATCCCGAAAGAGGCTAACAGACAAAAGCACGAGAAGAGAACAGCTAACGCCGCACCGATCTGCTTACAGCCTTTTTTGCGTCCGAGACCGTCTCTTAAGTAGTACATGGCACCACCGCTCCATTCACCATGTTCATTGCGGCGGCGGTACAGGATACCAAGCACGTTCTCAGAGTAATTCGTCATCATACCGAAGAATGCGATGAGCCACATCCAGAAGACTGCGCCGGGACCTCCGGTGGCGATGGCGCCTGCGACGCCTACGATATTACCCGTTCCCACTGTAGCAGCCAAAGCCGTACAAAGAGACTGAAACTGGGAGATCGTTTTGTCCTCTGTGTGTGCCGTGACATGTCTGTCGCCAAAGATCGCTCCGATGGTGTGCTTCATCCAGTAACGAAAATGTGTCAGCTGGAAAAACTTCGTCATGCAGGTCATAAGAATACCTACAAATGCCAAAAGGATCAGTGCCGGCCAGCCCCAGACAGCGCCGTTGATCACATTATTGACCGCTTCTACACGTTCCAAAAAACCTTCCATAATATACCTCCTCTTTTTGAAATTGAACAAAAGAACAGAGTGGTCGTAGGTATTGCTGACCACTCCGTTGTGCTCACTTGTATCTAGTATATAGAAAAAAAAGGATAAATGCAAGAGAAAAATTTATCACGTTAGAACGTTAAAGTGATGACCGGTTTTATGATGTCAGGATCAGGAAACAGACGAGGCGGACGGAACAAACGGAGTGCACCGCTATATTTCCGGCAACACAAACGAAAACGGCGTAACGAGAGCCAACATGAAGGTTGTATTGACAGAGAAAACTGACTATAATAGGCATATCAGGAGTAGTTTACGCAAAGAAAAGTGAAATAGTATGATGGGAACAAGCATATGAAAGTAAATGATAAAGTCACACTGTTTACGTTTCGTTTTACAGCAGCGATGAATTTTATTTCCAAAAAGAAAAATGAATTGCATTATGAGCATAATCTGAAGGCATGGCGGGAGTATTTAAAAAGTCACAGCACGGACCGGTTTATCGAGCACCAGAATGACATGACGGATGTGCTATACGGTGTGGCACTGCCGATTTTGACCAGGGCACTCTACAGGCAGGGTTATCGAAAGGGGATTCCGGCAGCGGCGAACGCCTGTGAGGTGATCGCGGTCTACAATGTAATGACGGCTCTGGACAAAGAGTATGCCCCTGTTGAGTTTCCGGCGCTGCTGCAGCATTTTGAGAGAAAGGGCGCCTGTCTTGCCGGCAATATCGGGACTTCTCCGAAAAGTCTTTTGCGCTATCTTCAAAAAAACGGTTATGACGCGAAGCTGGTGGCGGCAGGAAAGATGAAGGAGCTTGCGGTGGATACGTTTTCCGGGCAGTATGAAGCCTTTATCTATACCGCATTCAATGACAAAAATGATATCACCAAAGAAGTGCACACGATCGCGATCACGAGAGGTGAGGAAGGGAAGTATTATATGCACAATGCCGGAACCGGATACAAGGGAGTGGGATATGTCTCGCTTTATGAAGCGATGAGCTCGTATCGGAACGGGAAGGCCGGGTTTGTGAGTCTGATCGGAGTAAGCGGTGAAGAAAAGGCAAAACGACTGTGAAGCGTAACAATAAATTGACGACACGATGAAAAAAAGCTATTATAAGTAATATGCGAAGGATCAACGAGGATATCAAAAATCAACAATTTAATCATATTTATCTTTTGTACGGTGCGGAGGATTATCTTAGAGGACAGTACCGGGATAAGCTGCAAAAAGCGCTCGCCGGCGAGGATACCATGAACTATTCGTTCTTCGAGGGCAAGGATATTGATGTGAACGCTCTGATCGATCTTGCGGAGACAATGCCGTTTCTGGCCGAGCGAAGGGTGATCTTTATTGAAAACAGCGGATTTTTCAAGCAGAGCCAGGAGAAGCTTGCAGACTATTTAAAACAGGTGCCGGAGAGTACTTACTTCGTCTTTTGCGAGAAGGAAGTGGATAAGCGCTCTAAGATGTACAAAGCGGTACAGAAAAACGGCTATATCAGCGAGTTTGGCGAGCAGAACGAGGAGACCTTAAAGAAGTGGGTATTGTCTTTGGTGGCAAAAGAAGGCAAGAAGATTTCCGGCGCAGCGTTAACGCTGTTTCTGGAGAAGACAGGGACAGATATGGAGAATATCCGCAAGGAGTTTGAGAAGTTAGCCTGTTATACCATGGATCGTGACGCGATCCTGCCGGAGGATGTGGAGATGATCTGCACGGAGCGGATTCAGAACCGGATCTTTGATATGATCGAGGCGCTTTCCGCAGGGAATCAGAAGAAGGCACTGGATCTTTATTATGACCTGCTTTCCTTAAAAGAGCCGCCTATGCGTATTTTGTTTCTGATCAGCAGGCAGTTCAATATGCTTTTGCAGACCAAGGCACTTTTAATGAAACGGTACGATAACCGCGGGATCGGTGAGAAGCTGGGGATCAGTCCTTACATTGCGAACAAATACCGGGCGCAGGCAGCGGGATTTGAGATCGGCTTTTTACGCAAAGCCCTGGAGGATTGTGTACAGACGGAGGAAGATGTCAAGACCGGAAGAATCGCGGATATGATCGCAGTGGAGCTTCTGATCATTACATACAGCAGTAAGCGTGCGAAGGAAAAGCAGTGAAACCGGCTGTATCATTGACAATGCCGATCGAGAATGTCTGCATTGCGGATCTGGTCGGATTGGCGGAGTATTCTGCACAGATACGGGTAAAGTCGAATAGAAAGGAGTCAGCAAAAATATGGATACAATGGAACTTGTCGTATCACTCGTGATATGGATCATCATTTTAAGTCTGATCAAAAAAAGGAAGAAAAAAGGGCAGAATGTTCAGACCCTTTCAACAGGAACGCAGATGCCGCGCCCGACGGCGCAGCCGGTACGAAACAGACAACAGGGATCCCCAAATGCGGTAACAAAGCCGGTCCCTTCCGGGCAAAAAAACGCGATCCGTCAGGAAGTGCAGGAATCCACGACTGCTTATCTGGACCGCAAGGCGAAGCAGGATGAGATCGAGCACAGGAAGGAGGCTCTGGAGCAAAGGCGTGAGGAACAAAAAAATTATGGCAGGATCAACTATGCCTTAAGATGGTATGAGGGCGATCCGGTCCCGGATTCTCAAAAGATCATCAAATGCGGCTATTGCGGAGCGGAAAATATGGTGCCCGTTCGTGGAGGCAGACATTTTAACTGTTATTTTTGCAGGGAAGAGTTATAAAAAGAAGTAATGATCCAAAGCGGGATCAAGAGGCAGGAACAGTTACGCAATACATATGTGTATGTGATTCATCCTGGAGTGATCGCCTATGCAGGAACTGTCCGGCAGCGTGATAATAATAAGAAGAAGAGGAAGTAACAATGTTTCGAGAAATGAGAAGGTACAAGCAGCAGGTGACGGACGGGGAGGCACTTGAGATACTGCAAAGCGCAAAAAGAGGGGTATTGGCAGTTATGGGGGATGAAGGGTATCCGTATACGATACCGCTGGATTTTGTTTATGATGATGGGAAAATATACTTTCACAGTGCTAAAACAGGACACAAGATCGATGCGATCAGGAATTATGACAAGGCATCTTTTTGTGTATTAAATGATGGCTACAAGGAACTGGGACAATGGTGGTATCACATTACCAGCATTATCTGCTTTGGCAGGATCTGTCTGGTGGAGGATGAGAGTATAGCGATGGAGAAGCTTCGCCGGATCGGCAAAAAATATTTTCCCTCGGAAGTGGATCTGGAGGAAGAGATGGCCAAAAATGCCAAAAATGCTGCTGTGATCGAACTGACGATCGAGCATATGACGGGGAAAAAAGTACGGGAGAAATAGGTGGATCCGGCACAGAAAAGAAAGCGTAGTGCGTAAGTTGTGCAAGTTGAGCGAGTTACACATGTGACCGGTGTCCATGGGAGCTGCAGAAGCAGTTCCCTAAGGAGTGGTGGAAAGGCAGGAAAGATGGGGATATTATCTCATGAAAATGATAAGGTACTCACAATGGAGTGCTTACGGGATGCATGGATTACGGGATGGATTGCAGAATGACAACCGGAGTAAGGAAGGATTATGAAAAATAAGAAATTGATGGGGGATGCACTGCTTCTTCTGACTGCTTTTATATGGGGAACAGCCTTCGTTTTCCAGCGGGCAGGCATGGAGACGATCGAGCCGATCACATTCAACGCGGCGAGAATGTTTCTTGCTGCAGTCGTGGTCGGCTTCGTCGCATTTGGGATGGGACGAAAAGAGAAGAAGGATACGGCAGACAAAACGGAAAAACAACGGGACAAAGATTGTCTGACCGGCGGGATATGCTGCGGTTGTGTTCTGGCGATCGCCAGCATTTTACAGCAGACCGGGCTTGTCTATACGACCGCAGGGAAGGCGGGCTTTATTACAGCAATGTATATGCTTCTGGTACCGGTCATCAGCTTTGTTTTTTTGAAAAGAAAAAACACATGGCTTGTCTGGTGCGCGGTGCTGCTTGGTGTGACGGGAATGTATTTTCTATGTATCACGGAAGAATTCCGGCTCTCGCGGGGAGATACTCTTGTCGGCTTGTGTGCCCTGTTTTTCAGCTTACACATTCTGTGCTGTGATCATTTTGCGCAAAAAGCGGATCCCGTACGAATCTCTGCGATACAGTTTGCAACAGCCGCGCTTATTTCGGCTGTTGCAGCAGGCATTGTGGAAGAACCGGACATCGGGAAACTGCTTTCGGCTTTGGGGGCGATCGTTTATTGCGGCATCGTATCCGGCGGGATCGGTTATACACTTCAGATCACGGCACAGAAATACACAGAGCCGGCGACGGCTTCTTTGCTTATGAGTATGGAATCCGTGTTTGCCGTGATCGCGGGAGCGATAGTGCTCCGCGAACAGATGAGTAAGAGAGAACTGATCGGCTGCCTGCTCATGTTTGCTGCCATTCTTCTGGTACAGATCCGGGAGGTGAGAACGGAAGTGGTCCGGACGGGAGAATGACCGGGATGGATCTGTGGCAGTCATTTTTTCTTTTGTTTTTTTTTAGATACATTACTTGTCAGAAAAGCCCCCCTATGATATATTCCAATTGAGCGGTATTCTTGGAAGAAACTGCATCAGATGATAGTGTGTTATCACATGACAGGATCAGGACGTATGATTCATGCGAAGATGTGGATCGCAGACGGAAACGCTGATTGAGAGCGTAGCATTGATTCGTGGAAAGAGGGTGGTAACATGACGATTGGCATCATAGGGGCGGGGAGAGTCGGTTGCTCCATAGGGAAATATCTCTCCGGACAAAAAGACGCGCAGGTCATAGGCTATTATGACACCGATGCGCAGAGTGCGAATGAGGCAGCACGATTTACAGGAACGGACAGTTTTTCATTGGAAGAGCTTGTCGGATTAAGCGATACCCTGTTTATTACAACGCCGGACGGCATCATTGAGAAGGCGTGGGATCGCATTAAGGAAATGTCCCTGACAAACAAAATAATCTGTCATTTCAGTGGCTCATTATCATCCGTTGTATTTTCAGGAATCGAAACGACCGGCGCAAGCGGCTGTTCGATTCATCCAATGTTAGCGTTCAGCGATAAATTTACATCCTATCAACAATTACATCATGCTTTTTTTACCGTAGAGGGTGACAAACGTGCCGTAGAGGTCATGTCCCTGCTTTTGCGTTCCATGGGGAATGAGGTATGTCTCATTGACAAAGAGAAAAAAGCGTTGTACCACACCGCGGCAAGTATTCTGTCCAATCAGGTGGTGGCGGTATTGGACACAGGTTACAGACTATTGACGGAGTGTGGCTTTGACAGAAAAGAAGCGGTCAAAGCAACACAGACACTGGTACGAAACAACGTGGAGAATGTCATAAGGCAGGATACGGTTGCAGCACTTACGGGCCCGGTAGAGCGGGGCGATACCGTTACAGTGGAGAAGCATCTTTCGTGTCTGGGCGGAAGTGATGAAAAGATGTACCGGGTGTTAGCAGGCAAGCTTGTAGAGCTGGCACAGATCAAAAACCCGCAGAAGGATTATACACAGCTAAAGGAACTTTTATAGGTTTGGATACGGAACTCTAAAACAGTATTCGAAAAATGGTGCCGGAGGACAATGAACGACGAATGAAAATGAGGAGAGAATGTTCTCCGCCTACCAGCACCATTTGTTCGGATACGGAACTCTAAATAGTAGAAAGGGGAAACAGATATATGAAAAATACAGTGGTTACATTCAAGGAAGCAAAGAAAAAAGGCGAGAAGCTGTCCATGCTGACATGCTATGATTATTCTACCGCGAAGCTGGTGGATGAGGCAGGGATCAATTCCATTCTGGTGGGGGACTCTCTGGGAAATGTCATGCTGGGATATGAAAATACACTTTATGTTACTATGGAAGACATGATCCACCACAGTGCAGCTGTTGCCAGAGGCGCCAAAAATGCTTTGATCGTAACGGATATGCCGTTTATGTCTTATCAGACATCTGTCTATGATGCAGTGGTAAATGCAGGTCGTCTGGTGAAGGAAGGACATGCGGAGGCAGTGAAATTAGAGGGTGGTCTGGAAGTGTGTGACAAGATCAAAGCCATTGTGCAGGCATCCATCCCGGTGTGCGCGCATATCGGTCTGACACCGCAGTCCATCAACGCTTTTGGAGGATTCAAGGTGCAGGGCAAAGGTGAGGCTGCGGCACAGAAGCTTTTGGATGAAGCGAGGGCCGTTGAGGAGGCCGGTGCATTTGCAGTGGTGATGGAATGTGTTCCGGCAGCACTTGCAAAGAAGATAACACAGACCTTAAGCATCCCGACCATCGGGATCGGCGCAGGCAAATACTGTGACGGACAGGTACTTGTTAATCAGGATATGCTGGCAATGTTTACCGATTTCAAACCGAAATTTGTAAAGCACTATGCGAACATCGGTGAGATCATGAAAGAGGCATACCGCAATTATCATAAAGAGATCAACGAGGGTGTCTTCCCGGCAGAAGAGCACACTTACAAGATTGATGAGAGTATCATTGAAAAATTATATTGATTTTTATTCTGCGGAGGCAGTTGAGGAAGAAAGCATCAATGCGTGATGGGTGCGATAGCGGTTCGAAAAGCGTAGCAGCTAAAAAAGAAGAACAAGCCGATAATGATAGCCGGAAGGATTCAAAAACGTCCGGGAAGGAAGAAAAGAAGTTAAATAACATAAAAATAAGAAGCAGAGGAGAATCATTATGAAAATTTGCAGCACAGTAAAAGAAGTGAGAGAGCAGGTAAATGCATGGAAAAAGGAAGGATTGACGATCGGTTTTGTACCGACGATGGGATATCTTCACGAAGGACACAGGAGCCTGATGGAAGCAGCCAGAAAGAACAATGATAAAGTCGTTGTCAGCATTTTTGTCAATCCTATGCAGTTTGGTCCCACAGAGGATCTCGAGAGCTATCCGAGAGATCTTGAGAAGGATGCAAAAGTATGTGAGGGTGTCGGCGTGGATCTGATCTTCCATCCGGAGCCGGAGGAAATGTATACAGAGGGCTTTTGTTCGTATGTGGATATGAACGGACTGACCACAGAGCTGTGCGGACGCACAAGACCGACTCATTTCAGAGGCGTGCAGACGGTCGTACTGAAGCTGTTCAACATCGTGAAACCGGACAATGCCTACTTCGGTCAGAAAGATGCCCAACAGCTTGCCGTCATCAAACGGATGGTTACGGATCTGAACGTGGATATTACGATCACCGGATGCCCGATCGTGAGAGAAGAAGACGGACTGGCAAAGAGCTCCAGAAATACGTACTTAAATGCTGATGAGAGAAAAGCCGCACTTATTTTGAGCAAGAGTCTTGCAATCGGTAAAGAGCTGATCGAAAAAGGAGAGACGGATGCTGCGAAAGTAAAGAAAGCGATTTCTGACAACATTGAGACAGAACCTCTAGCAAAGATTGATTATGTAGATGTCGTGGATTTTGCTACCATTACTCCGGTGGATACCATCAAAGGGGAAACACTTGTAGCGATCGCGGTCTATATCGGTAAGACACGCCTGATTGATAACTTTATCATTGGATAATAGCGGAATTGAAAACGGATACGGCACTTAAAATAGAAAGGAAATCGTATATGAATTTAACAATGTTAAAAGGAAAAATTCACAGGGCGGTCGTAAAGCAGGCTGACCTAAACTATGTGGGCAGTATTACGATAGACACAGAGCTTATGGAGGCAGCAGGCATTCTGGAATATGAATATGTACAGATCGTGGACGTGGAAAACGGCAATCGCTTTGAAACATATACGATTGCCGGTGAGGCGGGAAGCGGGATGATCTGTTTAAACGGTGCGGCAGCGCGTCAGGTATCGGTAGGAGATCATGTGATCATTATGTGCTATGCGCAGATGACGCCTGAGGAAGCGAAAGAGCATAAGCCGCATGTTGTGTTTGTAGACGATGAGAACAAGATCGCAACGGTATCCCGCTATGAGAAACACGGACTTCTGACGCAGGATTTTATGATATGAGGATTGTGGGAGTGCGAAGCACGGAACAAGCCGGATATCGGGTTTTGACCCCGACATCATTTTATGGAAACAAAATCTGCCCATATGTTCACTTACGGAACTTAAAACAGAGGTGAAAGACTATGTTAAAAGGAAAAACGATCGTACTTGGAGTGACAGGCAGCATCGCAGCCTATAAGATTGCGAACCTTGCCAGTATGCTTGTCAAACTCCACGCAGACGTACAGGTTATCATGACTGCAAATGCCACCAATTTCATCAATCCCATCACGTTTGAAACCCTGACCGGAAACAAATGTCTTGTGGACACCTTCGACCGCAATTTCCAGTACAGTGTGGAGCATGTGGCATTATCCAAAAAAGCAGCCGTGTTTCTGGTGGCACCGGCTTCCGCCAATGTGATCGGCAAGATCGCAAACGGTATCGCGGATGATATGTTGACGACTACCATTATGGCCTGCAAATGCAAAAAGATCATCGCACCGGCCATGAATACCAATATGTTTGAGAACCCAGTCGTACAGGACAACCTGTCAAAGCTTGAACACTACGGGATGGAGATCGTAACACCGGACTGCGGCTATCTTGCCTGTGGTGACACCGGAGCCGGAAAACTTCCTAAGGAAGAACTTCTTTTAGAATATATTTTAAAAGAAGTCTGCTTTGAAAAAGATCTGCAGGGCAAAACCGTATTGGTTACGGCGGGACCGACAAGGGAAGCAATCGATCCGGTCCGTTTTATATCGAACCATTCCACCGGAAAGATGGGATATGCAGTGGCAAGAAATGCCATGTACAGAGGTGCCCGCGTGATCTTGGTGACCGGACAGACAGAGATCGAACCGCCGCCTTTTGTGGAGACAGTCCGGGTGGAGAGCGCTGCGGATATGTACCGGGAAGTCATGAGATACAAAGAGGAAGCGGATATTATCGTGAAATCTGCTGCGGTCGCGGATTATACTCCGCTGCATAAAAGTGATGAGAAACTTAAGAAAAAGGATGGGGATATGAAGATCGAGCTTGCCCGTACCAGGGATATTTTAAAAGAGCTCGGACAGACCAGAAGACAGGGACAGTTTATCTGCGGTTTTGCGATGGAAACACAGGATATGCTGAAGCATGCGACAGAAAAACTGATCTCCAAAAATGTGGATATGATCGTGGCGAACAATTTAAAGGTAGCCGGTGCCGGATTCGGCACGGACACCAATGTGGTCACGCTGATCAAAAAGGACAGTGTCAGACAACTTCCGATCCTTTCAAAAGATGACGTGGCAAAAGCGATCCTTGATGAAGCAGTGAATGAGAATAAAACGTCTGCCGAATGCGCGCAGTAAAAAATAAAAGCACCGATGACCGGCCTCACAGACCGGATATCGATGCTTTTTTGATAGGAAACAGTAAAAAGCAAAGTCCCGTAAGTTATTCGTTTAAAAGAAATTGAATAATCGCGGCAAATTATATATACTGAAAGATAATGAGAATGAAAACCGGCATAATCGGAATGAAAAAATCGTACTATCCTGCAACAGAATGCCGGGAAATCTGCAGACTGCCTGCCGGCCAAGATGCGCATGCGGGCGGAAATACGATGGAAAATCACGGCAGGGACAGAATAAGCAGTTACATTCACAGCCGTTTTGTATGTGAAGAATAACAATAAGCAACGGTTCAGGCAGGAAAAGGAGTTGACCATGAAAAACGACGTGGAACAAAAATATGAAAGACTGAAAAAGTATCTGACGCGGGAAGCGTATTTGAAACAGGCGATCCGGATCGTGGAGTTTGACAGAGCAACGGTTTGTCCGCCGGAGGGAAGGAATGGTTCCGGTGAGACGATGGTCGTATTGGAGAGTGAAGCCTTCGGGATCAAAAAAGAGGCAGATTATATACAGCTTGCACAGGAGTTGTACGCTGACAGGGAGAATCTGACGGAGGCACGCAGGTGCCTGATCGAGCGTCTGTACAGAGACTATCGCAGAAACTCCGGGATAACACAGGAGAAAAAATATGAATTCGAGAAGGCAAAGAGCGAAGCCTTTGTGAACTGGAGCAAAGCAAGGGAACAGGGAAAATTTGAAGTATTTCTCCCGTCGCTGGAAAAAGTTGTGGCAGCGGAGAGAGAACGTGTCAGCCTATGGAAAACGGATGAGCGGGATCAAAACAGAAGCATTTACGAGAGGCTTTTGGACGAGTATGAGACCGGGATGACGGTAGAGGTTTTGGATGCTCTGTTTTCGGAAGGAGTAAAGCGGATAACGACACTGCTCAAAAAGATCAATGCTTCCCCCAAACAGATCAGGACAGATTTTCTGTACCGTACGGTAACGGACGAGCAGCAGGAAAAATGTGCCAGATATCTTTTGGAGCTTTTGCAGTTTGATTTTAAACAGGGAGTCTTTTCGGTATCGGAACATCCCTTTACGGAAATGATGGGAAAAGGCGATACAAGAGTCACATCCCACTTTTATCCGAATCTGTTTCTTTCCAATGTATATTCGGTTATACATGAGTGCGGGCATGCTCTGTTTGAACAGCTTCAGCCTGACGAAGATCATGCCGAGTTTCTCACAGACGGCAAGACGATGGGAATGCATGAATCGGTTTCCAGATTTTATGAAAACATCCTTGGCAGATCCCGTGGCTTTATCCATCTGATCTATCCGAAAATGTGTGAGATCTTTCCGCAGGTGTTTCGGGACGTATCGGAGGAAGAACTGTATGAGGCGGTAAATTATGTGGAGCCGTCACTGATCCGTACGGAGGCGGACGAACTGACTTATACCCTGCATATCATTATCCGGTATGAGCTGGAGAAGGACATGATCGGGGGAAAACTTACCGGAAAAGCGATCACAGAAGCATGGAATGAAAAATACAAAGAGTATCTTGGCGTGATGCCTGAAAATGACAGAGAAGGAGTTTTGCAGGATATACACTGGACAGACAGCTTCGGATATTTTCCCGCATATGCGCTTGGTAACTTTTACAATGCCATGTATTATGAGAAGATGAAAGAGGAGCTGGATGTGGAAAAACTGCTCATGCAGGGAGAGTTTGCCCCGATCAATCAGTGGATGAAGGAGCATGTGTTTCAAAAGGCAGACAGACAGAACCCGTCAGAGTGGATCGAAGAGATTACCGGAAAGAAACTTGCAGCCGATGCTTTTTTGACATATCTGGAGCAAAAGTATACGAAGATATATGGGATTTGATAAGAGAGGGATAAATGGAAGATAAAAAAAAGCCGTTTCAACAGTATATTGAACGGACTGTCGAGATACGAAAGCTCTCTACGCCGTCTCTGGAGGAGATCACGAATGCGGATGGATACAGTGAGAGGCTGACACAGAATTTTATACGGATCGGTGAACTTGCGGCTCAAAACAGGGAATTCCTGGATAAAATGATATTTCCGGTCTTAACCGCGGGGCGTCAACTGACAGAGGACGAAATCGGCAATCTGGCTGTATTAGCCGATGAAATGATCAATGCCGCCGAAGGGGAATTTCTTGATATGCCGATTGCGTACCTGGTTTTGGAGCGGGTACTAAGTGAGATCGGCAAAAAGGAAGACAGACCTGCCCTGATCCGTTGCTATGATCTTCACATGTCAGTCTGTTATGCCCTGAAGATTATATCGGAACGGATGTCAGCGGGGGGTGCGCTCGCGGAAAAGTTCAGTGAGGAAGGACTGAAAATGGGGGAGTATTTTCTCTCGCTTTTAGAGCACGAAACATTCAGGCAGATAGAAGATCAGGAATGCCGTGATATGATTCTGACAAATGCCAGATACATTTCCGCTTTTTTCTTAATGCGGAATACGGATCCGGAGGTAAATGCATACGATCTTTCCATTCAGGAGCATATGTGGAAGATAGCAGAGGATGAATTTTATCACAAAGAAGTCCCCGGCTTTGACTGGCAGTATTTTAAGTTCAGAGTTCTGGAGTACATCTCCATGCTGGGGGATTACGGAAATCAAAGAGGCTTTCTGAAAAAAGAGCTGGCCGCGATCTGCGACTATACGGAAAGGGAGTGGGAGCTGTGGCATACGGATGAAATGTATTTTGTCCAGTGTGCAGCCGAGAGCCAGATTGAGATGCGGCTTGCGAGGAACCGCTATCTTGCCGGCAGATCGGAGAAAAAAGAATACAGGCAAAAGCTGCTGGAATTGTATCGCAAGCGCGATCCGAAGGGATATACGGTGGCTGATATTGAAAGCAACATCATGATACCGGCAGAGTATCTGGCACTTTTGGGACAGGATGAGATCATGCTGCAGGATAAGCATGTGCTGAAGTGCTTTTACCGGGATATGTTGACGTATGCCTTCCAAATGCCAAACAGTGAGCGCTGGTGGGCATGCTGGAGAGTTATGTAGATGTGATCGAACGGTTTCGTGAGATCCCGGACGTGTTATGTTTTGAGGAGATGCTGTTGCAGAGTCTGGCGGCACTTCATCCGCCTACCTATGTCCATTCTGTTATGGTGGGGCAGCTTACGAAATGTATGTGTATTCATCTGATCAGATTAAAGCCTCAGCTTCTGGTCGGTGTTCTGAGGACAAAGACGGTGTGGGAAGTGCAAGAGCGTAAAGACGAGATCGCTGATTTTGCCTACCATGCTGCACTCTGTCATGATGCGGGCAAGATAGCCATTATCGACACGATCTTTGTATATGGCAGAAAACTGACAGAGATGGAGTTTGCACTGATCAAGACTCACCCTGAAACAGGGTATGAGCTGCTTTCCCGTTATGCGTCTACACGGGAATATGCAGATGTGGCGCTGGGGCATCACAAATGGTATGATAATTCCGGAGGATATCCGGAGGATTTTGATACCTCGAAAAGCTCTGCCAAGACGATCATTGATCTGGTACAGTGTGCGGACTGTATGGATGCGGCGACAGACAATATCGGAAGAAGTTATAACAAAGGAAAGACTTTGAACGAATTTCTGACAGAATTATCCGAAGGGGCAGGAAACCGTTATGCTCCGTGGCTTGTGGAATTATTTGCCGACAAAACAGCATTTGACGAAATAGAGCTTTTGCTGACAAAGGGACGCAGACATAATTACCGCAGGACGTATTATCTTTTGCGCAATATGCAGGAACAGACTGTGTATTTTTGATGGGATTGTTTGTTTCTTTGGTTCTGAAAACAAAGAAACAAAACAGGAAAAGCATGTGAGAAATGTCAATGAAACGAAAAGGTGCGGGAAGAAGGAAGGCTGCACGGAGCGGTACGGGAGTGGATGTTTCCGCGAAAAAAGAGTGACGAGTTTATAAATATTTCATGCTTCCTGCACTTGACATTCCGAAAAACGGTGTTATAGTTAATGTAGAACAGACAAACAGATCGGCTGGCTGTGCTTTCCTGTAGGAAGAATGCACAGCCGGTCTTTTCTGAAATCAAGATATGGGAGGTGTCAGGTATGAATATTTCCAAATTTACACAAAAGTCAATGGAGGCAGTGAACGGCTGCGAAAAGCTCGCCTATGAATTCGGCAATCAGGAGGTGGAGCAGGAGCATTTGTTATACAGTCTGGTGACGATACCGGACAGCCTGATCTTAAAACTCATAGAGAAGATGGAGATCAATACGGATCATTTTGTGAACCGCGCAAAACAGGCAGTGGAGAAGCGTGTCAAGGTACAGGGCGGCCAGGTCTATATGGGACAGGCACTCAATAAGGTACTGATCTCTGCAGAGGATGAGGCAAAAGCAATGGGAGATGAATACGTTTCCGTAGAGCATCTTTTCTTAAGCATGCTGAAATACCCGAATAATGAGATCAAGAAGCTGCTAAATGAATATGGTCTGACAAGAGAACGTTTCCTGCGGGCTCTGTCGACGGTACGCGGCAATCAGCGTGTAACGAGCGATAATCCGGAGGCAACCTATGATACGCTGGAAAAATACGGACAGGATCTGGTGGAGAGGGCGCGTAATCAGAAGCTGGATCCGGTTATCGGCAGGGACACGGAGATCCGCAATGTGATCCGCATTCTTTCCCGTAAGGCCAAGAACAATCCGGTGTTGATCGGTGAGCCGGGTGTCGGCAAGACCGCTGTTGTGGAAGGACTTGCACAGCGTATCGTGCGAGGGGATGTCCCACAGTCGTTAAAGGATAAAAAGATTTTTTCCCTGGATATGGGGGCATTGCTTGCGGGAGCAAAATACCGCGGTGAGTTTGAGGAGCGTTTAAAAGCGGTTTTGGATGATGTCAAGAACAGTGACGGACAGATCATTCTGTTTATTGATGAGCTGCATACGATCGTGGGAGCAGGTAAGACCGATGGAGCCCTGGATGCCGGCAACATGCTGAAGCCGATGCTGGCAAGGGGCGAGCTTCATTGTATCGGTGCGACGACTTTGGATGAATACCGCACTTATATCGAAAAGGACGCGGCATTGGAGCGGCGTTTTCAGCCGGTCATGGTGGAGGAGCCTACGGTTGAGGATACGATTTCTATCTTACGTGGGCTGAAAGAGCGTTATGAAGTCTTTCACGGTGTAAAGATCATGGACAGTGCGCTGGTAAGTGCCGCAGTACTTTCCAATCGCTACATTTCGGATCGTTTCCTTCCGGATAAGGCGATCGACCTGGTGGATGAAGCCTGTGCCCTGATCAAGACAGAACTGGATTCCATGCCGACGGAGCTGGACGAACTGAGCCGCAAGATCATGCAGATGGAGATCGAGGAGGCTGCACTGAAAAAAGAAAGCGACACGGACAAGCTTTCCAGGGACAGACTGGAAGCATTGCAGAGAGAGCTTGCGGATCTGAAAGAAGAATTTAACGAAAAGAAGGCGAGCTGGGAGAACGAGAAGTCTTCTGTGGAGAAATTACAGAAGCTGCGTGAGGAGATCGAAACGGTCAACAATGAGATCCAGATCGCGCAGAGAGAGGGCAATCTGGAGCGGGCAGCAGAGCTTAGCTACGGGAAGTTGCCACAGCTGAAAAAGGAGCTGGAGACTGCGGAGGATCTGGTGCACAGTTCGGATACCAGCCTGGTGCATGAGAAAGTCAATGAGGAGGAGATCGCCCGCATTATTTCCAGATGGACGGGAATCCCGGTGGCGAAGCTGACGGAGAGTGAGCGCAATAAAACACTGCATCTGGACGAAGAACTTCATAAGCGTGTCATCGGTCAGGATGAAGGAGTAAGCAAGGTGACGGATGCGATCATACGATCCAAAGCAGGGATCAAGGATCCGACCAAACCCATCGGTTCCTTCCTGTTTTTGGGTCCTACCGGTGTAGGTAAGACGGAGCTTGCCAAATCTCTGGCAGAGAGTCTTTTTGATGATGAAAACAATATGGTGCGGATCGACATGAGTGAATACATGGAGAAGCATTCCGTGTCAAGACTGATCGGAGCACCTCCCGGATATGTCGGCTATGATGAAGGCGGACAGCTGACGGAAGCTGTGCGCAGAAGACCGTATTGTGTGGTATTGTTTGATGAAGTGGAAAAAGCCCATCCTGATGTTTTCAATGTACTTTTACAGGTATTGGACGACGGACGTATTACGGATTCCCAGGGGCGTACCGTGGACTTTAAGAACACGATCCTGATCATGACCTCCAATATCGGTGCACAGACACTTTTGGAGGGGATCAATGTAAAGGGAGAGATTTCCGAAGAAGCAGAGAAATCGGTTCTGGGAGAGTTGACGCTGCATTTCCGTCCGGAGTTTTTGAACAGACTGGATGAGACGATCCTGTTTAAGCCTCTGACAAAGGCGGATATTGCCGGCATTGTGAAGCTGATCATGGCAGACTTGAATAAGAGGCTGGCGGATAAGGAATTATCCATCCGTCTGACCGACGAGGCCGAGGCGTATGTGATCGAGAACGGCTACGATCCGGTTTACGGTGCGAGACCTTTGAAACGGTATATCCAGAAATATGTGGAGACACTGGCCGCGAGGAGGATCTTATCCGGTGAGGTATCCGCCGGGGATGTGATCGAGATCGCATTGGTGGACGGAGAGCTGGCGGCACGATAGACGATAAGGAAGACGGAAGAAGGGGCTGTGAAAAAAGCATAGCCTGAAAAACAAAGAGGGATCAAGGGTTATCAAAACCCAAGATCCTTCTTTT
>SVFN01000030.1 GCA_015056815.1 Lachnospiraceae bacterium | reverse complement strand
CAACTGAAATGGCCACGCTTTCCCTAAAATAAAAAGGGCGTGTGAAAAAACTTTTCGTTTTTTCACACGCCCTTTTTTTCGGACAATTGCCGGATTTGATTGCAAAACCTTTTATCATAGGATAAAATAGAACTGATGGCAATAGGAAAAAAGTACGAGAGAAGACTGAGAGGATTTGAGGGGAGGAGAAGATGATGGCAGATTGGATCGCAGTAGTGGATGATGATACATTGAATTTGAAATCAGCGAGTCATATACTGGCACAGAGGCAGATGAGGGTCAGCACGCTAAAGTCCGGTGAAGCACTTTTGGATTTTCTGGAATACAATAAGCCGGATCTGGTCTTATTGGATATCCACATGCCGGCAATGGACGGATTTGAGGCATTGGTCCATATGAGAGAGATGGAAAACGGTAAGGATGTTCCGGTTATTTTCCTGACGGCGGATGAGGACACTGCCACAGAGACTCAGGGATTGGATCTGGGAGCAATGGATTTTATCAAAAAGCCGTTTGTCCCGGAAGTTTTGGTCGCCCGTGTTCTTCACACGATCGAGTTGACCAGACTCGAACAGAATCTGGCACAGGAGGTAGAGAAAAAGACTGCGGAAATCGTGTTTGAACAAAAAAAGAATGCAAGGCTTTCTATGCAGATCGTCCGTTCTCTGACACTTGCTATTGATGCGAAGGATACCTATACGAACGGGCACTCGATCAGGGTCGCCTTCTATGCGAAAGAAATTTCCCGAAGATTCGGATATGATGCCGGGAAACAGTCAGATATGTATATGATGGGACTTCTTCATGATGTGGGTAAGATCGGAATACCGGATTCGATCATCAATAAGCCCGGCAAACTGACCGGGGAAGAATACGATATCATTAAAACACATCCTGAAATGGGGGAGAAGATCTTAAAGAATATCGATGAGATGCCGGCACTTGCGACCGGAGCAAAGTGGCATCATGAACGCATTGACGGAAATGGATATCCGGATGGATTGAAGGGTGAACAGATTCCGGAGGAAGCGAGGATCATCAGTGTGGCAGATGCCTATGATGCAATGACCAGCCATAGAAGCTATAGAGAACCCTTGACACAGGCGAAGGCAAGGCAGGAACTTGTAGACTGTATGGGGACACAGTTTGATGAAACGTTTGCAAAGATCATGATATCGATCATTGATGAAGATACGGAGTTTAAACTGAGGGAGAAATAATATGGGAGAGAAAGATTCAAAGAGCGGAATATTTGAAACTTCCTATATTGTCATATTGATGTCTTATACGCTGCTGTCGGTTGTCCTGATGGTAGCGACAGTGCTTCTTTCCTGGGAGCTGTGGGCAGTGCCTTTAATGGCAGTGAGTCTGATCGGATGCTGGCTGATGCATATTTTCCAGAAAATGACGGAACACTACCGGATCTGGATGTATGTGATCCTGATGATGGTAACGTTTTTTTTCTATGGGATCCATGACAGCAGTCTGTTTGATCTGGCACCGCTCATCTGTGTTATGATGATGATTTTTGCTATGACGGGAAAGACGATCCTGGTAAATTTATGTTCGATCATTTATTATGTTACCATGATCTATGACCTGATCGAGATGGTACGTTCGGATTATGAATTTGAACGTCTGTTTGTGCTACGTGTTGCCGCGCACTTTTCACTGGTCTTGATCGCACTTCATATTATTCACATTATCATCAGACGATGGCTGGAGAATGTCCAGAAAACCGATGAGCAGATCGCATACCTGACAGATACCACCAGACGTATGGATAATTTCCTGGCCAATGTTTCCCATGAGATCCGCACACCGGTCAATGCAGTGATCGGTTTATGCGCTGTGCTTTTGAAACGGGAAAAAGAAGAGGCATTGCAAAAAGATATCCGTTCTATTCAGGAGGCCGGACAGAGAGTTGCCGAGCAGATCGGTGACATTCTGGATTTTACGGAGATCGATATGGAGAGACTGTCAGTCAGTAATGAAGTATATATGATCTCTTCCATGGTAAACGATCTGATCGCAGAGCTTTCCAGATCCGGGAAAAAAGGCTGCGAAGTCATTTTCGATATTGATACATCTATGCCGCTGTCGTTGATCGGTGATGAGAATAAAGTACAAAAGATTTTGTGGCACCTGATCGGAAACGGGATCAAGTTTACGAAAAAAGGCTGTGTCTATGTGCATATCTATGCGATTTCCAAGCCATATGGTGTAAATCTGTGTATGGATGTTGAGGATACGGGAATCGGTATGGACGAGGAAGAGCTTCAGATGGTTTATGAGAAATTCTATCAATCCGATTCCGGAAGAAACAGGACAGCAGGCGGTCTGGGCCTTGGAATGTCGATCGTTTACGGTTTTGTGAAGGAGATGGGTGGATTCCTTACCATCGAAAGTGAGAAAAACAACGGAACGCATGTACATGCCAGTATTCCACAGGGAGTATCCGAAGAGATGGAATGCGTTTCTGTCCACAAACCGGAGCAACTGTGTATCGCAACATTTTTTCAGTTTAACAGTTTCGATACGCCGCAGGTCAGAGAATATTATACACGCACGATCGTCGGCATGGTAAGGGGACTGGGACTTACCACTTATCAGGTAACACAGTGGACGGAATTCAGACGCCTGCAGAAGCAATATCATCTGACACATCTGTTTCTGGGGACAGATGAGTATGCAAGGTATGCGGAGGAAGTAGAGGAACTGACGGACCGGCTGGAGGTGATACTGATAGCGGGAGAAGAGTTTGAACTGCCATCAGACACTACAGTCAGGGTGATCCGCAAACCGTTCTCATGCTTCCCGTTTGCGCAGATCATCAACAATGCTACCATGAGTGTAAAAGACTCGGAAGACGGGCAGATGTACTGCAAGGGCGTGCATGTACTGGTTGTAGATGACGAACCGATGAACCTGATGGTGGCGGAAGGCATCTTCAAAGGATATGGAATGATCGTGACAAAGGCTTCCAGCGGTATGGAGGCATTGGAGCTTTGCAAGGTGGAAAACTATGATCTCATTTTCATGGATCACATGATGCCGGGGATGGACGGAGTGGAGACGATGAAGCGTCTGCGTACACTGGAGAGAGAGCGCGAACGTCCGTTTAACATCGTAGCGCTTACAGCAAATGCGGTCAGCAGTGCCAGAGATATGTTCTTATCAGAGGGATTTGACGGTTTCGTTCCCAAACCTATTGAGATCGCAGAACTGGAGAGAGTCATCAAAAAGCTGCTGCCCCGATCCGCGATCACATACCGGACTGGCGGGGAAATGAAGGAACAGGAGAAGCAGCAAAAGAAGGAGAAAAAGGCAAAACGGCCGGAAAAGCAGAGAAAAGCAGAGGAAACATGTATAACGGCTGGAAAAAAGAGCACAAGAGGATATGAACAACAGAAACTGACGGAATATTTCAAAAAACTGGATAAAGAGGGGATACGGACGACAGCCGGTCTGAATTACTGCAGAAATGATGCGCAGTTTTATCAGATGCTTCTTTTACAGTTTTCTTCCGATGCAGATCGCAAAAGAAAAGAATTACAAAAACTCTTCGAGGAAAAAGACTGGCACAATTATATGATCAATGTACATGCACTCAAGAGTACAGCGAAGATGATCGGTGCGGATGAGCTTTCAGAGCTTGCAAGGAAGTTAGAGCGTGCAGCGGAAAAAGAAACCGTTTCAGAGCTTATGACCGGACATGGCAAGATGATGAGCCTGTATATTCAGATCGCCAGTGCACTGCAGGAGATCCTTGGAACGGATAAGAAAAGGATAATGGAAGAAATGCCGAAAAAAGAGATTGCCAAAGAGAAGCTGGAACGGCTTTTAGATGAGCTTTCGGACAGTTTTTCAACATATGAGGCAGAGAAGGCAGAAGAAGTATTGACAGAGCTTAATCGTTTTCAGTATCAGAAGAGATCCTTAGCGGAGGAGTTCTCCGAGATAAGGAGTCTTGTGAGTGAGTTTGATCTGGGAGCGGCAGAGCAGAAACTTCAGGAGATTCGTACCGGTCTGATGGGAGGTGAAGGGTCGTGAGTCCGCGAAAACTGATAGAACGAATGAAGGATCATAACAGGGATATCAGAGAGCGATTGTTTGTTCTTCTGAGTGCGCCGGCACTTACTACTCTCCTGATCGTGTTTATCGGCGGCTTTTTTATTGGAGAGAGTGCGGAAGACATTGCAGTGATGGGAATGGGACTGCTGGTTTTTTTTGTCGTGGTCGTGGCGGCAGTTCACTTTAACAGAATACGCATCGGTGCCAATATCATAGCGTTTTTGCTGATCTTTGTCATCATTCCCGGGTGTTTTTTTACCGGCGGTGGAATGCAGGGCGGTATGCCGATCTGGTTTGTGTTTTCCGCAGTGTTTGTCTGCCTTCTGATCAGTGGTAAGGAGCGGTATGTGTTTATGGCCGGAGCGTTTCTTGTGACATCGATCTGTTATTATGTGGCATATCGATACCCCGAGACGGTGACGGAACATTCCCACATTGTGGCTTATCTGGATTCCTATATTTCAGTGGTACTGGTGGGCACGATGATCTGCCTGCTGTTTGTCTTTGAAACCAGGGTCTACATTTCAGAGAACCGGCTTGCACTGAACCAAAAGCAGGAAATCGAAGAACTGGGAAAAGTACAGAATCGTTTCTTTTCCAGTATGAGCCATGAGATCCGGACACCGATCAATACGATCATCGGACTGAATGAGATGATCTTGCGCGAAGAAATCTCTGATGAGGTGGCGGAGGATGCCAGAAATATAGAAACAGCCGGCAAAATGCTTCTGCAGCTCATTAACGATATTCTGGATATGTCCAAGATAGAAGCGGGGAAAATGGAGATCACTTCGGTGCCGTTTGATCTGGGCGACATGCTCTCGGAAGTTGTCGGGATGATCTGGGTGCGTGCCAAGGACAAAGGTCTTGTCTTTCATGTGGATATCGATCCGGATCTTCCAAAAGCCTTATATGGAGATGAAGTGCGGCTGAAGCAGATCCTCATCAATGTTCTGACCAACGCGGTGAAATATACCAAACAGGGGTCTGTGACCTTTCGTACAGAATGTAAAAAGAAGGAAGACGGCAAGGCTCATATCACGTATTCCATAACCGATACCGGGATCGGTATCCGGAAAGAAAGCATGCCCTATCTGTTTTCGGCATTTAAGAGAGCAGATCTGGAGGAAAACCGCTATATTGAGGGAACCGGTCTGGGACTGTCCATCGTAAAGCAGTTAGTGGATATGATGGGCGGCGATATCAAGGTAAACAGTGTTTATACGAAAGGAACAACCTTTATTATCGAATTGGAACAGGAGATTGCAGATGAGAGCAGGATCGGAGATCTGAATCTGGAAGCCAGACATTCCATGAATTTAAGGCGGCATTACAGACAGAGCTTTGAGGCACCGGATGCTTCCATTCTGGTAGTGGATGATAACGAGGCCAATCTGATCGTGGTCACCAAGCTTTTGCGTGATACCAAGGTAAAGATCGATACAGCAATAAGCGGCAAGAGTGCACTTCAAAAGACGCTGAAAAAGCATTATGATCTGATTTTTATGGATCATTTGATGCCGGAGATGGACGGAATCGAGTGCCTGAACCGGATACGGACACAGACGGGAGGGCTGTGCAAAAATACGCCGGTCACAGTACTGACGGCCAATGCCGAAAGCTCCAATAAGCAGATGTACAAACAAGAAGGATTTGACGGATATCTGGTAAAACCGGTGAGCGGAGAACTGCTCGAGGCAGAAGTGGCCAGACTTCTGCCAAGAGAGCTCATGGATAAATCCGTAAGTGACGAAAAGGATATAGCGGAGGATATTACGGCGCGGCGTTACCAGAAAAAATTTCCGGTGCTGATCACGACTGACAGTGTGTGCGACCTGCCGAAGAAGTATATCAAAAGTCATAATGTTGCAGTGCTGCCATATCATGTGCATACAGACAAAGGAATTTTCCTGGATGGTGTGGAGACGGAGTCGAGGGAACTGATCGCGTATATCGTGGAGAAACGCGGAAGTGTACATTCCGATCCGCCGGAAATCGGGGAATATGAGGCATTTTTTGCCGAGCAGCTTCTGGTGGCCGGCAATATTATCCATATTACGATGTCCTCAAAGATCAGCAAGGGATATTATTCCGCACTGGAAGCAGCCAAGAGTTTTGACAATGTGACGGTGATCGACAGTGGACACCTTTCCAGCGGAATGGGTCTGCTTGTCCTGGATGCCTGTCGTCTGGCAGAAAAAGATATGCCGGTGACACGTCTGGTGGAAGAAATAGAACGGCGCAAAGCAAGGATACAGACCAGTTTTGTGGTGGACAGTACGGAATATCTGGCAATCTCCGGAAGGATCAGTGCCCAGGTGGATTCTGTGATGAAGGCGCTTTATCTGCACCCGGTCCTTCAGCTCAGGAATGGAAGGATCAAAGTGGAAACTCTGTGCTTCGGAACGGGAGACTTTGTATGGAAACGATATATTTCCGGCGTGCTCAGGAAATGGAGATCCATTGATAAGGAGACGGTATTTATTACTTATTCCGGACTGAACCAGAAGGAACTGGAACGGATCGAAAACTATATCAGGAAAAAGGTGAAATTTGACAATGTCGTTTTGCAGGAGGCTTCTCCGGCAATCTCCACAAACTGTGGACCCGGAAGTTTCGGTATTCTTTACCGGCTGGCGGAATAAAAGGAACTGTGACCATGGTACCAGTTTGGGAATGGAACTGTTCAAAACGGAATCTATGTGCTATAATCAAAACGATAGGCCAAAATCAGCATGATGGTTCGGAGATATTAGGGATTTCGAAACATCATGGTGTGAGAAATAAAATGACGGGGAAAAAAAGATGTCGGACAATCAAAAAAGTTATAATGATTACGGGCAGGAGTTTAAATCCGAGCTGGAAAATGCTCTTAACAGCGGCGATTTCAGCGGTCTGAACCGACTGGTAACCGATACCGTAAATGCGGCCGTTTCCGGAGTGAGCGATCAGGTCAATAAAGGAGTAGCGGCGGTACAGAGCGGAATTTATCAGGGGATGGGATCTGCTAACGGGCAGCGGACGGTTCAGAGCGGACCGAATATGACGGAGCAGTGGAAGCTGCAAAAGGAAAAAGAACGGGCGGCTATTAAGCAGAAGGCGGCGAAACTGCGGGAGCAGAGGAAACAACTCGAGAGAATATTTAACAAAGGAGCAGGCGGAAGCAGTGGAACCGTACTTCAGGTTTTGGGCGGCATCGGTATCGGGCTGAATGCGCTTCCGACTTTATTTATGATCCTTGCTATTTTTATCATCCCATTTGAACAGGGTGTGATCGGTGCATTCCTGTTTTTTGCGATCATGTCAGGAATCGGAGTCGGGATGCTGGGAAAAGGGACTGCGATAAAAGCCAGGATCAAGCGGGCACAGCGCTATTTTGAAATGAGTGAACAAAACGGCTATGTCAATATTTCAGAGCTTGCGGCTGCAGTGCAACAGAAGGAAAGCGATGTATTAAAAGATCTGGAGTATCTGATACGGATCGGAGTTTTTCCGCAGGGACATCTGGATGCACAGAAGAAATGTTTTATGTTAACCGATGACAAATATCAGGAGTATAGTGAGCTGACAGGTGAGCGGGCCAGGCTTCAGGCTGAGGAAGAGGCAGCCAGAAACCGGGCTGCTGTGGATGACGGCCTGACGGAAGAACAGAGAAAGGTACGGACAGTCATTGAAGAAGGCAGAAACTATATCACACAGATACGCTTGGCGAATGATGCGATACCGGGAGAGGGTTTCAGTGAAAAGCTTTACCATATGGAGAATATCTTAAAGGAGATCTTCATCAATCTGGAGAAGAAGCCGGAACAGCTTCCGAAGATGCATAAATTAATGAATTATTATCTGCCTACGACGCTTAAGTTAGTGAATGCTTATAAGGATTTTGACCAGATGAGCATTCAGGGTAAGGACGTGACAGACGCCAAGGGAGAGATCGAGAATACCATCGATACGATAAATGCCGCCTTTGGAGAGCTGTTAAATAAATTGTTCATGGATACGGCGATGGATGTTACGACAGATGCACAAGTATTAAAAACTATGCTGGCAAAAGAAGGATTAACAGAGGGAGGAATGGAATATGGCAGCGGACTTGGATGAATTATTAAATGAGGCACCGTCTTTGACACTGGAGATGCCAAAGGCACCGGAAGCACCGGCATTAGAGCTTGCAAAGGAGCCGGAGAAGAAGGATGAGGAAGAAGTAAAACTGACTCCGGAAGAGCAGAAGATGGTAGATGAGTTCTCGAAACAGATCGATATCGGAAATGCGACTCAGGTGCTTCAGTATGGCGCTTCCAGCCAGAAAAAGATTGCAGACTTTTCCGAGACTGCACTGAATAATGTCCGAACAAAAGACATGGGTGAGGTCGGACAGATGCTGACCGATATCGTTGTACAGTTAAAAGATTTTGAAAATGGGGAAGAAGAAGAAAAAGGCCTTTTCGGAATGTTCAAAAAGGGCAGCAGGAAGGTTGAGACCTTAAAAGCCAAATATGACAAGACGGAGGTCAATATCAATAAGATCAGCGAAGCATTGGAGAATCATCAGGTGACTCTTCTTAAGGACGTTGCCATGCTCGACAAGATGTATGCGCTGAACATGAATTATTATAAAGAGCTTACCATGTATATTCTGGCCGGTAAGAAAAAATTAAAAGAGGAGAAGGAGACGGTGCTTCCGGAGATGCTTCGCAAAGCGGAAGCCAGCGGACTTCCGGAGGATGCACAGGCAGCAAGGGATTACAGCGATCTGATCAACCGCTTTGAGAAGAAACTGTATGATCTGGAGCTGACCCGTACGGTATCCCTGCAGATGGCACCGCAGATCCGTCTGATCCAGAATAATGACACTGCTATGTCAGAGAAGATCCAGTCTACCCTGGTAAATACCATTCCACTCTGGAAGAGCCAGATGGTGATCGCAATCGGTCTGAATCATTCCTCACAGGCAGCAAAAGCACAGCATGCGGTCAGTGATATGACTAACGAGCTGCTTAAGAAGAACGCAGAGACTCTGAAGATGGCTACGATCGAGACAGCCAGAGAGTCCGAGCGCGGCATTGTGGATATCGAGACGCTGAAGCAGACCAATGCCACTTTGATCTCTACCTTTGATGAAGTGATGAAGATCCAGCAGGAAGGCCGTGAGAAACGCGCCAATGCCGAGAAGGAACTTCAGCAGATTGAGAAGGAAATGCATGATAAGATGCTGGAGTTTGCGAGATGATCACAGGCAGCAGATTGACAATAAGGAAGTAATAAAAACAGCACTGCAGGACCGGCATAGCGGGAGGGCAGTGCTGTTTTGGTATGCCGGTAATGAAGGAGAACAGAAATGGAAGAAATCTTGAAAAACAAGATCAAAAGGAATTTGCTCAGTATATGGATCATCTTGGGGATTGTGCTGCTTGTGCCTGTCGGGGTATTTTATCTTGCGGATGATATCCATATTGTTGCAATCTGTCTGCCGGAGAAAAGAATCACAGCAGGGGAGGATCTTTCAAAATATGAGTGCAGAAAGGTCAGCTGTACCTTCCGCTATGTGGCACGGCATGTGGTGTCGCTTTACGATCAGGATGATCCTGAAAAGGTTCTGTACACCTGTGGCTATATGGTTTTAGATGATCAGCTTCAAAATCCGTTTTGCGTATTCCTGCCGATCGATGAGGCAGAGCGGATGGAAAACATGGCCGGCAAAACATGGAGTGTCATGAACGGAGGGAGAGAACTGATCTCGTCCGTTGAGGTAAACGGGTATGTCTGGAAGCTGTCAGGTAAAAATGCTGAGTACTATAACGAGGCCTTAAAGGCGGTTTATGGAGAAAAAGCGGTCCCGGTGGATGAAGTGTATTATATTGACGATCGGGATGCGGTCAAAGGAAAAAATGAAATGGATTCCATAAGATTCGTCTGTTATGCGATCATTATCTTGCTGCTTGGCTTTTTGGGATACTTAGTAGTGATCTCCATCACGGCTTTTCGGTTTCCGCAGGTGATCGAAGAATTTCTTTCACAAACCAAAATGAGTCGCCTGGAATTAGAAAAAGAATTTTTAAACGCGAAGGATATAGATGGTGTGATCTGGCTGACCCCGGATCTGACTGTTTATCTGAATAATACACGTATTGGCATTTTGAAAAACAGGGACATTGTATGGGCATATATAAAACGTGTTCATAATGGAAAGAACACATTTTATGAGCTTAGATTATTCTGCGTGGATAAAAAGATGTGTGCGAAGGTTATAACAGGACCGAACCGACAGCAAATCCTGGAGTATTATCAGGCATACTGTCCCCATATCGTGATTGGGGAGGATAGGATGAAGAAACGGCTGTTTAAGCAGGATTTCAATGGTTTTTTACAGCTACAGTATTACAGGTATGCCAACAGACAGACGGATAGTTACAGCGGCTTTGACCGGTATTACGGGATGTCTGGAAATGGTTATCGCGATCCGTTGTACGATACCGGATCGGATCTGAGCGGATACCGCGATCCATTGTATGAGGATGGATCTGACCTGAGCGGATATCGTGATCCGCTTTAGGGGAAGAGAGCAAAAGACCGCATCGGTAAAACAGTTTTGTGCCGGAGCAAAGAACCGGGCAGAAAGAATAGAGAGGGTACAGCACTGCGTTTTTGTTCCAGGGAGGAACGCAGTGCTGTTTTGAATGAAAGAAATTCCGGCAGGATATACTGACCTTGTGCTGATCAGTTGTGATGCTGGCGGCCCTGTGTATCCAGATAATAATCCTCTCTGTAGATCAGCTCGGAAACAGGAACGATCTGAAAGCCTTTTTGTTCCAGTGAAGTAAGCAGGGTATCCAGGGCATCAGCAGTATACTTCGCACCGTTGTGACAGAGGATGATAGATCCATTTCCGAGATGCTTATGTTCACAGACTGTCCGAAGGATGGAATCTACGCCGTAATCCTTCCAGTCGAGACTGTCTACGTCCCACTGTATACTATAATAGCCCAGCGAACCGGCACAGCTTATGACGCGATTGTCATAAGCTCCGTAAGGCGGGCGAAACAAAAACATCTCATAACCGGTCAGTTCTTTGACTTTGTTATGTACAGACTGTAATTCTTCTCTTGCTTCGGCATCGGATAATCCGGTCATATCATAATGATGTTCACTGTGGTTTCCAAGATCGTGCCCGTCAGAGAGAATGGCTTTCACATCTTCCGGATAGCTCTCCACCCACCCGCCGGTCATAAAAAAGGTGACATGAACCCGGTGCTTTCGCAGGACTTCCAGAATTCTGGCAGTGTCCTCGTTTCCCCAGGCGGCATCGAAGGAAAGCGCCACCTTGTTTTCATCCGTGTCCACACAGTAGATCGGTAGTTCTCTGTTTCCGACCGTGTGAGAGACTTCCTCTGCCTGATCGGAAAAAAACAACAGGGAGAATGCAAGAAGGACGAAAACAAACATTCCCCCTAAAGGGCGTCCGCGCTCCGCAATGACTTCTTTGAAAAGACGAAATAGTTGTTTATAAGACATAATTTACCTTGCAGGATAGCTTCTCTAATATGTATGCGTTCTTTTTGACGAAAAGAACAATTTATCAGAAGGATTTGTAAAAGAAGCGATGGGCGTCTTGCAATCAGAAGTAAATTATGATAGAATTCCTTTCGAAGCACAAGGTATTTCAAACAGAATAATTCTATTGATCTGATAATTCTTAATGTATGATCTGAAATTTCAAGTGCTTTTGATATCCGATTTTTTTTAAAACTGATATAGGTGATGAGTGAGGGAAGGCATCCTTTTTGCCGGAACGCTAAAATCTGTATCCCAGACATAAGGAAGGGGCGTGAAAACGGTATGGATCATTGGCAAATGCAAAAGATGAAGTGATATTGCAGAGAAATAATAATAGAAACTTGAAAGAAAGGGAGAAATATGGAGCGGAAATATCAGAAAATCGTGTTAAGTATCCTGGTAATCCTGGTGTGTGGGGGGATACAAAGCGGGGCGGGCTCTCGTGACGTACAGGCAGAGCCGCAGATCATTGTATCGGAGGATGCCAAAGAAGCGATCAGAACAGAACCGGTAACGAAAGAGAGCGGGGAGGAGGGAACCATTCTGACAGATCCGGATCAGACGGTTACGATCCCTGCTGGAAATGACATGGAAAACCGCGAGGAGAGTGTGCAGAAAGCAGCAGACAGAAACACAGGTGAAGTACACGAAACGCCGGATGAAAAGAAAAAAGAAATGGAATGTACCGAAGGCGGACCAAAGCAGAAGCGGGAAGGGCAGTATACCGGAAAAGAAGAACAAGAGTGGTCCAATGAGAAAAGAGAAAACGATACAAAAGCCGTTAACGGGAAAAGAGACGAACAAAGCAGGGAGAAAATGAACGCAAAAGGTCATAAGGCAGACTTCGCAGAAAAAAGTACACGTAAAAGCGAAGAAAGTGATCGTCAGGAGAAAAAACAGATCTCAGATGCGGTACCGGAAAGCGAAAAAAGGAAATCTGCAGATGCACTGATCGAAGTTACGGAATCGGAAAAGGGAGAAAAGAGTCATGAAAAAGAAAAGCCGGAGGCACTTATGCAAGAAACACAGGAGCGTGAATCTGAGATGATGCAGGAACAGGCAGCAGAAACTGCAGGCAGAGGGGTTCCGAAAACAGGGATTATGGTGGTCTTGATCGTAAGCGGCATTGGTTTGGCCCTTTTGTTTATCAGGCAGAAATCTGTATTTGGGCTGTATGCCAAAGGGAAAGACGGAACAGAAAGCCGGGTGGGCAGTCTGAGAGTTTCGAAAAAAGAGGAGCAATATGTGTTAGAGATCCCGGCTGAAATGCTGTTTCGTCAAAACGAGGAAATATACAGACTCAGACCCGGTAAGCTGTTTTACCGGTCAAATAAGGGACAGATGCTCTATGTTTCCTGCATGGGAAGATCTTTTGAAGCAAAGATTGACAGACAGATCACATTTTCAATTTGAGGATTTGCTTCACGCGGAGGAATAATTATGTTATAATACGGTTTTATAAGAAAATGAAACGAGTGATAGCAGGAGTATACATCGTTCTTATGGAGAATAAGATTTCAAATAGACAAAAAAATAACCGGATCATTCTTATGATCCTCCTCCTTCTGTCCGGGGCAGCTACTGTGACAAAAATCGCAGTCGGATTTGACATCGATGAAGCGTATGCCGTTACGATGCCTTACAGGCTGTTGCAGGGTGACAGATTATTTAAGGATATGTGGGAGGTACATCAGACCTCCTCTTTTTTGCCATATCTTTTTATTGCCCTTTTTGTGAAGCTGACAAAAGGGACAGAAGGGCTTGTTCTTTTTCTGAGATGTGCGGCCACAGGGATTCACTTGTTTTTTTCCGTTCTGGTGTATAAAACGTTACGAAAAGAATTTGAAAGTACGACCGCAGGAACCGCAGCACTTCTTTATTACAACTTTTTACCCAAGTGGATGATGAACTTTGATTTTTCCATGCAGCAGCTCTGGTTTATGACGGCAAGTCTTTTGCTCTTATATGAAGGGACGCGGCGGGCGAGAAAACTATGGTATTTTGCCAGTGGGATTCTGCTTGCGGCAGCAGTGCTGGCCTATCCGGGAATGGTGCTTTTATATCCGGCATATCTGTGGGTGATCCGGACGGCACAAAGAGAGGATCATCAGGAAGCGCCGGATCGCGGAAATATTGAAAAAATGACACAGACCGGTGGGATGCAAAAGAAAAACATCTTTGAAAAACGGATCATGGGAAACTGTCTGAGCATGACGGCCGGCTGTGCAGTCATGGCAGTGCTTTTCTTTGCATATGTCCTGTCTGCCGTATCAGTAACAGAATTGATAAAGAGTATCCCTATGGTGTTTTCCGATGGTTCCCATTCGTTCAGTCCGGGAGTGAAGCTTGGATTATATGCCGGACAATGGCTGGAAGTGCTGATCCAGGCAGGCATTTTATTGATCCCGTCTGCAATCCTTGCAGGGATATACGGATGGCTCCAAAACAGTATGCAGGGGAATCGTGCGGAAAGAAAAGCTGGCTGTAAAGCGGATTTTTTTGCGGATTTTTGTATGATGGTTCTGTTTGTAAGTTCCGGTATAGTGGTGATCGCGGAGCTGATCGGGATCAAATGGGGACCTTTCCGACTTCAGGTGCGTTATCTGATTCTGTTTGTGCTGGCCTTTGTATGTGCGGGCAGGCTTCGCAGATCGGACGATCGAAAAAAGACAAAAAAGGCACAGGGGATCCTGATGTTTTTATTGTTTCCGTCTGTTTTTATGTTTGCAGGTATTTTGATCGCCTCCAATGTTGGACCGGTATCCTCTGCGTCTTATCTGGTCCTGGCAGATATGGCCTTTGTGCTTTTATATTTTGAATATACGCTGACCGGACAGCCGGCAGAGCTGAAAACAGAGCAGGACGGAAAAGAGACACCCCAAAAAGAAGATCCGGGAAGAAGTGTTCAAAAAGTATTGCAGTACAGTGCAGTATTCTTGTTTCTGCTCAGTCTGATCTTTTGTAAGGGTTATTATGTACGCATGACGGAGTATGTACCGTCTGGTCTGTCAGAACCCCGCCTGATGCTGAAAAACGGAGCGGCAAAAGGAATCTGGGTTTTGGAAAAAGATTTTGAGCGCATGGAGGATAATTGTGATACAATACGAAAGACAGTACAGTCTGACGAAAAATATCTGTTTATGGGAACAGAGGCACTGAATAATCTGTGTGCGACACAAAAAGGTGCCTGTTTTGTATCACCGACGACGATCAGTACCCCGGCTTTTAATGAGCAGTGGACGACATACTTTGAAAGGTATCCAGACAAACAGCCGGATGTGATCTTTATCGCGAAAAATACAGTGGATAACAGGGAAAAATTTTTTGCACAAAATCCCTTTGGGCAATGGATCGCATCGAACTATGATATCGGACATATGCAGGAGACAGAGTATCTGTGCATATTGAGAAAAAAATCATAGAAGAATGAGAAAAGGCATTGCTATCGATAACAGACAACAAGTGCAGCAGGAGGAAGAAAGATGAGTTGGGAAAAAAATGTAAGAAAGGTAATTCCATATACACCGGGCGAACAGCCAAAGCAGGCGGATATGATCAAACTGAACACAAACGAATGTCCATATCCCCCGTCTCCGAAAGTGGAGGAGGCTTTAAAGAATTTTGATGCGGATCAGTTAAGACTCTATCCCGATCCTGCGATCAAAAAGCTGACAGATGCGATCGCAGAGTATTATCACGTGGGAGAGGAACAGGTCTTTGTGGGGGTCGGTTCGGATGATGTGCTGGCAATGTCCTTTTTAACCTTTTTTAATGACAAAGAAAATCCTATTCTGTTTCCGGACATTACCTATTCTTTTTATGATGTCTGGGCAGAGCTTTACAGGATCCCCTATGAAACGCAGGCTCTTGATGAAGAATTCCGGATTCTTCCGCAGGACTATCAGAAGAAGAACGGCGGTGTGATCTTTCCGAATCCCAATGCTCCGACAGGAAGGATGCTGCCGCTTTCTGTGATCGAACAGATCATTGAAGCCAATCGTGATGTGGTGGTGATCGTAGATGAAGCCTATATTGATTTTGGCGGAGAAAGTGCGGTGCCCTTAACTGAGAAATATGATAATCTTCTTGTGGTACAGACCTTTTCCAAATCCCGGGCGATGGCCGGAGCGCGTATTGGCTTTGCGATCGGTGATCCGAAATTGATAAAATATCTGAATGATGTGAAGTTTTCCTTCAATTCCTATACAATGGATCATATTACGATCGAGACCGGAACAGCCGCCATACAGGATGGAACTTATTTTAAAGAGACTGTGGCAAAGATTGTCTGTACCAGGGAACGTGTGAGCAAAGAGTTAAGAAAGCTGGGATTTCAGTTTGCGGATTCTTCCGCCAACTTTCTGTTTGTCACACATCCTGCACATAAAGCGGAGGACATACAGGCAATGCTCCGGGAAAATCATGTCTATGTCAGACATTTCGGTGGTGAACGGATCTGTAATTACCTTCGTATTACCATCGGCACCGATGACCAGATGGATCGTCTGCTAAGCCTGCTTAACGGGTATCTGGGGGCATAAACAGATAAAACGGTTGTCGGTAACATTGAGATGTGTGGCTGTAATCATCTGATAGATATGAGGAGGAAATAGTATGATCAAAAATATTTTAAAAGGGGCAGTGATCGGTCTGGCGAATATCATACCGGGAGTCAGCGGCGGTACCATGGCGGTATCCATGGGAATCTATGACAAGCTCATTCACTGTGTTACTCACATTTTTTCGGAATTTAAAAAGAGTGTGGCATTTTTGATGCCGATCATCATCGGAGCAGGACTTGCGCTGGTAGGATTAAGTTTTGTGATCGACAGTGCTTTTTCGCATTTCCCCATGCAGACCAATTTTTTATTTATCGGTCTGATCCTGGGCGGGCTGCCGATGGTCATCCGGGAAGTAAAGGGAAATTCCGTTAAACCGGCACATGTTATTGCATGTCTGCTGTTCTTTGCGCTTGTGACAGGGCTTGCTGCGATCGGAGAACGGGAAGGAGCCGGTGCAGATCTTTCTTTGAATTTTGTAAATATCCTGAAGTTTCTGGGGGTAGGCATGATCGCATCCGGCACCATGATCATACCGGGAGTCAGCGGGTCCATGGTTCTAATGCTGATGGGATATTATAATGCTATTATCAGTACCATCAAGAATCTGGTAACAGCACTGACCGGAGGAGATTTTGCGGGAGTATTACAATGCTGTGGTGTGTTGGTACCCATGGGAATCGGTATTATCGTCGGCATTTTCGGAATTGCCAAGATCGTGGAACTGATCTTTGAAAAATGGCCGCTGGTGGCTTATTGGGCGATCATCGGACTGATCGTGGCATCTCCGATCGCGATCGTACTGATGAGTAATATGGGTAAGATCACAGTGCTTGCCGTCCTGACAAGCATCGTGACTTTTGCGGCAGGATTTTTTGCAGCAAGAAAGCTTGGAGAATAAGATGAACAGCTACAGTGGATTTGCACAGGTATATGATACGTTTATGGATAACGTTCCGTACGAAGAATGGTGCGAACGGATCGTTTCCAAACTGAAAGAGTACGGACTTACCGGAAACGAAGAAGAAAAGCCGGAAGCACTTTCGGAGGTGGAACGGAATCTGTACGAGGAAAGACATACGATCCTGGATCTTGGATGCGGTACGGGGAAGCTGACCAGAATGCTCGCGGATAAGGGATATAGTATGATCGGTGTCGATCTGTCGGATGAGATGCTTCAGATCGCGCGGGAAGCTGAGATGGAAAAGGCGGCAGCGTGCGGTCTGGAAAATACGATCCTGTATTTACAACAGGATATGAGAAGGCTGGAACTGTTTGGAACAGTCGGGGCAGTGGTGTCGGTCTGCGACAGCATTAATTATTTACTGGAAGAAAAGGATCTGACAGAGACCTTTTTGCAGGTCAACAATTATCTGTATCCCGGCGGCATTTTTATATTTGACTTTAATACCGTGCACAAATACCGCGACGTTCTCGGAGATCGTGTGATCGCAGAGAACCGGCCGCAGTGCAGCTTTATCTGGGAAAATTTTTATTTCCCGGATAAAGAGATCAATCAGTATGAGCTGACGATTTTTGTAAAGGCGGAAGAGGAAACGTTCGATGCCGGGACTGGTGATGAAACGGAATATGATGAGGATTTCGAAGAAGATCTACAACAGGATCTGTTTATACGCATGAAGGAGACTCACTATCAGA
Organism: Lachnospiraceae bacterium; assembly: GCA_015056815.1. GTDB lineage: Bacteria > Bacillota > Clostridia > Lachnospirales > Lachnospiraceae > SIG333. Next base: position 27,321 of record SVFN01000030.1, on the reverse strand, counting down.
GAGGGTATACTCTGGAGCAGATCAAAGACTGTCTTGAGCAGGCGGGTATGATACTGCTTGAGGCGTTTGATGCGGATACGAACGGTGAAGTGATACCGGAAACAGAACGGATTCTTGTCGTAGCGAAAGAGCATGGTAACCGTCAGAGAGTGATAGAAAAAGAGTAAGCCGGAAGCAGAAGAATGTAAGTATATCGGAAAGAACAGAATGCGAAGGCAGTGCAGCACAAAAAGACCCGGCGGTCGGAAACAAAGAGTACTGTAGGGGCTGGAACAAAAAGAAGCAGAGAGAGAAAAGGTATGAAAGATTATATTGTAAGAGCAACCGCGGGAAACGTTCAGATCAGGGCGTTTGCTGCGACAACAGGAGAAATGGTGGAAACAGCGCGCAAAGCGCATAATACAAGTCCGGTCATTACAGCGGCACTGGGACGTTTGATGACAGCCGGGGCAATGATGGGCAGCATGCTGAAGGGGGAAAAAGATCTTCTGACCTTACAGATACAGGGCAGCGGTCCCGTGAAGGGAATGACTGTGACAGCGGACTCGAAGGCAAATGTCAAAGGCTATGCTATTGTACCTGACGTCTGTCTGCCTGCAAATGATAAGGGAAAACTGGATGTCGGAGGAGCTGTCGGGATCGGTATCTTAAATGTTATTAAGGATATGGGACTCAAAGAGCCTTATGTGGGGCAGACTGTTTTGCAGACCGGAGAGATCGGGGATGATCTGACATATTATTTTGCGACCAGTGAGCAGATTCCCAGCAGTGTTGGGCTCGGCGTATTGATGGATCGTGACAATTCAGTGGCATGTGCCGGTGGCTTTATCGTACAATTAATGCCTTTTGCAGAAGAAAAAACGATACAGAAGCTGGAAGAGAACCTGAAAAACATTACAAGCGTTACCCGGCTGCTGAAAGAAGGAAAAACACCGGAGGAACTTCTGGGGCTCCTGTTGGACGGGCTGGACATGGAGATACTGGATACGATTCCTACGCAGTTTTACTGTAACTGTGACAGGAAAAGGATCGAGAAAGCCCTGATCAGTATCGGCAAAAAGGATATGCAGGAGATGATCGATGAAGGTAAGGAGATTGAGGTAAACTGTCATTTCTGCAATAAGAATTATCAGTTTACGGTGGATGAATTAAAAACATTATTGCATCGCGCGGTGCGATAAAGAAAATAACAGGGGGTAAGCAGATGAGACATGGTTTTTGTAAGGTGGCAGCTATCACACCGAAAATACGGGTGGCAGATCCGGAATACAATGCAGAGCAGATCAAGAGAGGGATTGACGAGGCAGAGAAGCAGGGAGCCAAGATCATGGTGTTCCCGGAACTTTGTCTGACGGGTTATACTTGTCATGATCTGTTTTTGCAGGACAGACTTTTGGAGGAAGCCCTGGAACAGCTTTTTCAGATTGTGGAATACACGGACGGAATCGATGCATTGATCTTTGTAGGACTGCCTCTTGAGAAAAACGGCAAACTCTATAATGTGGCGGCTGCGATCAACTGTGGCGAGCTGTTGGCGTTTGTGCCAAAAGTAAATATGCCGGATTACAGCGAATTTTATGAGGGAAGGCATTTTACGCCGGGAAATGAGACACCGGAATTATATCTGTATGATGATATGGAGATCCCTTTTGGGACAAAGATCCTATTCAGAACCGATGCGATGAAAGGACTTGTTGTGGCGGCAGAGCTTTGCGAGGATCTGTGGGTGGCACAGACTCCGGCAACAGAACATACCCTTGCAGGAGCGACGGTGATCGTTAATCTGTCTGCTTCCAATGAGATCGTGGGGAAGGACAGTTACAGAGAACTTCTTTTAAAGGCGAATAGTGCGCGGCTGGTCTGTGGCTATATTTATGCCAGCGCCGGGGACGGAGAATCCACGCAGGATTTGGTATTTGGCGGCCATAATATGATCGCGGAGAACGGGACGATCCTGGCAGAAGCCAGACGTTTTGAGAACGGCGTGCTTTGTTCGGATCTGGATATCAAGAGAATTTTACACGAACGCAGACGCATGAACACTTATCCGGTGCGTACTAAAGACAGTACCGGGGCAGAAGAGGGAAATGGCTATCTGATGATCGATTTTGCTATTGTGATCGAAGAGATCGCGCTGGACCGGGCATTTGACAGAAAACCCTTTGTTCCGTCCGATCCGTTGACCAGGAACAAGCGCTGTGAGGAAATCCTTCAGATTCAGTCGCACGGACTGAAAAAACGTCTGGAGCATACGAATGCCAAAACTGCGGTCATCGGCGTATCGGGAGGACTGGATTCCACGCTGGCTCTTTTGGTCATGGCAAAGGCTTTTGATCTTCTGGATAAACCCAGAAAAGATATGATCGCAGTGACAATGCCGTGTTTTGGGACAACAGACCGCACGTATGACAATGCCTGCAAGCTTGCAGAGACACTTGGAGCGACACTGATGGAGGTGGATATTAAAGAATCGGTTACTCTGCATTTTAAGGATATCGGACAGGATATGGAAAACCATGATGTGACTTATGAGAACGGACAGGCGAGAGAACGTACACAGGTAATAATGGATCTGGCAAACCGTCTGGGAGGTATGGTGATCGGTACCGGCGACATGTCTGAGCTTGCACTTGGATGGGCAACCTACAATGGCGATCATATGTCTATGTATGGCGTGAATGCCGGGGTGCCAAAGACACTGGTCAGACATCTGGTCAGATATTATGCGGATACCTGTAAGAATGAGGAGCTTTCAAAAGTACTTCTTGATGTGCTGGATACGCCGGTCAGTCCGGAGCTTCTTCCTCCGACAGACGGCGAGATATCCCAAAAGACAGAAGATCTGGTGGGACCTTACGAACTGCATGACTTTTTCTTATATTACATGCTGCGCTGTGGCTTTGAACCGGAGAAGATCTACCGGATCGCCACAGAAACCTTTGCGGGTGACTATGAGGAGGAAGTGATCTTAAAATGGCTTAAGACTTTCTACCGCAGGTTTTTTGCGCAGCAGTTCAAACGTTCCTGCCTGCCGGACGGACCGAAGGTAGGAAGTGTTGCTGTCTCTCCGAGAGGAGACCTTCGCATGCCAAGCGATGCCTCCTGCCGGATCTGGATGAAACAGTTAGAGGAGCTTTAATCTGCCCGCGCTTTTTCCAGTATTTCGCCGATGGCGTTCAGCAAAAGGGTGGAAGTATATTTGGTTTCCTCCGGATAAGTTATGGTTTTTAAATCCTGCTTTTCGCAGATCTGTTCCACGAGAGAATCAAAGGATGGCGTGATCAGAGGATACATGGTCGTGATGGCTTCATCGAGATGTTTCATCCGGATGGAATTGATATGATCTTCGTCCAGAACGAGTTCTATTTCAAGGGCGCTGTTACCCAAAAGCAGTGTCTGTGTGTAAATACCGGGCACATAGGCCGCAGAAGAGTCAGTCTTTACAGTCTCTTTTTGGGAGTCCGGAACGAACATGATGACGAGCAGCATGATAAACAGGATGGCTAACAGGGCAAACAAACCGGTATAGATGATCTCCTTCATATGAAGCACAACGATTTTGGTTTTGGAACTCATAGGCGGCTCCTGATGATTGATTTCTATAATCTATGAACGGATGCTTTTTTTTAGAACTGTTTCTGACAGTTTTGAGCGGTGGAGAACAAAACGTTTATCGGACAAGGACAGCCGGTTAAGAAAAGCGGACATAGGGAACATACGGGATGGACCGTAATGAAATGGAGAAAAAATGGATCTGACATGGTTAGTGGCAAATTACAGGGTGGATATCAGGGAAGATTTCTATATGGAATTGTGCCTGAATGTAGATAGGAAAAAGCTTCTGGAGCGGGCGCCGTTTGAAAAAGAAGGATTTGGCAGGGATTTTTTGTTAGCCAGATACCGGATCGTGAGTGCGAATGAAGATATAGGCTGTATGGAATGGGAAGAATATTTCAATCTGCATGCAGGGGACGGGACGATCACAGGCTTGTTTGATGCCAATCTCCTTTCCTGCATCAAAAAGAGACGGGAGACTTTTGAGGAAGAATTACAGGAGTATCCGCCAAACAACTGGGATGTGCCTAGGGTAAGGGAAATGCCCGAATATCGGTGGCTGTTTGATAAGCGGGCTTTTGACGCAGTACTTCCGGTGCTTCGTAAATGGTATCATGCAATCCTGTATGTGGAAATGGAAAGCCTGACCTGTATGGACAGGGAAGGAAAGCCAAAAAAATATGTGTATCACACGAGAGCACGTGAAGGGGAGCGGTTTTACGGAGGGGAAAATATCATGCTTTCCCTGCGCAAACAGGATTAAAATGCAAAGATCTTAGTTGACAAAACCATAAACAGACTGCTATGATAGGAAATGTAGCAAAGAACAAAGGCGTTCTACCCAAGGGGGCAGAGCGCCTTTTTTAGGATACGGAATTTAAAACAGGAGGTTTTTATGAGAAAGAATTTTACCGGAGAAGATGTAAGGCGCGAGGTGGAGGAGAAGGACGTCGAGTTTATCCGCCTGCAATTTACGGATCTGTTCGGCAATCTGAAAAATGTTGCGATCACTTCCAGCCAGTTGGAGAGAGCGTTAGACAATAAGATCATGTTTGACTGCGCATCGGTGGACGGCTTCGGAGAGTCCGGGGAGACGGAAATGTATCTCTATCCGGATCCGGAGACTCTGGAGATTTTTCCGTGGCGCCCCCAGCATGGCAAAGTGGCGCGCATGATCTGTGACGTTTACAAAGCGGACGGGACACCGTTTGAGGGGGATCCGCGTTATATTTTGAAACAGGCGATCAGAGAAGCGAAAGAAATGGGCTATACCATGCAGGCAGGGCCGGAGTGTGAATTTTTCTTATTCCATACAGATGAGAATGGGATTCCGACTACATTGACGCATGAGAAGGCAGGGTATTTCGATCTGGGACCGATCGATCTGGGAGAAAATGCGAGACGCGATATTGTGCTGACACTGGAGGAGATGGGCTTTGAGATCGAGTCTTCCCATCATGAAGTTGCACCGGCGCAGCATGAGATCGACTTTAAATATCAGGAAGGGATCTATGCGGCTGATGATATCATGACATTCAAACTGGCAGTCAAGACTATCGCCAAGCGGCATGGGCTGCATGCGACTTTTATGCCAAAGCCCAAGTCTGATGTGGAAGGCAGCGGTATGCATTTAAACATTACGCTTTATAAGGATGGAAAGAATATTTTTGCGGATCAGACAGATGAAAAGCTGTTGAGTGATGAGGCCTATTATTTTATCGGAGGTCTCATGAAACATGCAAAAGGAATGTGCGCACTTACCAATCCACTGGTCAATTCCTACAAGAGACTTGTGCCGGGATACGAAGCACCGATCTATATGACCTGGAGTACCAAAAGCCGTAATCCGCTGATCAGGATCCCGGTCCTTCGGGGTGAAGAAACGCGAGTGGAACTGCGTTATCCGGATTCTTCCGCCAATCCTTATCTGGCACTGGCAGTGGCACTTCGTGCAGGACTGCAGGGGATCAGAGAGAAGATCAGACCCGGCGACAGTATAGATGAAAATGTGAAGCAGTATTCCGATGGACAGCTGAAAGAAAAAGAAATCGAAACACTTCCGCATTCCCTTTCTGAAGCACTGCAGTATATGCAGCAGGATGACTTTGTAAAAGAGGTACTGGGAAAAGAGACTGCGCAGGTCTATCTGGAGGCAAAGAAGAGAGAGTGGGAGGAATATCGTGCCAAGGTCTCCGACTGGGAGCTTGAGCGATATCTGTATAAATATTAAACCTTTCGTTTGAACCGGATTGAAAGAAGAAAAACGGGAGGTGGATTATTTGACCGGAATTGTAGTAGTAATGCCAAAACTGGAAGATGGAAAAGCGGTCAGAAATCTGCTGGTGAAAAGCGGCTATCCGGTGCATGGTGTCTGCGCCTGTGGCTCACAGGCACTTGGAATGCTGGATAGTCTGGATGAAGGGATTGTCGTCAGCGGTTACAAGCTGTCGGATATGCAGTATTTTGAACTGCGGGAATGTATGCCGGAAGGCTTTGAAATGTTGCTTTTAGTGTCTGCGACACATCTGGCAGAATGTGAAGGGGAAGGTATCATGTGCCTTTCGATGCCTCTTAAGGTAAATGATCTGCTAAATACCATTGAGCTGATGACGGGCACGATCTCACACCGCAGAAAAAAGAAAAAATCCCAGCCCAGGAAACGAAGACCGGAAGAAATGGCGATCATCAATGAAGCGAAGGCACTGTTAATGTACCGCAACAATATGAGTGAAGAGGAAGCACACCGCTATATCCAGAAATGCAGTATGGATAACAGTACCAGTCTGGTGGAGACAGCCCAGATGGTGCTGATGATGCGATAAAGTAATAAAAACGATACGAGGTGTTTTCGAAAAAAAACCGGGGATTTCGCGGGATATATGAAAAATAAGGAGTGTGAAAAATGAAATTTACCAAAATGCATGGCTGTGGCAACGATTACGTTTATGTCAACGGCTTTACCGAGCAAATCAAAGACAAGGTATCTTTTGTAAAGGCAGTCAGTGACCGGCATTTCGGCGTGGGCGGAGACGGGGCGATCTTTATCAATCCTTCCGCGAATGCTGATTTTGAGATGGAAATGTACAATGCCGATGGAAGCCGCGCGGAGATGTGCGGAAACGGCATTCGCTGTGTGGCAAAATATGTGTATGATTACGGCCTGACCGATCAGACTACTTTGCGGATCGAAAGTGCCGGAAAGGTAAAGATCATAGAACTGACTGTGACGGACGGGAAGGTAAGTATGGTAAGAGTTGACATGGGTGAGCCTGAGCTGGTACCAGAGAAGATCCCGGTAAAAAAAGAAGGAAATGATGCGATCGCCATTCCGGTCGAGGTGCAGGGAACGATTTATCACGTGACCTGTGTTTCCATGGGAAACCCACATGCGGTCCTCTTTTTAAATGCTAAGGAAGATGCAGGAATTCTTGCAAATGGTCGCACGGCAGATCTTAAGATAGAACAGATCGGACCGGATTTTGAGAATCATACAATCTTTCCGAATCGCACCAATACGGAGTTCGTAGAGATCCTTAACCGGACAGAAGTCAATATGCGTGTCTGGGAGAGAGGCAGCGGCGAGACATTGGCCTGCGGGACAGGGTGCTGTGCGACTGTGGTGGCGGCCGTCTTAAACGGACTGACAGAGCGAAAAGTCACAGTCAATGTACTGGGAGGTGCGATCGGGATCGAGTGGGATGAAAAGACTGGTCATGTATTCATGACAGGCCCCGCGACTACCGTATTCGATGGAGAATTTCCATGGGAAGAAGCCTGATAAAAATCGGATGAATCAGTTTTTGGCAAGAAAAGACACGAATCCTTCTTCCTGCCGGAAAACGGAGTGAGAGGAAGAAATCGGGATAGGATCACAAAAAGAATAGAGACCAAAACAGAAAGGGAAATCATCATGGCAAAAGTAAACGACAATTATTTAAAACTACCGGGCAGTTATCTGTTCTCAACGATCGGGAAAAAAGTGGCGGCATACGCTGAGGCAAATCCGGACAAAAAGATCATAAGACTTGGAATCGGAGATGTGACACAGCCTTTGGCGCCTGCCATCATCGAAGCACTCCATGCATCTGTCGATGAGATGGGAAAAGCAGAAACCTTCAGAGGTTATGCACCGGATCTTGGCTATGAATTTTTGAGAAATGCCATTGCAAAGAATGATTATCAGGACAGAGGCTGTGAGATCGCTCCGGATGAAATTTTTGTCTCAGACGGTGCAAAATGTGACTCCGGGAATATTCAGGAGATTTTCAGTACGGATAACAAAATCGCGGTATGTGACCCGGTTTATCCGGTCTATGTGGATACCAATGTCATGGCAGGACGTGCGGGAAGTTATGATGCGGCGCGGGAAGTCTGGAGTGATGTGATCTATATGCCATGCCTGGCAGAAAATAATTTTGCACCAAAGCTTCCGGGAGAAGTGCCGGATCTGATCTATCTGTGCTTCCCGAACAATCCGACCGGAGCGACCATCACAAAGGTACAGCTTCAGGAGTGGGTGGATTATGCAAACAGGAATGGCTCTGTGATCATCTATGATGCGGCTTATGAGGCTTATATTTCCGAAGAAGATGTTCCGCACAGTATTTATGAGTGCGAGGGAGCGAGAACCTGTGCGATCGAATTGCATTCCTTCTCCAAAAACGCAGGATTCACAGGAGTGCGCCTGGGCTATACGGTGATCCCGAAAGACCTGGAAGTTGAGGGAACGAAACTGCATGCACTCTGGGCAAGACGCCATGGTACTAAATACAATGGGGCACCCTATATTGTGCAGCGCGCAGGAGAAGCGGTTTATTCCGAAGCGGGCAAAGCACAGCTACAAGCACAGGTTGCTTACTATATGAAAAATGCTTCCTATATTTTAAACGGACTGGGTGAAGCCGGTTATACTGTTTCCGGAGGTGTGAATGCACCCTATATCTGGTTAAAGGCACCGAACGGGATGACGAGCTGGGAATTTTTCGATTATCTTTTGGAAAAAGCCAATGTGGTCGGAACGCCCGGTTCCGGATTTGGACCAAATGGTGAGACCTATTTCCGCCTGACAGCTTTCGGTTCCTATGAAAATACTGTGGAGGCAGTGGAGCGGATCAAAAAACTGTAGCAGGAATGAAAAGCATACCCCTGGCGGGAAGTCGTCGGGGGTTTTACTTTGTGAGTGATCAAAACAGAAAAGATGATATAAATGCGCGAAGCAGATTTCATATATGACGGAATATGCGCCTGATTGTGAAAGCACGGACTCTTGACATCTTCTTTTTTTTCGATAAGATGATATCAGGGTCAAAATTCCGAATCCACTTTGAACTTGTACGAAAATGGGTGAGCGACTCTATGACACGCTCCCTATAGAGCATGAAGTGGTGCATGCGCCACGAAAGTGCGGGATGTGGGAGAAATGCTGGAGTGCGAAGCGCGGAACAATCCGGATATAGGGTTTTGACCTCGATATTGTAGGATAAGAAAAGAAATGGAACTGGATCGTATGGAATGGAAAGCAATCACCCTAAAGGACAGGGAATGGATCAGTGAGAAATACAGGCAGGAAAACAGAAAGGGCTGTGAGAACTGTTTTGGAAATAATTATATCTGGCGAAAGGTTTACGGAGTCGAAGTGACAGAAGAGGAAGGCTGTCTGTTAAGCCGTTCAAAGGGACAGACAGGAATCATCTATTCCATGCCCATTGGAAACGGCGATAAAAAATCGGCGATCGAACGGCTGCGAAGCGAATCCGCACAAAGGGGCGAGATCTTTCGCATGCGGAATATCCTGGAAGCAGACAGAGAACTGCTTTTGAAATGGTTTGGAGACAGTGTGGGCTTTGAGTCCAACAGGGATAATTTCGATTATATCTATACCGTTGAGAAACTGACCGGTCTTTCCGGCAGAAAGCTTCATGGCAAACGCAATCACATCGCCCGTTTCAAAGAACAAAACGACTGGCATTATGAGCCGATGCATTCGGAGAATAAAAAAGCCTGTCTGGAAATGGCATACGACTGGAAACAGAAAAATGCAGATAAGTGGAACCCTGATATGGAAACCGAGTTTGAGGTGCTGACGCAAGCGATTGAACTCTTTGAGAGCCTGCATTTTCAGGGAGGGGTTTTGTATGTGGAGAACAGGATTGTTGCCTTTACCGTGGGAGAACCTTTGAATGAGGATACTTTTGTGGTGCACTTTGAAAAAGCCTATGCCGATATACAGGGCGCTTACCCCATGATCAATCAGCAGTTTGTGCAGCATGCCTGCCAGAGCTATACTTATGTAAACCGGGAGGAGGACACCGGAGCCGAAGGCCTGCGAAAGGCAAAACTTTCTTATGTCCCCGATATCCTCCTGGAAAAAAGCATGGCGGTGTTTGCCGATGAATAAACAAAGACGATACCTCTTTTCAACGGCAGAGGATACCATGAAAGAACCGTTAAAAAAACTTTGGGAAGAAGCTTTTGGGGATGACAGAAGTTATATCGACTTCTTCTTTGCCAACCGTTTTCATCCGGATACGACCGTAGTGTGCCTGGATGGGCGGATACCGGTAGGGGCAGCCTACTGTCTTTCGGCCAGTGTTCTGCAGCCTGCATCGTTGCCTCTTTGGCAGTCGGAACCGTATAGCCGGGAAAAATCCTTCCCCCATCCTGACGGAGAGGGAAAACAGCCGCCGGTGCTGCAGGAGATGCCGGTGCGCTATATTTATGCGGTTGCAGTCAAAAAGGAATATCAAAGACAAGGGATCGCCGCAGGACTTCTTCGATTTGCATACAGATATTTTGGCGAGCCTCTTATTTTAGAGCCTGCGGACGAACATCTGCGGGGATATTATGAGCGGCTGGGCTTTCAGAAGGCATTTTATGTGAAGGAATGCGAATTACCGCCAATACGATCGGCAGCCTTGCAGGATCAACAGATAACATCAACGGATGAGCAGGAGAAAATGGTCGGGAACCATTTTGAAAACAGACCGGATATCGGGATAAATATATGTTCCCCCGGCACCTATCGGCAGATCCGTGATGCACGCTTTCGTGCACCCGGCTATGTGCAATGGGATGAGCAGGCTGTTACGTATGCGCTGAAGGAAAACGAATTTTGCGGCGGCAAAGCCTACAAGATTACGATAAAGGACCGAAGCGAGATCCTTTTGCTGAGAACTGCGGGAGAGAAAATCCACATATTGGAAACCACTCTCACAGACCGTGATCTGTATCAAGTCTTAAAGCATCTCGGACTTGCCGCAGCAAAAGGATACCTTCGCCGAAATCCCTTTGTTACCGGAGAATCCCACACAAGCACTTCCGACGCAGACAATCCGGCATCCGGATGCATCGGACTGATCTGTTGCAAGGAACCGGCTGAGAAGACAACGGCCGGCAATCAGTCTTTCCGGGGATACCTGAATCTGACATTGGAGTGATAGATCAAAAGTCCGATCCTTTCACGAGTCTGTTCCGGAATGATACCCGGCAGCAGGTAACCGTATTTGCGCCTTTCTTTTGAATAAAATGTAAAAATTTTGGGAATCTTCTAAATAGCATTTGTCATAATCGCCATTCAATGATAAAATAGTTCTAATGAGTTTGTGCGAAAGTTGTCTATTTATACAAAGGAAGGTGGATTATTTATGCAACATTTTACAAAAACAGGATGGGGAAAACGTGCACTTGCTTTCCTGCTGTCTGCGGCCATGGTCGCTTCCGGCACGGGTATGGGTACAGTGGCCAAAGCGGTTGCGCCGACCCCGCAGAAAGCCTCGAACGTGATCGCTATTTCGTCTGCGGAAGAATTGGCGAAGATCGGTTCCGACTCTTCGTATCCCATGACGGGAGACTATATTCTGACAGAAGATATCGATCTGTCGGGAAGGAACTGGGAGTCACTCGGAGGATATATCGGCAACAAGGGAACTATGAATCCTAAGGATCCGAATGTCTTCTCCGGCACATTTGACGGGCAGGGACATGTCATAAGCGGTATGACGATTCATCTGGACGGGACTGTCAGCGGAAAGTACGGACAGGTTGGCCTTTTCAGCGTTATTGCAGGCAGTGAGGCACAAGATCCGGCAAACGTTAAGAATATTATCTTTACAGACGTGGACATCCGTACCGATTTTTCGGATGGACTGGCAGCGATTGGAACACTTGCCGGAGAAGTAAACGGTTATTCCGGGATTGAGAACATTGCAGTGCTGAATGGACAGATGATTGTAAGTCCGTCCAAGCAGTGTGACGTGGTGGGGGCCGGCGGGATCATCGGCGAATGTCGTACCGAAGACGGCATCGGCAATACCAATGTTTCCGTCAGCGACTGTTACAACGGAATGGATATCAATGCCAACAGCTCCACGAGTTTAAACTATACAGGCGGTATGATCGGACGTATTGCGAAAACTGCCTGCAAGAGCATTACAAGCTGCCTTAACACAGGTGTGATCCAGTTTGAAGGATATGATGGGTACGGCATTGCGGGAGTTGCGAATCAGAATGGGGAGCTTGCAGCCAATATTTCCGATTGCTATTATCTGGATAACGGCTCGACAACCAGCATCGGAGAGGGAATTACGGCTGTTGCGGAGAAGGATCTTAAGAACGGCACGAAGTTGGCGGGTCTGTCCGATAAATGGAGCGCTGTAAAAGACTGTTATCAGATTCCCTCACAGGTACTTACTTCATCAGCGGCAGGATATGTATATCTGGCAAGTCTTTCCCTTTCCTTCGCAGAGGGAGAGAAGTCTTCGGCTGTAAAGACGCAGATCGGACTGCCGGATAAGGCGGGAGAGGTAAGCGTAAGCTGGAAGAGCAGCGATGAAAGTGTATTAAGGATTGAAGGCAATACTGCGATTGCAGATACAAAGAGTATCGGTGCGGACACACCGGTGATCCTGACTGCTTATACGGAAGAAGGATACAGTCTTTCTTTCAAGGTTACAGTAAAAACGGAGAATGAACAGAAAGCGGTTTTTGACAGGGACTATGCGAAGGTGGGCGAGCCTTTGAAGGTGTCTGTCCAGAATGCAGGGGAACTTCAGTTCACTTATCAGTGGAGTGTCGGCGGGAAAACGATCGCCAATACAGGGGATACCTATACTCCGACAAAGGACGATCTGGAGAAGTTCATCACTGTGAAAGTGACGGCAACGGATAACAGCGTGTTCTGGAATCTCACCACATATTTGAGCGAGCTTCCGGTTGTCTATGTGGAAACGGATGACGGCGCGGCGGTGACCAGTAATACGGTGGATAAAGATGCACACATCCGCGTGCAGGGCAATGATGAGTTCCCGGACACCAAGTATCTCTATGACGGTGCGACCACGATCAGAGGACGCGGTAATTCTACGTGGAGCTGGGCGAGCGGTAACGGTGTCAAGAAGCCTTATAAATTAAAATTAAAATCCAAAGCCGATCTGCTGGGGATTGGCGGCGGCAAAAATAAACACTGGGTACTTTTGGCAGATGCTATCGATCACACTAATATGCGGAATATCCTCGTCTATGAGTTTTCCAGAGATATCGGGATGGAATGCGCAATGGGCACCACGAACGTGGTATTGATCTTAAACGGCTCTTACGAGGGAACCTATGAGCTTTGCGAGCATATCCGTGTCGGTTCTTCCAGAGTGGATATCCATGACTGGGAAGGTATGGCGGAAGATATTGCCGAGGCAATCTGTGCCAAGGAGACAACTTTGGACGCAGATGCCCTTACGAGTGCTATGGAAGAAAACTATGACTGGTATGAGACCGGCAATGTGAACTTTAAAAACAAGACATACAAAATCTCGGATTATTATACGGAGGAGATCCCGAAATTCACAGGTGGTTTCCTTCTGGACATGGATTTCAGGGTGGACGGAAATCCGACAAAATATATTTCCACCTTCACGACCACACAGGGCGGGTTCAAAATGTTTTTCCGAAGGCCGGAATATGCAAAGACCAGCAATGAAATGATGAACTTTACGAAGGGATATCTGGATGCTTATGAAGCGGCGCTTCGGGGAGCGGATTTCACCACGACCTATGATGGAAAGAAGACACATTATACGGATCTGTTTGATATGGATTCCCTGGTAAAGTACTGGCTGGTAAATGAGTATACCAACAACTGGGATTCCATGAAGAACAGCACCTATCTGTATAAGGCTCTGAACGGCAAGGCAAAGATGGGACCTGCATGGGATTACGACTGGGCATGGGGAAACATCAACATGTACAGCATGACCGGACCGTTTGTCTACGACAACTGGCATACGGTGTTGGATTCCATACCGACGAATCAGGGAGGTTTCCAGGAGGTTGCCTATCAGGGACAGTCCTGGTATCTGTATCTGGTTAAGGATCCGTATTTTATAACAAAGGCATATGAAGCATATCATGCTTATCGTCCGACGGTCATCGAGGATATGATCAAAGAAGGCGGCAAGATCGATACGCTGGAGAAAAAGAACCGGACAGCTTCCGAGGCGAATGATGAAAAATGGAAGAATACCTATGGAGGATACAGAGGATTCGCTTTTGTCAATGGGGAGAAGCAGTATATTACCAGCCAGACTTATCATGAGGCAGTTACATCCATGAAGACGTTTATTGAGAAACGTCTGGAATGGATGGATGAAAAGTTCAGCATGCAGACGACAGCAGAGAATGAAGCACAGGTAACGGAGCAGGTGAAAAAGCTGTATGGTTCCTTTGGAAATTCTGTTTCCGATAAGATCTCTGTCACCGTAACGACGGACGGGGATGGAAAGAAGACTGCTGTGGCAGATGTGAAGGATAAAAATGCAGGTTATGTGGAGTTTGTGGTAAACGGTAAGAGTGTTGAGGCAGACGGAAGCATCTATGTGCCGGTGTCGGATGGCAAGGCGGAGATTACGATCGGTGATGATCTGTTAGGCAATCCGGCGGAGTATAACACTGTGATGGTGCTTGGCATCAACAATGCGAAGAACGCGATCGCGGGTGAGATGAATTTTACAAACTTCCAGGCAGCAGTGCCGGATAAGATCACAGGTACAGTTTCCATACAGGGAGAGACCAGGATCGGGGAGACGCTCAAAGCAGTTGTAGAGAACTGCAATTACAATGATCTTACTTATATCTGGTATGCGGATGACAGCAAGATCGAAGAAGCAGATGGTGACAGCTTAACACTGACAGCAGCAGAACTTGGAAAAACGATCAAAGTTTCTGTCGTAAGCGGAGTGGGCCGGGGAAGTCTTGAGTCTGCACCGACCGCGAAGGTAAAAGAGCAGGAGAAGCCGGTGGAGAATGTGGAAAAAACAGGACTGATCATCAACCAGATCTACGGAGGCGGCGCGGCAGGAGACGTCCCGATGTCCCACGATTTTATCGAGCTGTATAATAATTCGGATCAGGATATCGATCTGACGGGATATAAGATTTCTTATCTTTCCAACAGAGCAAAGCAAAAAGGCGGTTATACGGACGGAGCAGTTGTGAGCCTGGAGCTGAATGGTACGATCAAGGCGCATACCTCTTATCTGATCCGGGCGAAGCAAGAGGAGACAGCGACATATGAAGGGACGACGCTTCTTCCGTATCAGGTGCCGGAAGGAGACATCGAATGGCCGGATCGTATCATTGACAACAAGCAGTATCAGGTGATCGTTTACGACAAAGACGGTAAGGTGACAGATGCGGTTTCAGTCGGAGAGGCAGAGGATGTAAATGCGGATATTACCGATATGACAAGGCTGCCGGGAGATGCTATTTCCAAACAAAAAGCGTTGCGCCGGAGGGCATTTGGCAATTTTGAGACGGTAACGTATTATGACAGTACGGAGCAGAAGGTACTGATCACTACGGAGGAGGAATTAAAGACAGTCACACCGAAGAATTCCGGAGACGGAGTTTGGGGAACTTCCGGAAGCAGCGGGGAGAATAGCCAGGATCCCAAACCGTCAGACAGTCCGAAGCCGTCCGCTCCAAATACCGCAGAGGCGGCAGAAGTGGTAAAGGCGCCCCAGAAAAAGGGTACATTTATCACGAAGGGAACGAATGTCTTTGTAGTGATAAAGGACAGTGCGACCGCTCCGGAAGTGGCATTTAAAAACAGTACGAATAAGAAGGTAAAGAAGATCTCGCTTCCTGCAACCATTACCGAAGGCGGTGTAACCTATACGGTAACAGCGATTGCGGACAATGCCTGCAGGCAGGCAAAGAAGCTTACCGGATTTACGATACCGAAAACAGTCACAACGATCGGAGCCAAGGCATTTTACAATGCCAAAAATTTAAAGAAGATCACAGTGAAATCAACCGTATTGAAAAAAGTCGGTAAAAATGCATTCAAGGGCATTCATAAGAAGGCAGTGATCAAAGTGCCGAAGAAACAGAAGAAGGCTTATCAGAAGCTTTTGAAGAAAAAAGGACAGGCAGCGACAGTTATGATAAAATAGGATGTTCAGACGAGAGGAGCGATGCTCCTCTCGTTTCTTTGAAAAAAAGCTGCAACGTTTCCTGCTTTTTTTACAGGGGAGTAGCATTTCTGCGGATAAAATGTTATACTAACAATGAGTATACCCAAAGGGCAGTCGTGACGATAAAGAAGGGAAAAGCTGATGTTTACATGGAATTTTCAATACATATCCAAATCGCATCTTGAAGATATATTTAAGCAGCTTATGTTAAATGAATCAGAACGAGATATCCTGATCCGAGTCCATACGGCGATCCATCAGCCGCAGGAGGCAGTGGAGCTTGCGGAATTTATTAAGGAAATGGTACCGCAGGCGCATATTTTTGGCACGAGTACTTCCGCTGTGATCGGTAAGGGGAAGCTGTTGCGCAATCAGTGCGTGATCTCCGTGACGCAGATGCAGGAAGGCAGAGTAAGGATGCTGAGACTTCCGACTTTTGAAGAATCAGGTGAACCGGTGCTGCCGGAGGTCTTATGTCGCAAGATCAGGGAAGGAATCCTGGAGGAAGATACGAAGCTGCTTTTAACGTTCCTCACACGTAAATACCTGGATGTCGCAAGTTTTGTGGAACAGTGCAATGATTATTTCCCGGGAGTACAGATGATCGGCGGGCTCGCCGGAGCGCCGGAAAATAATGCGAGAGTACTTTCCGAACAGGGATTCGTGTTTGATGAGAATGGCTGGTCATATGAAGACATGCTGTTAGCTTCCATCAGCGGGAAACGGGTAGAAAGCTTTACTTCCTATGCGACAGGTACGGAGGCAATCGGCAGGGAAGTACAGGTTACCGATTCGTTCGGATCCTGCATTCTTTCGATCGACGGGAAAGACGCAGCCGAACAGTATCAGCAGGAGATCGGGGAAGAATTTAAAGACCGGGTCGAGTATGCAAGCGTATTCCCCTATGTCTATGCAGATGTACCGGATGTACCGATCATCATGAGCTGTTCGAATGAACGGTGTATGAATGATGTCTTCCCATCGGAATCTCCGCTCTACCGAAGAGCTTATGAGCAAAGACCGGATATTGAAAGATACCGGAAAAGAAATATGCTAAATGCCAGTCACAATGTGCGGGTCGGCAGGAAGCTGAGGAGAGCTTTTATCTATGACAGAAAGATGGTCGCGGATAACCGGGCCATGTTTCAGCAGGTGGAAAATTTTGAAAAGGCGGAGACGATCTTTGGCTATTCCTGTATCATCCGCGCCATGATCTATTCCAATTGTGTCAAATGGGAGCTTTCCGCTTATGAAAACTCGAATATCTGCGGCTGCCTGACGGAGGGAGAGATCGTTTATGCGAATGGAAGGAATCTGTTTGCCAATTGTGCATTTGCGGTATCGGCTGTCGGGGAGGAAAAAGCATCGCAGCAGTATAATCCTTATGTATTTATGCATGCCGAAGCACTGGAAAAGGATAATGAGAAGCTTTTGGAGTATCTGTTAGAAACAGAAAGCCGGTTTGAACACAGTGCTGACAGCGACTGTATGGACGATCAGATGGAGTTTGTGCGGGAATGCGAGAAGAAACTTCTGTATTCGGATAATTCGGATGTGCCGAATGCCGCAGCGATGAACATGGACATCCGCTTAAAGGGGTATGACAGGATCTGCATGATCAATGTATACGATATCGCAAGCATGCGTACGGTATTTACAGAACAGCTGATACAGCTCACCTACCAGAATTATCTTTCCAAATGCGCGTCCTATGCCCAGGAAAAACATTACCGTTTTTATCACCTGGATCGTTGGAGAGTCGCAATAGGAGCACCGTCCTATCTGGTTTCGCTGTCAAGTTTTGCACAGGATATGGAAACGCTGCAGCGGGAGCTGTTTGACACACATGATGAGTATATTGCCATCGTTCCGATGTTCTGTATCCTGGATAACTGTAAAAACGTTGACATCCTTGCTGTTTACAGTGCGGCAAGAGTGGAGATGCTTCAGAAGAATGTGCAGTTTTATGTGCGAAATGCTGCCGAAGAACAGCTGGATGAGGATAGTATCCGATGGAAATACCATATTGTGAACGTGATCAATTATGCGATCTCCCATGATAAGGTGATCCCTTATTTTCAGGGGATTTATGATAACCGGGAAAAAAGGATCCATCACTATGAATCCCTGATGCGTCTGGAGGACGAAGAAGGCAATCTGTATTATCCGGACAGTTTTCTGGATGTGGCAAGAAGCTTCGGCCTTTTATACGACCGCATTTCCATGCTTATGGTTAAAAAGGTATTTGAGCGGTTTAAGGAGCAGAAAGACAACAGCGTCAGCATTAATCTTGGATTCCGGGATATCTCCAATCGCGAATTGACGGAATATATCTACGGATTTCTCTTGAATACGGAGCATCCGGAAAACTTTGTATTTGAAATCCTGGAGAATGAGGATATCCCGTCGTATGATGAGTTGCTTACTTTTGTGGACCGGATCCATAAACTGGGCGGCAAGGTTTCTATTGATGA
This sequence comes from Lachnospiraceae bacterium, assembly GCA_015056815.1. GTDB lineage: Bacteria > Bacillota > Clostridia > Lachnospirales > Lachnospiraceae > SIG333. The sequence goes on along the minus strand of SVFN01000030.1, from coordinate 8,828 downwards.
CTTTGGCAGCGGCTTTTCGAATCTGCAGCATGTGATAGGTATTCCGTTTGATTATCTCAAGATCGATGGCTCTATTGTCAAAAAATGTTGTGAGAATAAACAGTCAGAAGATCTGATCGCGCTGATCTCCGTCTGGAAAAACCTGAGTGCTGGCAATGTCAAGATCATTGCGGAATATGTGGAGAATGTGCAGATCCATGAGAAACTGATGAAGTATGATATTGATTTTTCACAAGGCTATCTGTTTTCCAGACCTCGCCGGGAGATCGAGATCTGACAGGAAGTGACGGATACTCAGATAAAAGGAAAAAATATGAATCAGAAAGAAATCATAATCGGTCTGATCATCAACGATATATCAGATGATTATTCAAAGGACATTGTAAACGGTGTGCTTCATGCCATACCGCAGAATAAAAATATCCATCTTGTGACGATGCCGGGAAAGTCCGTCAGCTTTGAGTATCAGAGCCGGGAAATCTATGAGTATCATTTTCTGCGCAATGCCATTTACGATCTGGGATACATCGGCAGGATTGATGGACTGATCGTTCCGATGGGGAGTCTGGACTGGATGACAGAGAAGAAACAGGTCATAGAGTTTCTGGATCAGTTCGGGAAGATTCCCAAGGTACTGATCGCATCCGACTATCCGGAATATATAACGGTAAATTATGATAATGAGTCCGGGATCAGAGAGGCGGTCAACTGTCTGATCAATGTAAACGGCATGCGAAAAATCTGCATGCTTGGCGGAAAAGATGACAATATGGACGCCAGAGAACGAAAAAGGATCTACATTAAATGTCTGGAAGAAAACGGGATCGCATTCGAGGAACGTTTTTATGAGAAGACAGACATGTCCGGACATTCCGAGGAGGCTGCACAACGCCTGCTTGATCATAATCCGGACGTGGAAGCGATCTTTTGCGTAAACGATCTGACGGCCGCAGGCTTGTATAAAGTCATGGAAAAAAGAGGCCTGCATCCGGGCGATGATATCAAAGTGTTCGGATTTGATAATACCCTTCTTGCAGCCCAGATGAATCCACCGCTGACTTCCATCGGGGCAGAATCTATGGCACTTGGTAAAAAAGCGATGGAGCTTTTGATCGATGCCGTAAACCGAAGGGAAGTTCAATCCGCTTTGGTACCTACCAGACTGCACGGAAGATATTCCCTTTCCTATGAAATGTATGAATACTCCGTAAAAGAGCTTATCGAGGTTAATGAAGCATTCATTTACCGGATGTTTCATGACTGCTTTTACCGGTATGATGACCGGAACCAGAACAGCGAAGATATCAAGCTGGACCGTCTCTTTTTTGAGATCATCCTCAGGATGCTCCGTGCTTCGAGAGACAGGTATATGACCATGGAGGATTTTCAGGAAGTCAACCGTATGGTGGATGTCTTTTTTGAAAACGGCGCGATGGAGTATACGGATGTGGAGCGCTTCCTGATCTGTATCGGCAGATTGCAGGGGAGACTGAACCATATTCACAAAGCCGGTTATGTGGCAGGTCTGATAAACCGTATGTTTCTTCGGATGAAGGATAATGCTTTAAAGGCAATCGCGGAGTGTGGGATACGACAGGAATACGAGACGATCCGTCAGCGCAAGAATCTAGAGGAAATTTATTTTCGCCAGATGCAGGGAATGGTAAGTGGCAGGGTGGATCGAAAAGATGTTTTTCGCAATATCCACAAATTTGGAATTGAAAACGGAATGATCTATCTGTTTGAAGAACCCGTGCGCTATGAGTACGGTTTCAAATTCCGGTATCCGGATCATGTCAATCTGAAATGCACCATCAAGTCCGGTGAAGTGTATCTGCTTCCGAAGGAAAGACAGAGAAGAACGATCCGGGACATTTTTTCCGAGAATGAGATGTTTCCCAGATGTAAGGGGATCGTTGTACTGCCGATCTTTTACGGAAAAGAAGTGTACGGACTTTTGATCTGTGAGCATATCGGAAATATCTGTGACCGCGGTGAATTTGTCGCGGGGCAGCTTAGTGCCGCACTTAAGATTGCGGAGAAAGAAGAAAACAGTTAGTGGGGAATAATGATGAAAACAGGAATCAGGACTTTTTTAGCAGCGATGCTCTGTGTATGCCTGATGCTCGAAATACCGCTTTGGGCATACGCAGACACCTTTTTTATGCCCGATTTTATGGCGGAAGCAAAAACGGACGATGAAACGACCGGAAATCTTTCCGGCCGGAATCAGTTTTATGGGAAGCTTCTGATCGGAAACTATTTATCCGGTGAGGCGATCTTCGAGGCGAGTACCGCTATGCAGGAGCGAGAAGAGCAGAACCGGACGGTAAAAAGCAGTGCTTCCCGGATGCATGCCGTCAGGGAGCTTCTTTCGGATGCTTCCGGTCAGGATAACAGTGTGTCGGGCAATACGGTATCGGGCAACAGTGTGTCGGGCAATACGGTATCGGGCAACAGCGTGTCGGGCAATACGGTATCGGGCAACAGCGTGTCGGGCAATACGGTATCGGGCAACAGCGTGTCGGGCAATACGGTATCCGGCAATACGGTGTCGGGTAATTCCGTCTCAGACAATACCGTTTCCGGTAATGCAGTATCGGGCAATACGGTTTCACAAAATACAGAGCCGGAAAATGATATGCCGCAGCCGGGCACGTCGGTGAGTGATCCCGTAAAACCGGAAGAGATTACGCCACAGAAGGAACAGCTGCCGGCCGCACCGCCCGTTCAAGCGATAACGGTAGGGACACCGGTTTTGAAAAAAGCGGTCAACAGCCGGATGGGCAAAGTGAAGATCACATTTACGGGTGCATCCAATGCAGTGGGGTATGAGGTACAGTACAGCCGGAAGAAATCATTCAAAAGCTACGTGACGGTGGATACCGTTTCAAAGAGTGCGACTATTGCAAATCTTCCCAAAGGGAAAAACTATACGTTTCGTGTGCGGGGATATTACCGGAATGCAGACGGGACTCTGACTTATGGTACTTACAGCAACAAACTTACCGTCAAGATCAAAAAAGGTCTGGAGGAGGTGCCCTATGCACAGGCCTCTTCGAAAGTGAAAAGCTGTAAGATGGCGAACAGGACCACATTTAAATTCAGTGCAAGCATTAAGAAACTTGTGGCCAGCAGTGACGATCTGTATTATCTGTGTCAGATGGATCCCTATACGAATAAGAAGGTAAGGATCGTGGCGAGTATGGCAAAAGACACCAGCGTGGTTTTTAAACTTCCGGTCTTTGCAAATGACGGGACGAATCTGATCGAAGGCAGATATGCGATCTGCATCAAGAAGGATAATGTCTTTAAACCGGTGACTCCTTCGCAGTATATCAGCAACCCTTCCGCTGCTGCGGCTTATACGGCGGCATTTCCGAAGGCGGCATCCAAGAAGGGGATACAGGGAGCGGACGGACAGAGCGATCTGGGCGTTTCCCATTCTCTGATCAATATTCCGCTGACAGACGTTTACGGAACGAAGGCGGACGGCGTACCGTATCTTTATAATGGTAAGGTCTACTATTTTAAAGGGAACCCTTATGTGGGAACCATTCGCCGGTGCAACAGGGATAACATCACGATCTCTGCGGTGTTTTTACTGCCCTGGGATGAGGGGCTGAAATCCCTGATCATCAAGAAGGGGAGAAAGCCCATGGCAGCCCATTATTTTGCCCTGAATATTCAGCAAAAAGCAGCCAGGGAAAAGCTGGAGGCGGCTTTTATGTATCTTGCTGAGCTGTATTCGAGAGAGAACTGTCATCTGGATAACTGGATCCTCGGTAATGAAGTGAATGTACCGAACCCGTGGAACTTTGCGGGAAATACTGCATATGAGAATTATGTCAGGGACTATGCCCAGGCCTTCCGCACCATGTACTATGCAGCGGTCAGCCATAATAAAAATGCGAGAGCTTATATCAGTCTGGATAACAACTGGATGGGAGGAAGCGGCGTATACAGCGCCAGAGAATTTATGGTGCACTTTAATAAGGAAGTTAAAGTGCTGGACAGTAAGATCAGCTGGAACCTGGCATACCACGCATATCCGGCGCCCCTGACGGCAGCAGCCTTCTGGAATAACCCGCAGGCGATCCAAAATGAGAATTCCCAGTATGTGACGCCAAAGAATATCACGGTACTGACAAAATTTGTGAAGAAGAAATTCGGCAAAAAGACCAGGATCATTTTATCGGAGCAGGGCTTTACTTCCACCGCTGGGGAGCATACACAGGCGGCAGCGATTGCTTATGCTTACTATATTGCCGAATTTAATGATATGATCGATTCCATCATTATCCGCTCGGATATCGACAATGAGGTCGAGTCGGCTCAGGGGCTGAAAATGGGACTGCGGAATCTGGACGGCTCCAGAAAAGCCGCCTATAATGTGTTTAAATACATGGATACGCCTCAGTATCAGACTTATACGGCAAACTGCCTTGCGACGCTTGGAAAGAAAAACTGGTCGAGTCTGGTAAAAGGATTTAAGGACAGTAAACTGAAGAAAATGCCACTGCGAATCTAGAAAAAGAAAAGAGCTTTTTGACTAGAGAATATTATAAAATTTCCGGAAAAAGTTCATACATTTTAACGAAGAAAGAGCGGTTGAAGAAGCCGCTCTTTTATCATATAATGGGGGTTGACAGTTGAATTATTTTATGGGAGAAAAAATCGTGTTAAAAAAATATGCAGGTATGAGGAGGAATTATCTATGACTTTGGAGAGAGAACTGATTGAAGCCAGACTGGAGGACCAGCTTCAGGATCTGGTAAAGGGGATGTATCAGAAATCCCTTTCTGAGTGTGATGACAGAGAACTCTATTACGCTGTCCTGAAACTGGTGAAAGGACTGCTTAATGCGACAGAACACATCAGTGGAGACAAGAAAGTCTATTATATTTCCGCAGAGTTTCTGATCGGCAAACTGTTATCCAATAATCTGATCAATCTTGGTATTTATGAACGATTGTCAGAAGTGCTTCAGAAACATGGCAAGGAGCTTTCCAGGATCGAAGAGATCGAGCCGGAGCCTTCTTTGGGAAATGGCGGACTGGGACGTCTGGCTGCCTGTTTTCTGGATTCCATCGCGACACTGGGACTTCCCGGTGACGGTATCGGACTGAATTATCATTTTGGCCTGTTTAAGCAGGTGTTTCAGAACCGCAGGCAGACTGCAGAGTGTAATGACTGGATCGAGAAGTATTCCTGGCTGAATAAGACGGATGTTTCTTTTGAAGTAAAATTCGGGGACCGCACCGTGCGTTCCCGTCTGTATGATATTGATGTGATCGGTTATAAGAACGGTGTGAACCGGTTACGCCTGTTTGACATTGAGTCTGTAGATGAGAGCATTGTGAAAAAAGGCATTGATTTTGATAAAGAGGATATTGAGAAGAACCTGACATTATTCCTTTATCCGGATGATTCGGATGAAGCGGGAAATCTTCTTCGTATCTATCAGCAGTATTTCATGGTCAGCAATGCGGCACAGCTTGTGATTAAGGAAATGCATGAGAATAAAGTGGATCTGCATAAGATGTATGAGCATGCAGTGATCCAGATCAACGATACACATCCTACCATGGTGATCCCGGAGCTGATCCGTATCCTGGTGGAAGAGAAGGCATTTTCCATGGACGAAGCGATCGAGGTGGTAAGCAGGACATGTGCCTACACAAATCATACGATCCTTGCGGAGGCACTTGAGAAGTGGCCTTTGGAATATCTGGAGAAGGTGGTTCCGCAGCTTGTTCCGATCATCAAAGAACTGGATAAGAGAGTAGCTGCGAAATATGAGGATGAGAAAGTACAGATTATTGACGGGAATGATCTGGTACATATGGCTCATATTGATATACACTACGGCTTCTCCGTAAACGGTGTGGCTGCGATCCATACGGATATTTTGAAGGAGACGGAGCTGAACGCGTTTTACAAGATCTATCCGGAGAAATTTAATAATAAGACAAACGGTATCACCTTCCGTCGCTGGCTGTTATCGTGCAACAGGCCTCTGACAGCTCTTTTGGATGAGACGATCGGTACGGACTATAAGAAGGATGCCAATGTATTGCAGAAGCTTTTGGAGAAGAAAGACGATCAGACAGTTCTTGACCGTCTGGAAAAGATCAAGAAACAGAAGAAGCTTGAGTTTGTAGAGTATGTAAAGCAAGTGGAAGGGGTAAACTTAAACCCTGATTCCATTTTCGATATCCAGTCCAAGAGACTGCATGAGTACAAACGTCAGCAGATGAATGCGTTATATATCATCCACAAATATCTGGAGATCAAAAACGGAAAGAAGCCGACGACTCCGATGAGCTTTATCTTTGGAGCAAAGGCAGCCCCGGCTTATGTGATCGCACAGGATATCATTCATCTTCTTTTATGTTTACAGGAGATCGTGAACAATGATCCTGATGTCAGCCCTTATATGACAGTATTAATGGTGGAAAATTATAATGTCAGCTATGCAGAGAAAATGATCCCGGCCTGTGACATTTCCGAGCAGATCTCCCTGGCTTCCAAGGAAGCATCCGGCACCGGCAACATGAAATTTATGTTAAACGGGGCTGTGACACTGGGTACCTCCGACGGTGCCAATGTGGAGATCCATGAGCTTGTTGGTGATGACAATATTTATATTTTTGGGGCAAAATCCGATGAAGTCATTAAGCATTATGAAAAGGCAGATTATGTTTCCAAAGACTTTTATGAAAAGAGTCCCGTGATCAAAGAGGCTGTGGATTTCATCATCAGTGATAAGGTGATGAAAGTCGGCTGCAAGGAGAATCTGGAGAGACTCTATAAAGAACTTTTGAACAAAGACTGGTTTATGACACTTTTGGATCTGGAAGATTATATCGAAGTGAAGGACAAGATGATGAAGGATTATGAGGATCGTCAAAAATGGAAAAAGATGATGCTCGTCAACATTGCCAAGGCAGGCTTCTTCTCATCTGACAGAACGATCGCGGAGTACAACCGTGATATCTGGAAACTGACTGAGTGGTACTATGTAGCAGACTAAAGTTTATTTATGGGGCTGTGTGGCACAGCCCCATTTTTTGCGGTATTTTTGCGACAAAACCGCAGGAAACTGTTTTTTTTTCGGTTTGATCGAACTTTCTGATTGACTTTTGTGCGATCTTTGACTATGCTGTATAGTGTGTGTGTAGTTTTTCGTTTGTTCCGGATCGCTATAAATTCAGATTGCGAGATCTAATACGAAACGGAGGATGTTTACCATGAGAAAAAGTGGCATATTGATGCCGGTCTCAAGCCTGCCTTCGAAGTACGGAATCGGTACCTTCGGCAAGGCGGCCTATGAGTTTGTGGATCAGTTACATAAGGGAGGGCAGAGCCTGTGGCAGATTTTGCCGCTTGGCCCTACGAGTTATGGGGATTCCCCGTATCAATCCTTTTCCACATTTGCAGGCAATCCTTATTTTATCGATTTGGAAAAACTGACAGAAGACGGACTTTTGACGAAGAAAGAATGCGATGCATGCGACTTTGGAGAGAACCCGTTGTATGTCGATTACGGCAGGATTTATGAAAGCCGTTTTGCGCTTTTGAAAAAGGCGTTTGCAAGATTTGATGCAAAAAAAGAAGAGGGCTATGATGTCTTCTTTGAAGAGAATGCTTTCTGGCTGGAGGATTACGCTTTATTTATGGCGGTCAAGAACAGCTTTGACGGTGTCAGTTTTGAGGAATGGGACGATGACATCCGTAAACGCAAGCCGGAAGCGATGCAGAAATATAAGAAACAATATCAGTCTGAAATTGATTTCTATGTATTTTTGCAGTATGAGTTTTCGAAACAGTGGAGTGCGTTAAAAGCGTATGCCAATGACAAGGGGATTCAGATCGTGGGAGATATCCCGATTTATGTCGCGTTCGACAGTTCTGATACCTGGGCATCTCCGGAGCTGTTTCAGTTTGACAGTGACTTAAAGCCGATCGCTGTGGCCGGCTGTCCGCCGGATGCTTTTTCGGCGACCGGGCAGTTGTGGGGCAATCCGCTTTATAACTGGGAGTATCATAAAGAGACCGGTTATGCATGGTGGATGAAGCGCTTTAAACACTGTTTCAGGATGTACGACATTGTGCGAATCGATCACTTCCGTGGATTTGATGAGTACTACTCCATCCCTTACGGCAGTGAGACTGCTCAGAATGGAGAATGGCAGAAGGGGCCGGGATATGAACTGTTTGATGTGATGAAAAAGACATTGGGCAGACAGAACGTGATCGCGGAGGATCTCGGATTTTTGACGCCCAGCGTTTACAAACTGGTGAAGAAAACCGGATTCCCGGGGATGAAGATCTTACAGTTTGCATTTGATTCCAGAGAGGAAAGCGATTACCTTCCGCATAATTATTCGGCAAACAGTATCGTCTATACCGGGACGCATGACAATGATACCCTGCTTGGCTGGTGGGAGAGTCTTTCCAGAAAGGATAAGGCTTTTGCGAAGAAGTATATGAACATCAGGAGAGACAAGGATGTGACATGGACGTTCATACGGGCATGTATGGCGAGTGTTTCCGATACAGCGATCATCCCGATGCAGGACTATCTGGAGTTGGGCAAAGAGGCGCGGATCAATACACCGTCTACTCTGGGAGAGAACTGGAAATGGAGAATGGCGGCAGACGCTTTCACGGATGAGCTGGCAGAGCGGATCAGTGAGATGTCCAGACTGTATTATAGAAATGTCTGATTAATAATCTGTTGAGATCAAAAGGGCGTGTGAAAAAACGAAAAGTTTTTTCACACGCCCTTTTTATTTTAGGGAAAGCGTGGCCATTTCAGTTGA
>SVFN01000029.1 GCA_015056815.1 Lachnospiraceae bacterium | reverse complement strand
TATTATTGTCATTTATTGACCACAAATCATCATTTCTCATTTTAAGTCAACCTATTGTTTCCAAGAAATTGACTGTAAATGCAATATAGTTATATCTGAGTCAACCGCAAGGGTGAGATTCGATGACTTGGAATCAACTATTTTCCCAATTAAGTCAAATTGTAAGAGTTGCAAGGTTGACCACAGATCAGCTTATTGCAAAGAAAGTCAATGGCATCAATATAAAGTAATGACTGCAAATGGATGAATGTATAGTTGGGTCAACTACCGGGGGAAGATTCGATGACTACAATTTAATTAATATCTAAATGAGTCAAATTGTGAATAATTTGGTAGCTGTTGAGTCACCTGTCCGGTGTGATTTAGCCACTTGAAAACGACCTTGATTATGCATTCATGCTACGAAATATCATAGTCGTTATCTTCATCGGGTTCGTAGGGAATGAACTCTATGATATCCTTCGGTCTGCAGTTAAGATATTTGCACAGTCTTTCAATAAAAGAAAGTCTGAAATTGTATATGAATGTGTATAGGGAATCTGTTTGGGATTTTCAGTCGGTGCACTTATTACTATGGTTTTATATACCACCGGACTACTTGCAAAAATCAAACAGAAGAAATCATAGTATATGAAACCAATAGCGGACTCCAATACAACAAAAATTCCAATAAAAATGTATTGCTCTTGTCAGCACAGTCGCATGTACTAAAAGTGAACAGATGTGTTTTGGTTCGATTTTATAAGGAGATGATGCGATATGGCTAAAACAGCAAATTTATATGCAAGAATAGAACCGGATGTTAAAGAACAGGCAGAGAATATCCTTGATACTTTAGGGATTCCTGCTTCGAATGCTATTAATATGTTCTATAAGCAGATCATTCTTCAAAGGGGGCTTCCATTTGAAGTTAAGATTCCCGGAGCTAGACCGATAGACACCAGCACTCTTTCGGATGCACAGATGGATGCAGAACTGGAAAAGGGTTATGCTGACATGCAGTCCGGTAGGACAAAATCGGTTAAGTCAACCTTTGCAGATATCCGAAAGGATTATGATTTTTGATGTACAGATTTCAGAGCAGGCAGACAGGGATTTGAGGGGCATCTATGAGTATATTGCTTTTGAACTGCTGGCACCCGAAAATGCAGCGGGGCAGTTGGATCGATTGGAAAATGCAATCAGTAAACTGGATCATATGCCTGATAAATTCCGAAGGTATGATCGGGAACCGTGGAAAAGCATAGGACTTAGAGTATTCCCTGTTGACAATTATCTTGTATTCTAAGGGCATGTATAGGTTTAAATACACAAGTGAGATGGAGATTGATGGTGAGTGATAATGATGCTATACTCATTTTATCATGGCAAAACGACAAAATGACAAAATAGGAGCAGTCGTGAAGGATGATGACTATGAGGTGGCATTCAAGGCTGGCGTGACCGTGGAGGTCGAAGTGTGAGCGGGGAACACAGGGCAGCGCATCACTGTGAAAATGGTGGTGTGCTGTCCGCTTTTTATGAGGGTGATCACATGAGCAATCCGGTCTTGCGCTCATATCCACATCTGTGATACACTCTTTGCAGGCGAGGCGGCGGTTCTCGCCTGTTTTTCGTTCGGGAAAATATCTGAAAAATCTTTTGAAGTCATCCTATGGTTCTGCTATAATATAATATTATTATCGTGTTCATATGTAGGAGTAAAGAATCTGCTCCGGCAGGATGATATATGAGATGAGAAACTCGGTTCTTTAAGATTTTACCGGAAAGGAGTTGACAGGTATGCCGCAGTTCGCTACGCTCAAGCAAGCAAGGCATAACTGCGCCCTTTTTTCGTTGTCTGAAACTGAATATGTTAATGATGGATAACCGTCGGATTTGATGGGGTTACTTTACCCTGTCAGGTTCGGCGGTTTTTGTGTTCAAAAGATCGACAGGAAAAGGAGGGCGTTTTATAGCAAAGAATGAATTATCCGTCATAACAAAGGCGAAAGAACTGAATCTGGAGTTCAATCAGAAGACACAGATCATGCCAATCTCGGAAGGTGTGGATTTTCTGGGATTTCGATTTTATCTGACCGATACCGGAAAGGTGATTCGAAGGCTTCGAACTTCGAATAAGAGACGGTGGAAGAGGCGGTTGAAGAAATATAAAGAGGAGTACCGCACACACAACAAGAGCCTGGAGGAGATAGGGAGGAGTGTTGCAAGCTATAACGGGCATCTTGCCCATGGGCATACATGGAAGCTTCGGAAGAAGGTGATGGGAACATTCGTACTCACCCATGCACCGAAAGAAGAAGTGAGTGATGGGTTGTATCGGAGGGCTGCAGGGCTTTCCTTAAGGGCTGTCATGCAAAAGGCTTTTATGCCTGAACATGGCTGCCAAATACAACAGGGACAGGGTTGCATGGTGGCTCTGCTCGCAGGGTAACAACGATAACAATGCGGCGTTCGTGAACGGCGGGTCCGGGGATGTCAACGATAATGGCAACAACGTGAAAAACACGCTTGGTGTCCGCCCCGCATTGCCTGATTGCCAGAAGTGCATGGAAAGTTCCATGGGCCAGCGTATCGGGCAAAGGAACCCGGTTCCTTTTCTGCGGAAGTCTCCGCGGGAAAAACACATGCTGTCGGAGACTTTGGACGCGAAAGCTTTCAAGGCGTTGGGAGTGGGGATGCTCCATTCCCCCGGCAGCCGATTGGAAGAACAAAATCAAGGAGGATTATGACAAATGAGACAGAAAATGAAACAGTTGATGGGTATCCTGCTCACTCTTGTGATGGAGCTAAGCTTGATGCCGGGGATGAGTCTGACGGCGTATGCGGATGTTACCGGAGCGTATAATGACTATCTGGTAACTACAGAGGCTAACAAAGGTAAGAGTGGCGATAATCTGACAAACTTACAGGTGACCTTCAACGGGAAACCATGGTACATTATTGCGGACGATTCTACTGCTACGGGAGGAACGGTCACGCTGCTGGCGGCGGAGAGCTTTGACCAATCGGAGAGCTTTGGCGAATTAACGTTTAAATCAGATGCTTCAAGCAACAGTTATAATAGTTCTGATGTGAAATCCCATTTGAATAGTATAGTTGCCGGAACTGCCGGAGAGGAGGAACCGAATTTCAAGGATGTAGCAGATGCTATACAACCGGTTACCTTGACAACCTATACATATAATTCCTCGACAGTAGTAGCTGAAACAACCGATGATGCGAAGCTGTATCTGCTGAGCGTAGATGAGGCGAACTCCCTGCCTGAGAATGTCCGAAAATTCGACAATAGCTGGTGGCTGCGCTCACCCGGTCGCTACGATAGCCGTGCGGCGCTCGTCAACGGCGGGACCGGCTACGTCAACGACCTCGGTAACGACGTGAACTCCACGTTTGGTGTCCGCCCTTCTTTAAAGCTCAATCTGTCATCTGTCATCTTCTCATCTGTCAATCTGTCCGGAGGAGCAAACGCTACAGCCGATGGAGGAGGCACCAGTCAAAACTATTTTGATTATGGCGTAACCCGCAGTCCAATGACCACGGTCACTTATAATGCGAACAGTGGGCATATGTTTCCAAAAACAAGTGACTGCTACAAAACTACAAACGGAATTACTGTCACCAGAACCAGCGATACGGTCGTTACGGTTTCGGGCACCCCAGATGGCGTTGCTAACATCACTGTTCCTAATGCAGTCCATTTTCATAGCTTCACCTACTCCGCCAGCGATGCGACCATCACGGCGACCTGCGCGGCAGACGGCTGTCCGCTGCCTCCAAGCACTGAAGGCGGCACCGACCACGTTGCCACACTGACCATCGCTGCGCCTACGCTGACCACCTATGACGGCACGGGAAGCGCCGATGCGACCATCACCGATGTGTACAGCATCAAGGGTGACGCGTCCATTCAGTATCAGACGAAGAGCGGCGACATTTACGGAACAGCTACTGAGACTGCGCCAACCGACGCAGGCATGCACAAGGCGAGCATCACGCTGGGACCTGAGGGCAAAACTGCTACCGCCTATGTGGAGTATGAAATCGCGCCTATGGCTCTGACCATTGATACTGCGACGGCGACGGATCGTGCTTATGATAAAGACAACACAGCTGTCACGATCAGCGACGTTACGTTCAAGAACGGTATTACCCCTGTTGTGCTGACGAAGGGCACCGACTACACCGTTACCGGCGCGATGACCGACGTTAATGTGGGCAACAACAAGACAGTCAATGTCACTGTGACGCTGGCCAATGCCAATTACAGTCTTGCGACGAATACCACGACTACCACAGTAAACATCAGCAAGGCAGACGCGCAGACCATCGCGGATGTGACAGACACACTGGTGTACACAGCGACCTCCGTTTCTGAGTCTGTGGCGGGCAAAATGCCTGATGATGCAGGAACGCTGAGCTATTCGGCAGGGACTGCAAGCAAGACCGGCAACGTTACGGTTTCCGACTTCAATGTGAATAAAACAAGCGGCGCTGTAACAGCCACGCTCTCCGGCGGTGCTCCAGGCGATACCGTTACCCTGCCCGTGACCATCAGCTCTACGAACTATGCCGATTCCACAGTCAATGTCAAGATAACGCTCAGCAAGGCGAATGCTGTTGCAGCAACAGTCACCGCAAACAACCGCACCTACGATGGGACGGAGAAGCCTCTGGTGACCGTTACAGGCGAGGCGACCGGAGGCACGATGTACTATGCCCTCGGCGAAAATGCAACCACCGCCCCCGCGGATAACCTTTATACCACATCCATCCCCAAAGCCACCAACGCGGGAACCTACTATGTATGGTATATGGTTGACGGCGATGATTTTCACAGAGACACAACTCCGGAAAGCGTCACGGTTGATATAGAAAAGAGGGACTGTTATCAGTCCTCACAGATCCCGAATATCACGAAGTACGTTCCGGGGAACAAGGCGGGCGAGTATACGATCACGCTTCCCGCACTCCCGAACGGCGCAAAATACTATTTTACCAAAGATGACACAAGCGGCCTGATCAGTACACTTCCGGCAGAGAGCACGGAGAATACGCTGAGCTTTAGCACCAACAGCGGGAAGTCCGCGGGAACATCGGCTGTGATCACCGTGGAGGCGAAGGATGCACCAAATTATAATGACTACAGCTTCAAGGTGAATGTTATCGTATCGGATTATACGGTAGAGTATGACTGGCCGGAGCGGACGAATATCTGGCTTGACGCGGATAATGAGCTTGCCTGGTCGGAAAGCGGTGTTACCATTGACCGGTCTAAGCTCGTGGTTAAGAAAAACGGCACGAAGGTAACGAATGTCAGCTTTACGGCAAAGGTGGACAGTAATACACTGATATCCGGCGAGAACACCATTGTATTGGAGCCGGGTGTGCACCGTATCGCGATCACCGGCGATGACGGGAAGCTCGACGACTGGGTGGAGTTTAAGGTCATCAAGCTGAACGAGGACGATGAAAAGCTGACGATGGTTATTCCCTTGTCTTACGCCCTCCCGGGTGTGGTGACGGAGCCCAATACCACCGTGTACTACGATGGCAATAATGTGACCGGTGCCGGAAACACGAAGCTGTGGTACAGGCACGAAATCGGCGAAACGTATATTTCTCCTCCTCGTAACGACGACGAGCTTTACGCCAATAATATCTATAGCACACGAATTACGGATTGTGTCAAATCGTTGTCTGGTACCCTAACCCTATTCAAAATAGGCGACGGGGATTACCCTGGTATGCGCATCTCCAACGTCAATGGCTCCGCCTCGCTGGATGGGGTCAGCCGGCTCGACACCGTATGCGGGCAGCTCATTCTGCACCGCGAGGGAGAGGCGATCCACCAAAAGGTTGACCTGGACGGCGTCGCCGTATCCTCCGGCGTCTCCGGCGGCTATGTCTGGTACGTGGGGGACGACTGCCCGGATCTCACACTCAAAGAAGGGAAAGTTTATTTGGGGGATGTGTGCATCGACAGCCAGAACACGACCATCACCGACGGCAAGGATATCTTCTATGCCGGAGGCACTGAAATCTTCCGCTATGGCAACTTTGTCAGCTTAGGGGAAAACTGGTTCAATTTGAATGACATCCCAGGGGTACTGACCTGCGCATCCCGCAAAGACATCGGCTGGGATTGCAACTGCCAGAAGGACGCGAATGGGGATTGCGTCAGCTGCTACAGCCAGAACGGGGACACCCTTACTGTCTGCGGGGAAACCATCCACCTGGGGCAGTACATCTTCGTAGGCTACAATTTCGTCTGCCTGGGGGATAAGTACCTGTACGATTTCACGCCCGCATCCGAGGGCAGTACTGATCCGGACTTCACGAAGAAGATCGATGTTGCATTCGATGCAGACAGTCATATCCTTACGGTCGCGGGTTATGCCATCAACGTGGGTACCAGGCCGATATGCTGGCTAGACAGTGTAGAATGCACAGCCAAGGTATACTACCCCACCATGAATTACAAAATCTTCAAGCCCTGCGCGTATGTGAAGTACCGAACGGGGGACTGCTGTTATTCGGTCGCCCGCAAGGACTATGTGACCATTCCGTACAGCTCGGCTCTCTCCATTCAGTGTGATCCGCAATACAAGGTCGGGGATCCTATAGAAATCGGCCTGACTGTCTGCGAATGTTTGGACGGATACGGCAACACGGACGGCAGGGGCGCGAGGGGAGATATAACCGTCTTCCTGGACAATAAATCTGAACGACGTTTGGTAAATGACAACCCTTCCTTTACTTATGTGTGTGATCTTGGTGACCTCGCGGAAGGACCCCACCAGCTCTGCGTGATTCTGGACGGGGACGAGACGCACGCCGGCGCGACCGCCACCGCCACGTTCACCGTGGTGCGGACCGACCCCGTGCTGAAGCTCACCGGCAAGCAGGACACGAAGGGCGAAGAGTTTGAGAACGGTGCAGAAATCGAGTATGACCCGGAAACCCCCATTGTTATCAACGCCATAAACGATGCGGCGGTCAGTGACACGTCGTGGAAATGGCAGATTTCCAATACCTCCGCTGCGGACGCGGTCGAACTGGGTGAAACCACAAACAACAGCGGAAACAACGCAGTCAACAGCGAGGACATCTCCCTGTACACCGTGGGTCTGGGCACGGTCAAACTGTGGGCCGGGTTCAGCGGAAACGGCAAATACAAGCCCGCGAAAGCGGCGATCAGCTTCAGGGTAGTTCCCAAGCAGGTCACGAACCCCATCATCGAGGTGATAAATGAAGATGAGCTGTATTATGACGGGACGGCGAAAGAGCCGGAGGTCAGGGTATATTATGCAGCCGGTAAGCTTATTCCCGCTGATCAGTACGATGTGACCTACTCTGATAACACCAATGCGTCCGGGGAGAACAGTAAGGCAAAGGTCATCGTAAAGAGCAAGACCGGTGCGTTATATACCATTGACGCAACAAAGGAATTCATGATACAGGAGTCTGTTCCTGGCATAGAAGAATTGCCGGCTGCGTCTGCGATAAGCTACGGGCAGACTCTGGCAGACAGTACCTTCTCAGGAGGTAAGGCGACTGCGAACGGTAATGTCGTAACAGGAACCTTCGCGTGGAAAGATACGACCATCGCACCGGTGGTTTCCGACAGTGAGACCAAGGAGTATGAAGTAATATTTACACCTGAGAGTGCGAATTATCTGCCTGCGAGCTGTAAGGTGAAGCTGAAGGTTAATAAGGTGGATGTTCCGTCTTCGGCAGTTACCGCACCCACGCCGAAAACCGGCTTAAGCTATACCGGTGAGGCGCTGGAACTTGCAGATCCCGGCTCGGTGACAGCTGGTTTCGGCACCATGTACTATGCCGTGACGGAAAGCGATGTAACGGAGGCACCGGAATTTGACGGGGACAGTACTTCCGCAGATAAGAAATGGAGTACATCCAACCCTGCTGCAAAGAATGCCGGAACCTATAAGGTTTGGTACATGGTAAAGGGCAATCCGAATTATTATGATACTGCGCCGGGGGCCCTGACGGTATCCATCGGTAAAGGAGAGTATTCGGGAGTCAAAACGCTGCCGGAGTACGTCTATATCGGTGAAGCGGTAACGAACATGCTTAAGCTTCCTGCTGTACCGGAAGGAGCGACTTACGATAATAATATTACCATCAGCGGTAATTCGGCAGGATTGATCAGCTCAGCTACCGTCAGCGGTAATTCGCTGACATATAGCACGGCTGCATTAAGTGAGCTGACAACAGTAAGTATCATCATACCTGTTCGGGATGCAGTAAACTACAAGGATTACGATTTTACGATTATCATTTCTACAAAGAATGATGCAGTAGTGACACTGGGGAGTGAAGATGCCCTTATCAAAACATATGGTGATGATGAATTTACAATAGGCGCCACAGTGGAAAATGAAGGAGCCGGAGGAGAGTGGACCTATACTTCTTCTGATACAGATGTCGCCGTAATATCGGATGCAGGAACGGTGACCATAACCGGTGCCGGAGATACTGTGCTGACCGCTGTTTACAATTCCGATACCACCATGGGACAGGCATCTGTTTCTTTGAAGGTGAACAAGGCTGCGCCGGAGTACAACGCTCCGCAGCCGCAAATCCTTCTTTGTAATGCAACATTGGCGGATATCAGCCTGCCGGAGCATTTCTCTTTGGAAGATGGAAACGCAGCACTTCAGCTTGGAGCCAATACGGTTAAGGTGAAATATACGCCCGAAGATACAGATAATTACAAGGACGTATCAGGTATTGAGGTGCAGGTGATCCTGCAACATAAGCTGGAAGAAACAGAAGCTGTCACAGCAACCCAAACAAATCCGGGGAATAGTGCTTATTGGACCTGCTCAGTATGTGGAAAGCATTTTTCAGATAAAGAAGGAAAGACTGAGATTGAAGACGGAAGCTGGATCATTCCGATGCTGCCCAAAACAGAACCCACGACGGATCCTACGACTGATAACCCGGGAGTTGACGATCCCGGAAATAAAAATACCGATGGCAATGATCCCGGTAAGGTCACTCAGAACGAAGTGCCGGCGGATAAGGGAACAACGATCACACAAAGCGGTGAAGATGCAGCTGAATATGTTGTGATTTCCGATAAGGGAGAAACACCGGCTACAGCCTTTGTTAAACCATGCAACGAGGCAGATAAAAATATCACTATACCGGATACCGTAACAAAGGGCAATGTAACCTACGAAGTAGTGAAGATTGACGTTAATGCCTTTAAGGATGATAAATCAGTAGAGACTGTCAAGGTCGGTAATAATATCAAAGAAATCGGCGATAACGCATTCTCCGGCTGCGTGAATCTGAAGTCGGTTGATCTGTCGAAAGCGAATATTGAGATTATCGGTAAGAATGCATTCAAGGGTACGAAGCTGAAGACGGTGACCCTGCCTGATACTGTGAAAACCGTTAAGGCAGGAGCTTTCTCAAACTGTAAGAATATGGCCTCCATTACCTTTGGCAAAAACACCAAAACCATAGGCAAGAATGTGGTGAAGAACAGCGGAAAGTTGAAGACGATCAATATTCGTTCGGATAAGGTATTGTCTGCGAAAAACCTGAAAGCTCTTGTGAAGAGTCTTAAGAACAAGAAGGTAACCATAAAGGTGAAAAAGAGCCTCTTTACCAAGTATAAGTCTGCTATGAAGAAGGCCGGTTTTAGGGGGAAACTTAAGAAGTTTAAATAAGATCGAATTCGATAGTGAGGAAAGATGCTGAATCGAGTGGAGTTTTTCTCCCGCTTGATTCAGCATTTTTTATGTCGGAAGAATTAAGTGGAGTCAATGGTGACACCGCGAATCAGGAAAATGGTGGTGTCAGTAGTGGTGTCACCGAGAAGCATGTGGTGTCAGCAGTGACACCAGAATCCATATCTGAAAATCTACTGTATTTCATTTCCTGTATCAAAAAATTACCAGCTGGGTCTTAGGGCGGAGGTCTCGCCTCCCGGCTCGGTCCTCGCTAAGCGCGTGCCACTGGCACGCAGCGACCTTGCCCGAATGCCATAGGCAGACGGTCTGCGCCTGAAAGTGCACTGCAACTTTTAGGCGTATCCTGTTAATGGATTTCTGTAAACAACCGCAAATTTGCTGCAAAAACGCAGAGGTGCTGCAACATGCGTAAATACTGTCATTTTTGCGCGCAGCGGTATTGCGCGCAGAGAGTTTTTATATCGCAGAAGGGCGGCGGTATCCAAGTCGTGATTTCGCAGCATTGTTGCGAGTCAGCATATAAAAGGTAAAAATTTTACCTTTACCTACAATTTTACCTCTTTTGGACAACAAATTATAACAATTTATGATAAAATAGGACTTAGTTGATAGGTAAATGAAATATGTGAAAAGTATTATAAACACTAGAAAAACAAGGGATTTAGCGAGGTTTTATGAAAAGGATCAATATATTATTTGTCTGCCACGGCAGGATACACAGATAGTGCCTCAAACCCTTATGAATACTGGATTTCAAGGATATATGCGAACTGTTTTATACCGCGTTTATACCTTAAAAATCACCCCGATGTGAAACTATTGGAAGGATGGATGAAGAGTATGACAAGAGTACTGTTCGTCTGCTGGGGCATTATCCGAGACAGAGATGATGATGCTGTAAAATGCCTGTAAATTGGGTGTTTCAAAGATTCTTTCCATAGTTTTATACCGAATTTATACCTTTTGTTCAGAACCGCCTCAAAATTATCTGTAAATCCTGCTTTTATAGCAGGATTTCTTGAATTATAGGCTTGATTGGATTCATTTCGATTATCAGATGAGCAGGGAGTTGTAATAACCTATGCAAAAATGAATAAAATGCAGATGCTTTTCTCAAAAAATCCCTGTAGCACAATGTCAAAAAAACAAAAAAATGACAAAACGCTTGACGGATGTCTCTATGAATATTATTATAAGCATAAAGTCAATTATTCGAAAAAATGACAAAACGCTTAAAGGGGATATTACATTAATGAAGATAGATTGTGTTATAGACAATTTAAAGGGAGACAGGACATATACCAGAAATGATCTGATTGAAATCTTTCGTAAAGAAAACAAGGAACTGAATGATTCCACATTCAGATGGATGCTTTATAATATGCAGCTTGCTAAACGATTGTTCAGGGTGGGATACGACGAATATACAACCTCAGAGCGGCATTTTTTACCGGAATATCGTCCCATATATACTGAAGATGTATTAAGGATTGAAAAGTTTTTGAAGGAAAAATATCCGGAATTGTCATTCGTGATGTTTGAAAGCGTAGTGCTTAATGAGTTCTTAAATCATCAGATCGCGCAGAATACTATTTATGTTCAGGTTGAAAAGGATTTGAGCACCTTTATTTTCGACCTCCTTAAACAGGAGCTTGGCGGTATGGTTTTGTATAAGCCGAATAGGGCGGAGTTTTCAAGATACTGGACACGGGGATGTGTTGTGGTACTTGAACTGATCAGTCAGGCACCGCTATCATCTTCACAGCCGCACGAGATCATGATAGAGAAGCTGCTGGTTGATATTATTGCGGATAAGAGCATAGAAGCAACGTATAGTCCGTCAGAGCTTCCTGAGATAATCAGAAATATCAGGGAAAACTACAGGGTGGATGTTAAGAAGATGAACCGCTATGCCGGGCGAAGAGGAAAAGCAAAAATAATAGAAGAATACATGAGGGATGAAATAAAAGATGCTATCTAAGAAAATATTTACGCAGGAATATATCAGTGAATTAAGGGGCAGGACGGGGGATGATCCACTGATGATTGAGAGAACGCTGTTTGCATTTGGTCTCCTTGAAGCTATAAAAAGCGTTGACATGCCTTTTGTTTTCAAGGGAGGTACTTCTCTGATGCTTCTTCTGGATATACCCAGACGATTCAGTACCGACATTGATATAGTAGTTGAACCCGGCACAGATATAGACTCATATATTGAAAAAGCAAAGAAAGTTTTCCCATTCTATGATAAGGATGAAGATGTACGTAAAGGTAAGAATAATATAGAAAAGAGACATTTTCGATTTAAGTATCTATCACCGAGTAGTGGAAAGGAAGTTGTTGTTATCCTTGATGTCCTCTTTGAGGAACGTCAATACCCCAATACAGTCTTTAAGCCGATTAGAAACAGTCTGCTTTTGACGGAAGGCGAGGATCTGATCGTAGAGATGCCGGATGTGGAAAGCATCCTTGGAGATAAGCTTACGGCATTTGCACCACGTACCACAGGAATCGAGTTTGGTCAGGATAAGGAACTGGAAATCATCAAGCAGCTTTTTGACTGTGCAACTCTTTTTGACATCATGAAGGATATTGAGATCGTAAGAGACTCTTACAACAAGGTCGTCCGCTCGGAGATGTCGTACAGAGGTCTTACCTGCTCGGTGGAAGATGTACTTAAGGATACGATCAGAGGATGCCTCTGTATTGCTACGAGGGGCGGCAGCAATCCGGATGATTTCAAATACTATATCGACGGGATTGGAAGGATCAGAAATCATATTATAAGCCAGATGTTTAACGGAGAAATAGCCGGAGCATATGCGAGCAGGGTGATGTATCTCGCGGCAAGTGTGCTGACTGGTAATGATAGTATACTTGGCATTAAGGATGGTGGGGAATACGTTGCTCAAAAGCCGGAAATCTTCAAACCAAAATGGTTTTCATATATGAGAATTGTTGATCCGGTTTCATACGGATACCTGATTGAGGCATCGAGACTACTAAAAAATGTCGAAATCTGAGATCAATACATATATCCAAAACTATATTGTCGTATTTATTGTGGCTGTCTGAAAGGATAGCCACTTTTGTTTTGAATATACCATTCACTACAAAAAATCGACCGTTTACTACATTGGTAAAATCAAACGGATCATAATATCCGATAATATCTATATAGTATGCCCTTTGGAGGAATACCATGAAAATAGCAATTTGTGATGATGAAAAGAAAATATGCGCCATCCTTGCTGAGAAAGCTGGGAAAATCTTCCCCGGTGCAGAGATCCTAACATATGCATCCGGGGAGGAATTACTTGGTGCGGATATATTACCGGATATTCTGCTGCTTGATATCAAAATGCCCGGAATGAGTGGCATGGATGTGGCGAAGACATTACGGGACAGGGATTGGAGAAAGATCCTGATCTTTATTACGGGTGAAGAAGACCAGGTGTTCAATTCATTTGATCTTCATGCGTTCCACTTCCTTGTGAAGCCGGTGGCTGATGAGAAACTTAAGGAAGTGCTTGAAAATGCGGTAAAGGACTTGAAGAGATCGGGGGCAGAATCCGGTAAGCATGATAAATATATTGAAATCCAGTCCGGAACATCGCATATCAGGGTGAATCTGTCCCTGCTTTTATATGCGGAGGTATATGACCGAAAGACGATCCTTCACATGAAGAATGAAAGCATAGAGTATTACGGACAGTTATCAGTGCTTGAAAATCTTGTCGGGAAGGATTTCTACCGTATACATAGGTCTTATCTTGTAAATATGAAATATGTGGAGAGATATGACCGCACGTCAGTAACACTCACGGGAGGAGACAATATCCCTATATCAAGAAGGGAATACGATGGATTCCTGAAAGCCTATCTGGAATACAGCTGTAGGAGGATTGATTCATGAATATGGAAAGAATGTGGGATATAGCCAGCACAATATCCGCCATAGCAGGATTGTTTGTCAGCGCGATCCTTGTAGCAAGGTTCTATGTCCCTTATATGATTAAAAAGAGGTCAGCGGTCCTGATAGGTGCATTATTCTTTGTAGTAATGACGATCCTTTATCTGATTCCTTTTTCTATGTCAGGTGTGGTGGCATATATTATCGGGATCATTGTAGTATGTCTTATATCATTGCCTTGTGAGAGAAGAAACCTGCCTCAGAAGGTTTTTCTTTCAATGACGATATATATGTTTCTGTGGATAGCTCAGGTGATCTCGGCTCTGCCCTGGAAGCTGATAAGTGGCCTTACCTATATGAGAGAGACGACGGACGATCCGGGGAAACAATATGTCTGGTTTATCGTTGCCCTAGTCCTGCTTGTTGCGGTAGAAAACGCTCTGCTGTTTTTGGAGATATTTATTTCGGAAAAGATATATGCCAGGAAGAATGAACGGATGGAATGGCGGGAGCTGACATTGCTTGCATCTCCATATGTAGCTGTTATCGCCGGATATTGGATCAGTTCATTTCTCTCAGATGTATATGTGAAAAATACCGGCGCGTATGTTTGGAATAACTATCCTATCTATGACGGGATCCGAGCTCTGTTTGGAGTGATAGCATTTCTGGCGGCTATTACGGTCATGTACTCATATCAGCGTATGAAACAGTCACAGGAGGATGCACTGCAGAATGCCCTTGTATCCAAGCAGGTGGAAGAACTGTCAGGACATGTGCATACGATAGAAGCATTGTATTCCGATATCCGCGGGATAAGACATGATATCAATAACCATATCATGGTTCTTGGGAATTTGCTTGATAAAGGCGAGACTGAGGAGGCGGCAAAATACCTTAATGACTGGCAAAACGGATTTCCTATGCCGGAGATCAATGCAAAGACAGGGAATCCTGTCACGGATATCGTTATTTCCGAGAAGATGCGTGAGGCTGAGGAAGCCGGGATATCTTTTACCCAGAATTTCCATTATCCGTCAAGCGGAAAGGTGGAATCCATTGATATCGGTGTCATTTTGAATAATGCACTGTCCAATGCGATAAGGGCGGCATCAGGAAGCAAGGATCCGCATGTAGAAGTGAAGGCCTGGAAGAATAACAATGCCTATCTGATACAGGTAAAGAACAGTTTTGCTGGGAAACTTATGCTGGATCCCCAGACCGAACTTCCAGAGACATCAAAGGATGATAAGGAAAGCCACGGATATGGGCTGATGAACATGAAACGGATCACGGAGAAATACTACGGCACCATACAGCTTGAACAGCGTGAGGATATGGTAATCTTTACGGCTTTACTGATGATTCCGGATTGAAGCTCACCGTTCACATCAATAATCCTGCCGTTCACTACATAAGGGGTTTATAAGTGATTTGCTTTTTCCGAAAATGAGATTAGATAAGTATATCTTTTGTGCTCATTGTATTGGAGGGCTGGTATGAATATAAAAATGCAAAGCATAAATCTGTTCAGTAACAATGGGCTAAAGAGTACCCAGGATCGCTTGGATAGGCAAGCAAAACGGGATAGCCAGATTGCTTTTTTCGAACAGCAGAAAGAAAACCTTAAGAATATGAAAGCGGATTCGATTGAGGATATATCAAGAAAGCTTGAACTATTGCATGGTTATGATGATCAGATTACTGCAGCAAAGGCAGAATATAATAACTCACAGATGTTACATGTGCTGGATGAGGCGAGGGAGCGTGCAGAAAAGATTGCGGAGGAGGCTGAGAAGTATGCTCCGAAGACTCCGGAAGAACGACTTGAAGATATGATCGAAGAGGCAACCGGTGTTGATAAGGATGCCGGAATGCTTACTGAGGCAATGGATGAACTGGAAGAGATTGCAGAAGAGATGACGGAGGAAACGGTAGAAGAACTCGATGAAATGTCAGAAGAGTTAGAAGAAGTAGAAAATACAGATCAAACACAAGCTGAGATGGAAGCTGCAAGCAAGGTTTCAACCGGTGTTCTGCCGGAGAAATATAAAAGGATTGACTACCGCATATAACATGAAAAGGATTTCAGATCTATGTGTCAAAGGAGGACAAGGATATGGGGATGGAAATTAACAGTGTATATGGTAATTATGCAAGTACCTATACGAATCCAAAAGAAACAAAACAGACAAAGGATACAAAGTCTGCTGGCGAAACAACCAAGGCAAGTGAAGCAAGGCGATCAGAATCTACAGCTCAGACCACTCAGGATTATTTGAACAATCTGCGTAAGAAATATTCTGATGTAAACATCACAGTTGTTGATTTCAAGAGTGAGAAGCAGGAACTATCTTATATGATTGGAAGTAGTGGTGGGAATAACGTTGCTATTTCATCAAGTATAGTTGCAAAGATGGCTAATGATCCTGCTACGGCGGCCAAGTATGAAAAAGTGATTGCTGATATTCCAATCATGGAAAAGAAGTAAAAGAAAAAATCGAATCTGAACCGGGGTGTAAAGTGTATGCATCCGGCGTGAAAATCGATAAGGACGGTAAAGTGACAAATTGGATAGTTGGGGGCAAATCTGGAGAAGGTCCCGGCACCAAGGAAAAGATGCAGAAGATGCTGGAAGAAAAACGGATCGAGAAAAAGAAACAGGAAAAAGCGGAGACTTCAAGAAAAGAAAAACTGAAGAAACAGGAAAAACTAAAAGAAAAACAGGCTGAGCGGAGAGCGGAAGAAAAAGATCGAATGGAACTACTGATTTCCAAGGGGGATTCTGCAGTGGATGTGATTTCTAAAATGCGAAATGGAGAAGCCGAGGTTTTATCAGGGAAAATGCTGGAGGGTATTACCACTGTTGGATTAGATATAAGAGCATAAACCATAGGAAACGGATTTCCTATCAGCCAAGCTAAAGGAGGGCGTAAACATGGCATTATCGAGTATTATGACAGGGGCACTTTTGTCAGCGAATACATCAAGGCAGATCGCACATGTGCAGCATGCCACCAAGAAACAGATGGATGGTCATGCCGGTGTTCTTGATACGGAAATAAAGCTGGATTCCGCACGCGGCGGAGATGTGACGAAGAAGAAAGAAGAGCTTGAAGAAACACAAAAGAAAGCGGCAGAACTTGCTGAAACTACTATAAACACGCTGACTACGACAAACGAAGACCTGAAGAAAGCATCTAAGGAAGATCTGGAGGCTCAGAGAGCAGAGAAGGCTGCTGAAAAGAAGAAAGCCGAAAAAGAGGCGGCAGAGGAAAGAATCGAGAAGGCTAAAGTAGCCACATCGGAGAGCGGTGAAGTATCAGATGAGACTGCGGCAGTATCTACAGAAGGTACAGTGCTTGCGGGTGCTTCGATTGATATTGTATCTTCCGGCATTACCGTGAGTACGGGAGCTGTATCAGAACCGGCAGGTAAAAATGTGGATGTGAAGGTGTGATTCTGACAAACCGAGTGTAAACAATTTAAGTTTTCGAGTATTGTGCCGATATATATGATAAGTGTTATTATTTGCCAAGGAGGGCATAGCCTATGAATAGCATAAGTCTTATGAACATTGATAAGTCAGCAGATTATCAGAATAAAATACAGGCATCTTTTGCAGAAAAAGTCAGCCAGGTAAAAGATAATAGCGTAGCAAATCCGAATACATTAGGCAGTGTCCTTGCTGTTAAGGTGGAAATATCCGCTATGGGCGCTGAAGAATTAGAGAAGGTAAGACAGTCTTGGAATAATCATTCGGTGAGTGCACTTTATCGCACCGATATACCCATCAGTGCAAATGCAGATGGTGTTTATAGAATCGGAAAAGTCGATTTTTCTGAAAAAGAATTTGAATCTGCCAGAGACCTGGTGACAGGGATGGCAAGTCAGTTAAAGCAGGGTACACTTAGCTATAATGACCATACGAAAATGGCATTAGCTGAGAGCCTGGTGGATAAATGTGCGGCCGCTTCTTTCTCTGAGGATCAAAGACAGGTTATTGTTAAAGCAATGAAGGATTATAATGACCGCTTAATCAATCACAACAATGAACTGATTTCAAAATCTGGTTATGTAAAGAATGATGATAAATCGGCAGGACAGTATTGGGGACTGAAGCAGACTATTCCTGAGTCAGCGAAAGATGAAATGGAGAAGTTCTTTGGAAGGAGACCGGTGGGCACATCCGCTTTGACAAGCGTAGCGACTAATCAGGATTTGGTAGAACGCCTTCAGCAGAAAGTTAAGGGAACAGACTTAACCGGGAAGGAAGGATTGGATGAGTTTAAGACGTTCTACCAGTCTGTAATGAAACCGGCATATGATGCTCAGTATCCGGACGAGATGCAATCAGATTCAAGAACTGCAATAGATCTGGATTTGAATGGCTCTGAAGGAATGTTGAAACTGGTGGATTTTGCAAAACAATGGATGGAAAGGTCTTCGGTATAATTTCGGTAGGTTTTCGCTAGGCAAGTGGTAGGTTTTGAGTATTCTGTTCCTTTAAAAAATATGATAGAATTACAATAACAGAAGTTGACGATGAGGATCACTCCGAATGTATGGGGGTGATCCTTTTTTCTATGGGAATAAGAAAATAGTAAACTCTCGGTAAGAAAATAGTAAGATCGTAGTATTTATTTAATTACAGGATGTGATATATTTACAGGTAGAAGAAAAGCAGCCTGTCGGATTTTAATGAAAGTACGAAAATAGTACCATAATAGTACCGTTTGAGTATTTTTTTCATTTGGCAACCATGATATAGTTATGATGGAGGTTATGAGGAAGCAGATCGGTGGCGCACCTGATTTCCACCTTGATTTTACTCACAGCAGCGAAGCAAAGGAGAGTAAGCACTTCATGGACGATTTACAGACGTTAAGTGACAGCATTGGTATTGACAAGGTAAGAGTCCACCGGGATATGTCACCGGAGGAAGTAAAAAACTTTGTGAAACAGCGTTTTGAGCATCAGTTAAAACAGGGCGGTCTGGAGGATATTTCTCTTTATATGAGTCGGTTCGATACGCTTTATGAACAGGGCAAAATGGAGAAGCTGATGCCGACTGCCAATCAGAAACATATCGTGGAGGATGTATCGATTACGGAGTGGGACAATCCGTATTTTGAGATGAGAGAGCCGGAGCAGATGGCATTTTCTGTGAAAGATAAATTTGTCAGCATACAGACCTGTACGGATGGATATGATTATTCTGTTTTTGATGCAGACTATAAGCTGATTGATGGAGGTGTGTATAATAATCCAGATATTTCCATTTATGCGGCATTAAAGGACGTTCTGGAGGATTTTGGGGTGCCGGAGCAGGACGAGCGTATTCCGGTGGACTATGAGGAACTTATGGAGAAAACGGAAGCAGTGGAGAACGAACTGTTGAAAGAGCGTATCCATGCGGAAGTGCCGGAAACAGAAGCCAACAGCATTGTTGCAGATTTCAAAGTAAGGACAGGTGAATTGTTTCATGGAATAGGCGGACAGACACAGGATGATGTAGAGCAGACGGTATGGGCATATCTACAGTCCAAGATAGACGAGACCAGCTATGAAACACACGATGAAATTACGTCCCAATCCTTTTCGTATGATTTTATGTGGAGAAAAGACATATGAACTTAGATTATATGATGAAAAACGTCAATGTATTAAAATAGGTGATAAGATAGTATTTGTCAATACTAAGACTGACGAACCGCTTGTAGTAAGTGTTAAAAGCATACATATATTTAAGAATTTTACTGAATTATATCAAGCGTTACCATTGCTAAAATGTGGTTATACAGAGGAAAATCTTACAACTGCTAATCCAGCAGATATGGAGGAATATTATTCAAAAGAACAACAGGTGCAGTATGGTGTTGTGGCGTTTGAAATAGAGAGAATAACAGAACGACAATTTGTTAATGGAAGAATTGGCGGGACGGGAAACGGACTCCAAGGAACTATTGGAGATTAAATAGATTTGTGATATAGAAGAAGCTCATTGATAAAAAGAGTGATTAAACATGATTTTGATACAGAGGAAAAGGTATGGATGTATTACTTGAATTATTAATTAAATTGTTGTCATTAACAGTGATAATGATATTTTTAATTGGTTTATTATTCGTTATGTTAATTTCAGTAGTATACATAGCGGGATATGTTTACGATAGTATATTTGGCAATTCATTTATAAGTCTGGGGCACTTTATAAGTGGAAAATATCCGAAAATCAAGAATATTCCGATAGTTGTAAAACTGTGGAGAAAAATACAACCAAAAGAATTATATTTGCGATATGAAACACCATTATTTACATATTGTTTTTCGTATACGGCAATTTCGTTGTTGGCATTAGTATTGCCGAATGAGAATGGTATGGGTATTATTGTAGCATCGGCTTTATATCTATTGTTTTACTTTGTCGGAATGGCTAGAAAATGTGGAAGAAATGAACAATATTATGAAATAATATTGGACAACAATATTGAATTTCTTAAATTATCTTTTTTACCATTAGGTTTCATTATCACCGTGTTGGGATTCTGTTTTACTATTACTGGGATGAAAGTGCAAGAACTTCCTCTGGATTTTGCAATAATAGGAAATACATACGCGAGTTTAATGAATTATAATGACGAGACAAATACATTAATGCTCTTTCTGAAATTGATTGTATCTGGGGGACTTATATTGATTTTGTTTTATGTTATAAGTTTACCTATTCAAGTGATATCATATTTTGTCATTTCAGTTATTAATTATTTCAGAAAACATAAAGCTGGCTACATAGGACTATCTAAGAAATTTCTTGGCATTGTAGCTTATTTCTTGAAAAATATATGATAGGAAAAAGTAGTAATGAAAACAGACAGATTATACGCACTTACTTTATATCTGCTAAATCATGGAAAGTCTTCCGCCTCGGAGTTGGCAAAGCATTTTGAAGTATCTGTACGGACGATTCAGAGGGATATCGATACTTTGTGTCAGGCGGGTCCGTAAAATGGGACGGGATAAAGATTAAAATTGAAAATAGGATAAAAGCCATAAAAATGGCTATTATAGAATAAATTTGGAGGCAAATATAAATGGCAACAAGAAGTGCAAAGATAGATCAAAAGGCAGGCCTTATTTGGGCGATTGCAGATAAATTGACTGGAGTATATAAACCGCATGAATATGGCGATGTAATCTTACCTTTAACTGTTATACGAAGATTTGACTGTATCCTTTTTGATACAAAAGATACAGTATTAACAAAATATGAAGAGGTGAAGAATCTTCCGATGAAGGACGTTCTTCTTCGTAAGGCTTCCGGTTTTGATTTTTATAATACAAGCAAATATACATTTGAAAAACTTATGGATGATCCGGACCATATTGAAGAGAACTTTAGAGATTACTTGAATGGGTTCTCTGAAAATGTGCAGGATATTATTCAGAAATTTGAGTTCGACGGTCATATAACAAGAATGGCGAATAAGAACATTCTTTATATTGTTCTTAAGGAGTTTATCACAGAAAAAGCAAATCTTCATCCAGATGAAATTACTAATCTGGAGATGGGATACATTTTTGAAGAGATTATTCGTAGATTCTCCGAAGCTCATAATGAAGATGCCGGACAGCATTACACACCAAGAGAAGTTATCCAGCTTATGGTTAATATTCTTTTCTATGATGATAATGATATCCTTTCCGGTAACAATGTGGCAAAGACGATTTATGATCCTGCTTGCGGTACCGGCGGAATGCTATCCGTAGCTGAGGAATACCTTCACAGCCTAAATGCGTCCACAGAGCTTGTTTCCTTTGGACAGGAGATTAACGACCAGACTTTCGCTATCTGTAAAGCAGATATGTTGATTAAGGGAAATAATGCAGATTATATCAAAGACGGGAATACACTTTCTGATGATCAGTTTGTTGGAAATACTTTTGATTATATTCTTTCGAATCCTCCGTTTGGACGTGAATGGAAGAATGAGAAGGCAAAAGTAGAAGAGGAAGCCAAGAAGGGATTTGGCGGTCGTTTTGGAGCAGGACTTCCTGCGGCAAGCGATGGTCAGATGCTTTTCCTTATGACTGCAATTTCTAAGATGAAGGATATTAGCCAGGGCGGAAGCCGTATTGCAATCATTCATAATGGCTCGCCGTTATTTACAGGTGATGCAGGCTCCGGACCTTCCGAGATTCGTAAGTATATCTTGGAGAACGACTTGCTTGAGGCAATCGTGGCACTTCCTAATGATATTTTTTACAACACCGGAATTGCAACCTATATCTGGGTACTTTCCAACAAGAAGGCAGGAACTGTCCGTGAAGGAAAAGTTCAGCTTATTAATGCAAATGAGCTCTATGAAAAGCGTCGTAAGGCTCTTGGTAATAAGCGTAATGATATTCCGGAAAAATACATTGAAGAGATTACACAGATATACGGTGATTTTAAAGAAAGCGATATCAGTCAGATTTATGAAAATGCTGACTTTGGATATACAAAAATTACAGTGGAAAGACCGCAAAAAGACGAGGATGGCAATGTGGTATTAAAGAAGGGTAAGCCGGTAGCGGATACCTCGCTTCGTGATACAGAAAATGTGCCATTGAAAGAAGATATCAAAGCGTACTTTGAACGTGAAGTGCTTCCGTTTGCACCGGATGCATGGATTGATGAAAAGAAGTCTAAGGTGGGATATGAGATTCCATTTACAAGATATTTTTATAAATATGAAGCACCGAGACCATCAGAAGAAATTATGGCGGAAATTATGGAACTTGAAAAAGAATTGTCCGGTAGTCTGGAGGAGGTGTTTCGCTAATGGCCAAGAAAAAAGAAAGCACAATTAGATCATCGGCAGCAGAATACTTGACGTTTATCACAGCGACCGGCGAAGGCGGAATAGAGGCTATTTATGCCGATGAGAACGTATGGTTAAGTCAGAAAATGATGGGAGTTCTTTATGATGTAGGAAAGAGCACCATTAATTATCATTTACATAAGTTGTATGAGGATGGAGAAATAGACGAGGAATCAGTTGTTCGAAAATTTCGAACAACTGCAGATGATGGAAAAGACTATAATACACTCCATTATAATCTTAAAGCCATTATTGCGGTTGGAAATAAAGTTGACTCAGAAAAGGCAGTTCAATTTCGCAAATGGGCAAATACCATTATTGAAGAATACACGATTAAAGGCTATGCCATGGATGATGAAAGACTTAAAAAGGGTGGTAGCATTTTAACGAAGGAGTATTTTGAACAATTGCTGGAACGTATTCGAGAAATACGTTTGTCTGAGCGAAAGTTTTACCAGAAGATAACAGATATTTATGCGACTTCAATTGATTATGATTCGACAGCAAAGGAAACAAAACGATTCTTTGCGGCTGTACAAAATAAACTTCATTATGCTGTTCACGGACAGACTGCAGCAGAAGTGATTTATAACAGAGCGGACGCTGAAAAAGAACACATGGGACTTACAACGTGGGAAGGCTCCCCGAATAGTAAGATTCATAAGTATGATGTTACGGTGGCAAAGAATTATTTGTCGGAAGAAGAATTATCTATCCTTAGTAGAATGGTTACGGCTTATCTGGATTTGGCGGAAAGTATGGCTATGCGTAATATTCCTATGACTATGGCCGATTGGGAAATCCGATTGGATGGATTTCTTACATTGATGGATCATGAAGTTCTTAAGGATAAAGGGAAAATTAGTGCGGAGCAGGCCAAGATTCATGCAGAGACGGAATTTGAAAAATATAGAGTGATTCAGGATAGATTATTCCAAAGCGATTTTGATCGATTCATGGAGTTAGAGGATCATTTAAAGGATAATCGTAAATAAAAGAAAAGGAAGAATACTCTAAATGAGAGAGATGAAAGATAGCGGTATCGAATGGATAGGACGGATACCCATAGCTTGGAAATTAAATAAAATTGGTGCAATTTATGAAGAACGTAATACAAAGGTTAGTGATTCTGAATATGAACCGTTATCCGTTACAAAACAGGGCATAGTTCCGCAATTAGAAACGGCTGCAAAAACTGATAACGGTGATAATCGTAAGTTGATTCTGAAAAATGATTTTGTAATCAATAGTAGATCAGATAGAAGAGGTTCTTGTGGCATATCTGAATACGATGGCTCATGTTCTTTGATAAATACGGTGCTAAAACCACGTGGAAACATGAACAATAAGTATTACAGCTTTGTATTCAAGTCGGACAATTTTGCTGATGAGTTTTATAGATGGGGCCATGGTATAGTAAATGATTTATGGTCAACAAAATGGTCTGACATGAAAAATATTTACATCCCATCGCCAACTATAGATGAACAGAAAAGGATTGCAGATTATTTGGATGAAAAATGTGCCAAGATTGACACTATCATCGAAAAACAGCAGGAGATTATCGAGAAGCTAAAGGAATACAAAATATCAGTGATTACGGAGGCAGTTACAAAAGGATTAAATACTGATGTCAAAATAAAGGATAGTGGTATAGAATGTATAGGTAAAATTCCGATTGATTGGACAGTGAACAAATTTAAACACATGTCAATTGAAATAGGAGACGGACTGCATGGCACACCAGATTATGATAGTGACGGGGATTACTATTTTATTAATGGGCAGAACATAGGCGAAGAAGAATTAGTTTTTACGGAGAAAACGGACAAAATAAATGAGGGAGAATATAGAAAGTATAAACAAGTAAGTATTTCCCAGAATACCATTTTTATAACATTGAATGGGGCAACATATGGAAAAACATCTTTTTATAACGGTGAAAAGGTGTTTTTGGGTAAAAGCGCTGGATATATTACGTTTAAAGATGAAGAGAATAAAAGATTTATAAGGTATTATCTTCAAAGCCACGCAGCAAAAACTATTATGGATTTGAGCTTATGCGGTTCTACAATTGCAAATCTATCCTTAGCAACTTTAAATGAGTTTTGTATTCCGCTTCCGTGCGAAAAGGAACAAATTCAAATAGTGAATTTTTTGGATAAAAAATGTAGTACAATTGAGGAAAAGATTATTAAAAAAGAAGAAACAATAAACAAGTTGAGTGAATACAAAAAATCTATAATTTATGAAGTTGTTACCGGTAAAAGGGAGGTTTAGTTTATGTCTGACTTTGACGTAAAAGAACGTCGATTCGAAGAAGATATTGAGGACTATCTGATTTATCACGGCGGATATGAAAAGGGGAATCCGGCTACATTCAACAGAGTAAGTGGTCTGGATGAAGGAACCTTTATTGAGTTTATTAAGAATTCTCAGCCAAAGCAGTGGGAGAGATTTGTAAAAATCTATGATGCAATGGCAGAGAAACAGATTATTGAGCGTTTTACTCGTGAAGTAAAGCAGACAAGTCTTCTTAACGTGCTTCGTCATGGTTTTACTGACAGAGGAATTAAGTTCCGTGCGGTATTTTGGAAGCCGGAAACATCATTAAATGAAACCAGTAAAGCACAGTATGAGGCAAATGTTTTACATTGTACCAGACAGCTTCATTATTCAGTAAAGAATGAGAACAGCATTGATATTGTGCTTTTCTTAAACGGTATTCCGGTAGTGTCTATGGAATTAAAGTGTCAGTTCACGGGACAGAGCACGACGAATGCCATTAACCAGTACAAGTTTGACCGCGCAAGCAAAGATACAATCTTTGTTTTTAAGGAGCGCGTATTGGTTCATTTCGCAGTGGACCTTACCAATGTGTATATGACAACACGTTTGGAGGGGCCGCATACATATTTCTTGCCTTTTAACCAGGGAAGTGCCGGTGCCGGTAATGTTGGTGGAAAAGGAAATCCCAATAACGAAAATGGATATGATACTGCATATCTTTGGGAGAATGTGCTTTGTAAGGACAGACTTCTTGAGATACTTCAAAAATATATGCACTTGCAGCAGGAATTTGATGATAAGGGAAATCTGAAGTCGGAAAGAATGATTTTCCCAAGATATCATCAGCTTGATGTAGTGACAAAGCTTCTTACAGATGTAAAAGAAAATGGCTCCGGAAAGAATTATTTGATTCAGCATAGTGCCGGTTCGGGTAAATCCAATTCCATTGCATGGTTGGCTCATAGATTGGCAGGATTACACAATGACTTGGATGAGAAGATTTTTCAATCAGTCATCATCGTAACAGATCGTCGTGTGCTTGATAGCCAGTTACAGTCAACCGTATACCAATTTGACCATGTAGAAGGTGTGGTTCAGAAAATCGATAAGAATTCTCAGCAATTAAAAGATGCCATTGAGAGCGGAGCGGGTATCATTATAACCACATTGCAGAAGTTCCCGGTAATCTATAAAGAGGTTAATTCTGCAAACAAGAGATTTGCCATCATTGTAGATGAGGCGCATTCTTCGCAGACCGGTGATGCAGCAAGAAAATTAAAGAGAGCCCTTGCTGATACAGAGGAAATCTTAAAAGAATATGCCGAGATGGAAGAGGAAGAAGAAAAGAATCGCAAGGATGATGAAGATCGTCTTTTAGATGAACTTGCAGCACAGGGAATCCATGAGAATCTTTCCTTCTTTGCCTTTACAGCGACACCAAAGGGTAAAACCCTTCAGATGTTTGGAACTAAAGATGCGGAAGGAGTCTATCATCCGTTCCATATCTATTCGATGAGACAGGCTATTGAAGAGCATTTTATCTTGGATGTATTGCAGAATTATATGACTTATAAGATGTATTACAAGATTACCAAGATTATTGACGATGATCCGGAACTTGATACTACGCAGGGATCAAAGGCCATTCTAAATTATGAGACTCTGCATCCGCATAATATTTCACAGAAGACAGCCATTATGCTCTATCATTTTATGAATATTACAAGACATAAAATGGGCGGAAAAGCAAAGGCGATGGTGGTTACACCTTCACGTCTTCATGCGGTGCGTTATGTACAGGAGTTCAAGCGCCAAATCGAAGAAAAGGGATATGACCTTGATGTGCTTGTAGCTTTCTCCGGTGAGGTAACAGATGATGGAGTTTCCTATACCGAGGAGGGAATGAATAAGAACAAGGATGGTAAGACAATCAAGGAAAAGACTCTTCCGGAGGCTTTCCATACAGATGATTACGGAATCCTTGTGGTGGCGGAGAAATACCAGACAGGATTTGATGAACCGCTTCTTCATACTATGTTTGTGGATAAGAAACTCTCTGGTGTAAAAGCAGTTCAGACATTATCCAGATTGAATAGAACGGCAAGAGGCAAGTTAGATACCTTTGTCCTTGATTTTGTAAACTCTGCGGAGGATATTAAGGCGTCCTTTGAGCCGTTCTATGAAGAGACTGTTCTTCTTGAGGAGACAGATCCGAATGTCGTTTACGATATGAAAAATACATTGGATGAATATCGTGTATATCAGACAAGCGAGATAGAAAAGTTTGCGGATATTTTTTATTCTAATGAAACACAGTCGGCAGGAGATTTAGGTAAGCTTCAGGGTCAGCTGCGTCCGGCAGTAGACCGTTATATCGCTCTTGAAGTAGAGCATCAGGATGTATTTAAGTCTACACTGGCTATGTTTAATCGTGTGTATGCATATATTACACAGGTTTGCAGGCTGTTTGATAAAGACATTCATAAGTTTAGCGTATATTCAAAGTTTTTATACACAATGCTCCCGAAAGGACCAAGCACAGAGAAGGTAACTGTGGATGACAAGATTCTTTTAGAATATTACAAGCTGGAGAAGGACTTTGAAGGTGCGATAGAACTGGAGGGATCTGATGGCGGTTATGTGCCTATTTCCGGAGATGCTGGTCACAGAGAACCGAAGAAAGATCCACTTACAGCTATTATAGACAAGATTAATGAGCGGTTTGGAACGGCATTTACAGAAATGGATAAGGTGCTTGTTCAGATGGAAAATGACTACGCTAATCAGGAAAAATGGCAGAGTTATGCCAAGAATAATGACAGAGCCACATTTATGTTGTTGTTCGAAAAAGATTTCCCGACTATGGCTGCAGAGAGATACGAGCAGAATGATGAATTCTTTAGAAGACTATTTGGAGATCCAGAAATGATGAAACAGGTTATGGATACGGTCGGCTCTGTGTTGTATGAACGTCTGAAGAAGTCGTTTATCTATGATCCAAAGTCTGGGGTGATTGACGAGGCAACACCGGAAACATATGTGGAAGATATTTATGCTAAAATGGTGAAATAGTTGAAGTATGTAAATAGGATGTGTACAGATGATAGAGACGGAAGCTAAGGTTATTGAAATATTACAGAAATTACCATCTGAAGGACCGAACCTAGATTATAAAGAAATGCCATATAAAAAGGATGATAAATATAGTTTTATCAAGGATGTTATATCAATGCTTAATGCGGAAGCAGCAATGGATAAGGATAAGTTTATCATTTTTGGAGTGGAAGATAAGTCAAAGCAACTTAAGGGGATTGAAGAAGGTAGTTGGAGGGATGATAATGAGTGGCAAAACTTGTTATTGAATATTTTTCCTATACCGACAGATATTAGAACGGGTACAGTTCAGTTTAATAATTTGGTATTTGGATACTTTTGTATATCGCCATTAAATAATGAGTGGATATATGAAGTAGGAAAAGCAGTTTTCCCAGAATATGGACAGCATGCGAAACATTCTAATACTTTATTTGAGGGTCAGGCTTTTACACGAAGAGGGAGCAAAAATGTGACATTATTCTCCAAAGATCGCCAGCGAATTTTGGAGAAGAAAATTCAATCAAATAACTCAAAGGCGCATCCGGTAATAGTAGATTCTAAGTATGATGAAATATTAATGGGAACATTAGGGCTTATTGGTATTTGGAATGAGGATTACGACGGAGACGTTGAGGCTGTAGGAAAAATAACAGGATTGTCAAAAGATGAGTTGCTAATAAAAATTAGAAGATATCGATCAGAATCGGAAAGTGTATTGTTATATTCTAATGGAGTTTGGAAAACAAGTAATCATTTAGAATTATTGCTAAGAGAAGCAGACAAAATATATGATAATCATATTGAAGCATTCTTTGATTGCTTAAAAAATGTGTTTTTTGAGATTGAGCCAAAATACAATTTGGATCCAGACAAACGGCATATGGCAACTTTTTTCTTACATGGGCAGAGAAACAAGTATTCCAATGCAATAAAAGAAGGATTAGCAGAGACGCTTGCTATTTTAGGAAATAATAAAGAAGTATTCGTTAATTGCTCAGATAATAAGATATTGAATGGGGTGTGCCAATTTATTCGAGAATTTTTTAAGATAGATGACTGGCGGGGCTATGCCTCTCAGGCTGATTATTTCCAGTATATAGGAGAAGCTTGTCCAAGTGTTTTTCTTGATGAAATAATAGAGCTAACAAGTAAAGAGGATAACGCTTTTGTAGAATTCTTAAATGAGAAGGAACAAGGAATAACGGTAACTCAATATGGGTATCAGCTATTATGGACAATTTCGAATATTGCGAAGTTGAAACAGTATTTTTCAAGGGCGATTGTGGCTTTGTTTCAACTAGCTAAATATAATACGTCCTTTGGGGATGCCCTTATAGGTGTAGTGCTTCCGTGGTATCCGCAAACGCATGCTCCAATTGCTATCAGAGTAGGAGTTTTTAATGGTTTGGCAAAAGAAGATATTAATCTGACATGGAAGTTGTTGATGAAATTAATGCCAAGAGTTACTACTACTGGAAGTCCGATACAGAAACCAAAGTTTTTAAAGGTGGAAGATATACCGGAAACTGTTAGTGCAAAGGATTACATGGAGGCATCTCTTGGATATATTAATATAGCAATTGAGATTTCCGGAAATGATGTTAATAGATTATGTGACTTGTTAAAAGTTATAGATGATGTGGACATTGAGTTACAGAATAAAATAGTAAATCGAATATCAGATGCTTCGATAAATCTATCTCTAGAAGAAAAAGAATATCTTTGGGATAAAATACAAGATTTTCTGGTAAGGCATCGAAAGTTTTCGGATGCTGATTGGGCACTTGGGGAGGAGAGGCTGAAGTCTATTGATAAACTTGCGTCACATGTTTTGACAGATAGTAGGCACGCATATGCGGTTAGACTGTTTAGAAAAGATCAATATTCTTTAATGGAAGAAAAAGATGATTATTCTAAAGAAGAGGAAAAACTTAGAGATAAGCAAACAAATATAATAAAAGAAATCTACAGTAAGGACGGTATAAGAGGGATTGTAGAATTTGAAAAAGAAGTTGAAAACATAGGCGCTATAGGCGCATGTTTAGGCAACTTTATTGATGATTCTGACGTATTGTATATTATCTCAAAAAGTGAACAAATAGAAAATGATGACTTGATAAGGAACTTTTTCCTAACCATCGATATTGAAAGAACGATTGAAATTATTTGTAATGAGCCAGATGAGATACAGGCAAAAATACTTTCCTTCTTACCATTAACAAAACAGACGTTAGAAATCGTTGAAAAAATAGGCGAAGGTGCGCAAAAGATTTTTTGGGATTTAACGAACGTTTGGGGAATTGGCCAGGATTGTTTTGAAATATATGAAAGAGCGGTAGAAAGACTAAATGCATCTCGACGCACCGATAAGAGTATTTTTATCCTGTATATCTGTCTTAAGGAAAAAAGAGAAATAAAAATATCTGTAGTAGTTGAGACACTAAACTTAAATGTTGAAGTTGCGTCTACGCAATCGAATAATACACTGGATGAATACTATATTCAACATTTGATTAAATGGCTACAAGAGCAAGATGTGGATAAAGATACAATGGTTTTGATTGAATGGAAATACTTAGTGTTTTTGGAAGAAAGAGAGGGTTATCCACCTACATTTTTATGGGACAAGATGTCATCTAATCCGGAGTATTATATGGGAATAATAAAGCTCATATGCGGAAAAGAAGATGATTTCTCGGGATCAAATGAAGAAAGAACTAGAATTGTAGGTCAATGCTACAAATTACTATATGGGTGGAAAAGGGTACCTGGATTGCGTATGGATGGTACTCTGGATGCCACGGTTCTTGATAATTGGATATCATTTGTAACTTCTGAAAGTAAAAAACATGATGTAGAGAGTATGGCTTTAAACTATTTTGGTAGAGCGGCTTTCTATGCTCCGGTAGATGAGGATGGATTTTTTATTGAAAAGCATGTTGCTAATGTATTGCAAGAAGACAAAGAAGGACATGCATTATCGGGATATTTTACGGAAGCTTTCAATTCTAGAGGAGTTTATAATGTTGATATAACAGGACAAGCAGAATTTGAGCTGGAAAAGAGCTACCAAGAGAAAGCCAATGCTGCAGATGAGGCAGGAATGTTTAGGTTGGCAGAAACATTAAGAAAAATCGCAAGAGCCTACCATGATGAGGGCGAACATAATATTAAATATGGGCTTAGCTTTGATTCAGAATAGTTATAAGGCTATATGATTTTGAAGTAACTTCTGGTCCGATGGACCAGAAGTTGTTTATGATAAGTGGATGGCGCGTGAGCTTTTCGTGAAATATAGATATAACTGCTATGGATAAAGTCAGCGAGGACTGCAGGGATTGTGTTGTAACAGTTGTACAACTTGTAAAACTCTGTTGTAAAGCTGGAGAAGTGATTGGAACGATGTCTGGAAGCTGCGCTTCTACGTAATGATCTTTGAGCTTACGCTTCCAGTAATAGTACTGATCTTTTGACAACTGGTGCTGTTCACACCATGAAGCAACGGATAGTGAACTTGATTGCTGATCACGGATCAAATCAGCCCAGGTATTAAGTTTTGCCTGATGGACTACTTTAGATGTATTCATGAGATAACCTCCAAAAAAGTATTTGGGGAAATCATCTCAGATTTTTGTTACAATGGACAGGTACTTGTAATTGAGGACTTACACTGTTCCGAAGAATTCGTCATCTAGAAACGTAGGAGGTTTACAATGAATGTGTACACACACATCGGATTTGATGATGCAGAGGAAGAACTGAAGCGAATGGAAGAATTTAGAAAGGCGCAGGCAGAGGTTGAAAAGAAGAATGAGAAACCGATGTCGCAGAAAATGTTTAAGGCAATATAATATAGAAGATTGATAGCGCTCTGGCTTATGGCTAGGGCGTTATTTTGGTGGAAAAAACAAGAGCCCACTGATATAATATATTTTGGAAAAATGTTGTTTAAAAGGGGCGATGTTCTTGAATAGATTAACTGAAATAACTAAGAGAGACATATATGAATTATTTCGTGATGGATGTACTGTAGAAGATTTGTTTCTTACAGAGAATGTGCAATATCCTTATTATGGAAGATTAGAAGAAATTGCTTTTCTTGAAAGACTATATGATTTAGATAATATGGAAAGCAGTGACCCAAGGCATAAAAATGCAAAAGAGGATATTATTCGTCATACAATAAATAATGATGACTATCCGTATTGTTGGGTTTTTGAAGATGATAGATTCGGGTTAGCAAATGGAACTGATGAAATGTTTTTGAAGTTCATTTGTGAGATTTTCCATCCTTTGGTCAGAGATGATAAAAAGCAGTGGGATATATTTTTAAAAAAAGTAAACAACTTAATAAAAGAAGATGGTTACGAGCTATATATAAAGGAATACATATCAGGTAGAGAAGTGTATGCTTATAGACTTTATGGAGTGGATGTGGCAGATAAGATGGATAAAAATGCAATAAGAGATTTGATTGATGAATTTAAAAGCGGATTAATAGCCAAAGCAACAAATGGAGATATGGCAGAAAAGGATTATAAGCGTTGTAGGGATATCTTGATGCAAGTTCCAGAACTAAAATCACATATACCTGCATTTATTAAAAGTAATCATTCGGCAAACGATTTTCGTCGATATATGCAAGCATATAACCAACATTATGCAGATAGACGTTCACTGATACATACCGAAATGGATAGTTTGGCTTCTTATCTAAATGAAGATAGCGATCAGTTCATGCAGATGAAAGAATACACAAAGCAAGAAGAATTGGGAAGTGGTGGTTTTGGAACTGTATACAAATATCATAATAATTGTTTAGATATGGATTTTGCCGTTAAGATATATGATCCGGTGTTTGTTTCCGCAGAAGAGCAACTTGAAGGAGAAAAGAGATTTTTCAGAGAAGCTAAAATGTTATTTTCACTAAATAATACTCATATTGCTAGAATTTATGATGCAGGTCGTATGGATGGTAAACCATATATTAGAATGGAATATATTAAAGGATATACAGTAGAGGAGCTTAGAAACCGAGAAGGGAATATGTCTTTTTCTAGAAGTGCAATTGTAATTTTACATATTTTAGCTGGATTAAAGCATGCACATGAACATGGTGTGATTCATAGGGACTTGAGACCAAGAAATGTGATTTTTTCCGAAAATGAAAAAATGTTTAAGATTATTGATTTTGGTGTAAGTGCATTTTTAGATACAGAAAATCATACACAATTGACAAAAACAGGTGAACACATTGCAGGTGGAAGCTTTATCGATCCAATATTACAACAAAAACCTAAAATTCGAGATGTGAGAAGTGATATTTATTCAGTTGGTGCAATTTGGTATTTTTTGTTATGCGGGCGAGCTCCAAGTGGGAGTGATATGAGGGAGTATTTGGAAAAGTCAAACTCACAAATTACACCAACAGATATTGACATAATAATGAAATGTTTATCAAGTAGCATTGAAAATAGGTATTCTTCTTGCGAAGAATTATTGCCGATAGTAAAGAATGCTGCTATGGGATAGGAGGTGGACATTATGGGTTTTGCAGAAAGAAATGGTTTTGTGAAAGAGAGGACTGTTCAGGTAGATGAAATAGATAGAAGCTTGAGAAATCGCTTGTATAATATGGTACATAGATTTTCAGAGAGTTCTCCAATGATACACGAAGAATTAGAATATGTTGTTGATAGGCTTGGATATCAAGTGGAATCAACTACAAACAGAAATTGGTATATTATTAATACAGTTTTAGAGGGCGAAGACTCATCTATTCCTTGGTACATGCCATATGAAGTAATTGAGTTATTTTTTGAAGCAAAAAGGCTTCATTGTAAAGAATGTGAATATAGAAGCGATGATAGCTGTGAGTATTGTGGTTACACAGAGTGGTTTAGAAATGTAACAACGGATATTAATATTATGTTAGAACAAGAAAAATCTGGATATAGATTATTAAATGATAAATTTGTTAACATAATTAGTGATGAGGAATTACAGGAAATAAATAAAATAATAGACTCCCCATATCAAGCAGTTAAAATTCACATTAATAAAGCTCTCGCTCTTTATTCAGATAGAAAGAAACCAGATTATGAAAATTCAATTAAAGAATCAATTAGTGCTGTAGAGTCACTATGTTGCATTATTACAGGAGCCACAGGTTCGCAAGCAACTTTAGGGAGCACATTGAAGAAATTGGAAAAAGACGGTGGAGTAGTGATTCATGGAGCTATGAAAACTGCGTTTGAAAAATTATATGGATATACTTCAGATTCAGATGGAATTCGACACGGTGGAATAGATTTTACAAATGCACCTGTTGAGGACGCAAAGTATATGTTAGTTTCGTGTTCAGCTTTTATAAATTATCTTATCGAAAAACAAAGCAAGATAAAAAGCTAAAAAATTCTTAGTAGTAACACTTTATATTTTACTACCAATTTTACTACTAACAGGTAGTAACAACTTGCTTAATTCTGTTCTGATTTGCCGCAATCTGTAATTTCAGAGCATATCACAATAACCCCGGAAACCCTTGCGAAACAGGGCATTCCGGGGCAAATCAAGGAGAAATAAAACTATGATAAAAATACTATTTGTTTGCCACGGCAACATCTGCCGCTCCACAATGGCAGAAAGCGTTTTCACCTATATGGTAAAAGAAAGAGGTTTGCAGGAGGAGTTCTATATCAACTCCGCAGCCACCAGTTATGAAGAAATAGGCAATACGCCTCATTATGGAACTGTGAATAAACTTCGTGCCGTGGGTATTCCGCTGGTGCCTCACCGGGCTGTGCGCATGACACAAGAGGATTATGAAGAATATGATTATCTCATTGGGATGGATACTGCGAACATCCGTAATATGACGCGGATCGCGGGAGGAGATAAGGAGCAGAAAATCTATAAGCTTATGACTTTCGCAGATTCTGGCAGGGATGTGGCGGATCCGTGGTATACAGGTGATTTTGAAAGTACTTACCGCGATGTGACACAAGGCTGTGAGGCATTTTTGAAATATCTGGAACGGAAAGGCGAGATCTGATAAGAGATGATTTCTATGAGGAAGGCAGAAGATTCCGGATCAGACCATTATAATCCGAAACCGGGATATAAAGATTTCCCTTTAATTTTTCCGGAGAGGATTGCTTCAAAATATCAGGTGATGAGATCAGCGTTAGCTTTTTGGCGCGGGGAAGTGCTTTGATATAATGCTCTAAAGTGGCGGCAGCCGACCAGGAATCACTCTGCCAGACCATCATGACTTCCACGGCATGACGTGCTCTGGTGTATTTGGCGCCTTTTTCCGTACGAAAATAGTGCTCCGCCATCCGCCTGGGGACATCTTTGGTAATGCCGGTATAAAGACTGCCGTTTTCGCAGCGTATGATATAGGTATAGGAAATGTCTGAACTCATAAAAATGCCTCTCTTTTCCCGGCAGGGCAAGTATCTGACACAGGTTCATGCCGGGACAGATTATGGAATGATAGAAAAAGCGGATGTCTCAGTATTTTCCGAGATAATCTGTGCCGGTGTCTGTCTGCATGGCACGGACATAAAAATCAGGCTCTTTCCGCATCTTCAGGAAGGTATCAAATGCCATAAGAAGCATCTTGTCACCGTTTTGCTTCATGTCGGACTTATCCATATCCAGCTCCATCTTGAAACGATCCATCTGCCAGATCAGGACATCCACTACCGTATAGCCATCTACCTTTGTATGACAGGAATAATCCTGATGCTTAAGATAATAGCAGAACTCGTCGTAAACGTCAGGATCGGCTACAAGCCGGTTCCAAAAGTCCGCCAGAAATTCGTTTGACATATCCGCGTATTTGCATAACTCCATCGCCCATTGGAAAGCTTGAGTCTGAAGGGCGTCATTGACATCTAATCGAATCT
Source organism: Lachnospiraceae bacterium (assembly GCA_015056815.1). Lineage (GTDB taxonomy): Bacteria > Bacillota > Clostridia > Lachnospirales > Lachnospiraceae > SIG333. The sequence goes on along the minus strand of SVFN01000029.1, from coordinate 15,381 downwards.
GTAACTGCTCTGCCATAAAATACCTCCTCAATCAGAAAAAACGGTGATCCGTATAGAATGAGTATACAAAATTTTGCATAGGATTTCCAGCTAAATTATGTTATATTTAAAGAAAAGAAGAGCATGTTCGGATTACCGGACAGATCGGAAGGAAACGCAGGCAGTTATGGAAAAGCGCAGGAAGGAGTGAAACCATGAAAAAGAGCAAGTCGATTCTGAGCAGCCTTTTACTGATGATGATCGTTCCGCTTGTAGCAGTCGGAGTGTTTCTGAGTGTGAGCGCGTGGCGAGCGGTTTATAATACGGCAAAGCATGATACAAAAGACACCCTGTCCCTGGCGGCACATTCCGTTACGGATGAGATCAATCTGATGTATCCTGGACAGATCACACAGGAGGGAAGCCATGTAAAGAAGGGCGGAAAGGATCTGGAGGAAGCTGTTGAGATTCTGAATGCCTTTCATAAAAATAATCAGTTGGACATTATCGTTTATTATAACGGAGGAAGTATCTTATCCACGGAAAAGGACAGTGACAGTGAGATGGTCATTGGAAAACCCGTATCGGAAACGATTAAATATTATGTTTGCGATTCGGGTCTGGAATACTACTCCGACAGATTTAAACAGGACGGGGAAACGGTAAGCGTTTACGCCGTTCCGTGGGGATCGGATCAAAAAGGCTGTGTGCTGGTGATGCAGCCGGTTTCCAAACTGACCAATTATGCGAACACCATAGCGCTCCAGATCGTTCTGACCGTGCTTGTGACCATCCTGATCGCGGCGGCGGTCTGTGTGATCTACGCGAATAATCTGGTAAAGGTCATTCAGAAGATCAAGGATTACATCGGTTCCATGGCAGACAGGGATGCTTCCGTTAAAATGGATGAGCAGGTATTAAAACGCCGGGATGAGATCGGAGATATCGGGCGGTCAGCGGTCACGGTAAATGGAGATCTGGGTAAGCTGATCAATTGTGATCCCCTGACAGAATTGTTTAACCGCAGGGCGGGAAGGGCGAGACTGGCCAGACTGATGGACTCACAGGAAGACGTGACGATCGTTATGGGGGACATTGATTATTTTAAACAGATCAATGATACGTACGGACATGAATGTGGGGATATGGTTCTGAAAAAGGTGGCAGAGCTGATCCGGAATCAGATGGAGAGCAGAGGATTTGCTGCGCGTTGGGGCGGAGAGGAATTTCTGCTGGTCTATAAGAAAAACCGCGAGATTACAACGGATAAAGTGCATCTGCTTCTGGAAGAGATACGGTCGACGTCCTTTGAGTATGACGGAGAGAGGTTTCATATTACCATGACATTTGGTATTCAGGAATGTGCTGAGGGATTGGATATGGACGGAACGATCCGGCTTGCGGATGAGAAACTGTATTACGGGAAAGAGACCGGGCGGAATCGCATCATAGCGGATCTTTTGCAGCAGGAGAAGAGCTGAGAGGAAATAAGGAAGAAGATGCCGGGATATTTTGGACCGGATGAATAAGGAGAAATGAAAAATGAGTCAGGCAATCGTAACACTGAAAAAGGGAGAAGGACGTACCATCAAGGCGGGGGGTATGTGGATCTTTGACAATGAGATAGATACGATCACGGGAAGCTATGAAAACGGCGATATTGTCATCATACATGATTTTGACGGATATCCGATGGGTAAAGGATTTATCAATGACCGTTCCAAGATCCGGATCCGGCTTATGACAAGAAAAGTGCAGCAGGAGATAGATGAAGCGTTTCTGGAAATGCGCGTGAGAAATGCATGGGAATACCGCAAGAAAACGGTGGATACAAGCAGTTGCCGTCTGATCTTTGGCGAGGCGGATTTTTTGCCGGGATTAGTGATTGACAAATTTGAAGACGTTTTAGTTGTGGAATCGCTGGCGTTTGGAATCGATCAAATGAAACCGCAGATCGTGGAACTGTGTAAGAAGGTGCTGGCTGAAGACGGTATTGCCATCCGCGGTGTTTACGAGAGAAGCGATGCGAAGGTACGTCTTCAGGAAGGAATGGAGCGCTTTAAGGGATTTATCGGAGCGGAATTTGATACGAAAGTAGAGATCAAGGAAAACGGTGTCCGTTATTTTGTGGATGTAAAAGACGGGCAGAAGACAGGATTCTTTCTGGATCAGAAATACAATCGTCTGGCGATTCAGAAGCTGTGTAAAGATGCCAGAGTACTCGACTGCTTTACCCATACAGGATCGTTTGCGCTAAACGCAGGAATTGCGGGTGCGCGCGAGGTGATCGGTGTGGATGCGTCACAGCTGGGTGTTGATCAGGCGACAGAAAATGCAAAGCTGAACGGGGTTTCTGACAGGGTGAGGTTTTTGTGTGAAGATGTGTTTGAGTTATTGCCGCGCCTGGAGGAGAAAGGTGAGAAATTTGATGTTGTGATCCTGGATCCGCCGGCATTTACCAAATCAAGAAACAGTATCAAAAATGCAGTAAAAGGCTACCGGGAGATCAATCTGCGCGGTATGAAGTTAGTCAAAGACGGGGGTTACCTGGCAACCTGTTCCTGCTCTCATTTTATGTCCTATGAGTTGTTTACACAGACGATCCATCAGGCCGCTTCGAATGTGCATAAGAGGTTGAGACAGGTGGAATTTCATACTCAGGCACCGGATCATCCGATCCTGTGGTCAGCAGATGAATCCTATTATCTGAAGTTTTATATCTTTCAGGTAGTGGATGACAAATAGGCTGAATCAAACACCCATACAGCAGCGAAGGACTTTGGAGGAATAGGGGGGTGACCTCGACATCATATGATATGAATATCCAGCATACTGATCTGACATCGTATCAGGTCAATATGTTGGTTTTTTTTCTTCTGCCAGAAGGTAAATGGGTAAAAAATTACGAATTGGTTCGATTTTTTCACATCATATTGTAACAAATTGATAAATCATCTATAATGAAGCGGTAACTGTCAAGCAGAATCAAGGAGGTTGTTTTATGAAAGGGAAGAACATGAAACGTTTCCTGGCGGGACTTATGTGCCTGACGATGACCGGAACGATGCTTCCGGCGGCGCCGCTTACTGCAACAGCGGCAGGAAACGGAAATCGGACGTATTCCGATGAGACAGCAGGGGGAACGACAGAAGTAGATTATGAAACGGTTGCAGCGGAGAAAGAACAGGTGCTTTATAACGTGGACTGCGGTGACTTTGATGTAACAACAGCACCGGAAGGTGAAGAAATGGGTCTTTACCAGTCAGTTACAGAGCAGGTTTATGGTGTAGATGAGCAGACCGGTAAGACGTGGGGCATTGTGGATGACTATGAAGCGACTCCTCCGAATGATAATCTTGCCGTTTCGAATGGACAGGGGATCCGCACCAATTGGACATGGGCGCAGGAAAACGGTGGATTTACAGTTGATTCGCCCAAAACCTCAACAAACCGTTATACGAAGAATCAAAGCGAGAATAAAAATACGTTCGGCGATGTAAGGAAGCTGGACTATAAGTTTGAGCTTGATCCCGGCAAGTATCATGTACAGGTTTTGTGTGTGGCACCCTGGGATCAGTATGGAAATATTTCCACTTATCCCGAGATTACATTGAATGGAGGAAAAGAGTCTGAGGTATCCAGCAAGGATTATGAAGCCGGAAAAGTAGAAGATCTTTATGTAGATACGAGAAACGAAACAGATCGTGAATTGACGGTAGCATTCCGGGCGACCAGATGTGCCTGCATCAATGTGGCTTATATTATGATCAGCACAGAGAATAAATATGGCTCGCTGAAAGATAACTATGATGCACTTTCTATAGAAGAGAGTGTGACAAAGGACTTTAAACTGTCCAAGGGAACAAAGGGATCACAGATCGAATGGTCTTCCGATAATGCGGCGATCACGATCGATCAGGATTCTGAGGAAGATCCTGTGGCAGTTGTGACGAGAGGAAAGACGGATACGACAGTGACATTGACTGCAACGATTTCCGAGGATGGATATTCTCTGAAAAAGACATTTACGACTGTCGTTACAGCAAAGCCTTCCGAACCGCTTCAAGAAGTAAAGATTGAAGATATCAAACCTCTTTACAATGTCGACTGCGGTGACTTTGATGTGACAACAGCTCCGGCTGGAGAAGAATTTGGAACCTATCAGAGTGTTACGGAGCAGGAGTATGGCGCAGATCCTGAGACCGGGAAGAAATGGGGTATCATAGATAACTATGAGGCAACTCCTCCGGCAGGCAATCTGAATGACAGTGGCACCGGCGGGATCCAGACGAACTGGACCTGGCCGCAGGAGAATGGCGGATTCGGAAAAGACTCTGCAAAGTCAGAGACAAACCGTTACACGAAAAATCAGTATGAGACAAGAGCAAGCTTTGGCGAAGTGAGAAAACTGGATTATGCCTTCGAACTGGAACCGGGCAAATATCTGGTAACAGTATTGTGCAAAGACCCATGGGGATGCTCCAATTCTCCGGTCATCACTTTGAACAAAGGAAAAGATTCAGAAGTGAGCAGTGAAAATTACAGATCCGGTACGGCGACAACACTGGCTTTGGATACAACAGCGGAAACAAAGACAGATGTGACACTTGGGCTGAGTGGATCAGGCGACAATGGAACCGGAACCAATAACAGAGCGATCAATTTGGCTTACATTACTATTTCCAGAGCCGGCTATGATAATCTGTATGAAGATTACGTTGCGGCTAAGGTTGATAAATCTGTCACAAGAGATTTCAGCCTTGCACAGGGAATTGGTGATACACAGATCGTATGGACTTCGGACAATGAAGAGGCAATTGAGATTGCGGGTGAGAAAGCAATCGTAAAGCGTGGAAGCACAGACAAAGAAGTGACATTGACGGCGACGATCCAGAATGATACTTATTATCTGACAAAAACGTTCAAGACAACGGTGAAAGCAGAGGGGGCAAGCGAGTCTGCAATCCTGATTCAGAACGTGGATAATACAAAAGTTGAGGTGCTGGACGATTATTATCGCAATGCTTATAATAAGGAAGTGGATTATCTTCTGAGCCTCAGTGTAGACAAACTGATTGCGGGATTCCGTGAAGCAGCAGCTTATGCAGCAGGTTATGATGCAGCGAAACGAAAAGAGTTCATGAAAAATGAAACCCGTTATGGCGGCTGGGAGAATATGAGAATCGGCGGACATACGGCAGGACATTATATGTCTGCGATCTCTACCTGTTATGTGAATCCACAGGCAACAAAAGAGCAGAAAGAAGCGTTAAAGAAGAAAATCGATGAGTGCGTACAGGGATTGAAGGAATGCCAGGAGATTTCAAAGGGCTCAAGCGCATGTAAAGACGGATTCATCTTTGGGGCGACAATTGACAATCCGGCCAATCTTGAGTCCCAGTTCGATCAGGTAGATAAAGGGCAGGGATGGCAGGATGCCTGGGTACCGTGGTATACGATGCACAAGATCCTTGCTGGACTGGTAGACATTTACAAATACACCGGTGATGAGGACGCACTGGAAGTTGCAGTAAATCTTGGTATGTGGACCTTTAACCGTGTCGGTGCGTTTGATTCAACCGCTAAGAACCGTCTGCTGAGTGTTGAGTACGGTGGAATGAACGATGCATTGTATGAACTGTATGACTGTATGCAGGGAAAAGAAAAATATGCGGACAAGATGAGTGATATTCTTACGGCTGCAGAAATGTTTGATGAGGTGAATCTGTTTGAGCGTGTGAAAAACGGTGGTACGGATATCATGAACAATACACATGCCAATACGACTATTCCGAAGTTCATCGGTGCGCTCAAGCGTTATATCGTACTGGGTGGAGAAGAATCCAAGTATCTGGTTTATGCGGAAAAGTTCTGGGATATGGTAATTGAGAATCATACCTATATCACAGGCGGTAACAGTGAAAACGAGCATTTCGGCAAGGACAAGATCCTTTATGCGGAAGAGACCAATGTTAACAACGAAACCTGTAATACTTACAATATGCTGAAGCTGACAAGAGAGCTGTTTAAGATCACGGGAGATGCCAAGTACGCAGACTATTATGAGAATACCCTGATCAATGCGATCATGTCATCACAGAATCCGGAAACCGGTATGAGCATGTACTTCCAGCCAATGGCAACCGGCTATCACAAAGTATTCGGAAAGCCTACGACAGACTTCTGGTGCTGTACCGGCAGTGGTATGGAAAACTTTGGCAAGCTCAATGACAGTATTTATTATCGTACAGATGATACGCTGATCGTCAATCTTTACATCAGTTCACAGATTGACTGGACAGAGAAAAATCTGAAAGTAGTACAGAACTCCGGAATTTCCGATATTTCATCCGAAGAGGCTGAGTTTACGGTAGAATCGATGGATGAAACGGATGCACAGGGAAGCATTGCACTTCGTATTCCTGACTGGGTAGTCGATCAGGGAAATGAGATGACGGTGACTTTGAATGGAAAGAAAGTAACACCGCAATACTTTGACTTTGACGGTGCAGAAGCATACAGTCAGTCGGCAGCAGGCAAACGTTATATTCTTGTAAATGTCAAAAACGGTGATAAGATCAAAGTGACAGCGCCTATGAAGGCAGTTGCTTATAATCTTCCGGATAAGAAAAATGCGTATGCATTCAAATATGGTCCGGTTGTGCTGAGTGCTAAGTTGGGAAATGATCCGGCTTATCAGACAGAAGAAGGACATGGCATCGCAGTCAGAAAATCAGGAAAGAAAGCAGTAGACAGTGATGCGATCAATGTATACGCGGTGGAAGATCTGGATGAGTATATGGCGAACATCAATGATTATCTGGTACGAAGCGCGGATGGCAAGAGTTTCGAACTGACGGGAGCTTCTTTTGATCATGTATTTGTACCGCATTATTCACAGTATACGGAAAATTATGGTATCTACTGGACTTACTATATTGGTGGTCGCGATTCCGCAGCAGTGATACGGGAGAAGAATACAAACCGTAAAGACCGTGTCCTGATCGATAATGTACAGGCCGGTTATGGACAGTATGAGCCGGGTCTGGAAGATACCGGACATACCGGAGATGCCAAAGAACACATCCGCTATGCAAATGCGGGCGGGTATTTTACCTATGAAGTGAAAGTTGACGATACCGAGAAGAATTATCTGCTGTTGACACTGCGCAGAGAGGATGACGGGAAACCGCTCCATATCAGTTCATCCGGAATCCGTATTTTTGATACGGATGCACTGGACAGCAAGAACGGCAGTGCGATCCAGGGAATGTTAAGCGATGCAGATTTTAAGGATTATTATCAGATCCAGGTAGAGATTCCGAAGGAAGCAATTGCTGCGAAATATCAGAACGAAGACAAGGCAGATGTGATCCTGATCAAGTTCGAAGGAACGGCAGATCAGGAATCCGCAAGATTATATAACTGGTCTTACGTGGTACGAGGCTATGAGACAGAAAATCATCTGGAAAGTCTTACTGTAAATGGTGAGACAGTGGATCTGACAAAAGGTGTTTATGATCTGAAACTTTCAGAAGCGGCAGAAACCTTTACGGTGAATGCAAAGATTGCAGACACGAAGGGTTATGTTGCAGTTGATGACATGGCAATCGAAGAAGATAAGGATGCCAAGATTACGATCAATGGATATAATCAGGCATATATGATAAGAGTTTATGCGGAGAATTTTGAAGAAACAGAAAGCTTCCGCATCCGTGTCAGCATTGATGAAGCGAATATCAAAGAATATAAGAACAATGTGATCAAGCACTTTACTTTTGATGAAACCCTGGATGATGCAGGTTTTGCAACCAAAGCCTTCCCGCCTAAAGCAATCAGTAAGGAGGCGGTTTACGGAGAGGGTGCTACAGATCAGACGGATAAGGCTGTTTATCTGGACGGCACAGCAGGACTGGCACTCGGATCAGCGGAAGATATCGGAGAGACATATACGGTATCCTTCTGGATGAAACCGGATAAGATACTTGGCCAGTATGATCCTACTTTCTGTGCAGGTTTATTCTCGCCGGAGCACTGGCTCAGTATGACGCAGGACGGAAAAATCTGGTCCCGCAAGAGTGATTATATCGCAACACCGGCTTCCGGAGCTTATAAGGCAGGAGAATGGCAGATGGTTACGGTTGTGGTAGATGAGAAGAGCGGCGACGGAACGAATGCAAAAGGAACTCTTTATGTAAATGGTCAGGAAGTATCTGCCGGAAATGTGGCATTAGGTATTATGACCGATACAAATGCACAGCTTTATTTCGGCGTGAATGCATGGGATGCTTATTATGTGGGTTATTTGGATGATCTGATCATTCTGGATGCGGCTCTTCCGGCAAAAGATGTCAGAGCACTGTATGCAGGTGAGATCAATGGAGATGGCGCTTATGTAGGAAGCAAAGAGTCGGAGGCTGATAAGGTTACGGATATGATCCTCAATTTAGGAGATATCACAACAGCAGACAGCTCCAAGAAGGCGATCGATGCTGCAAAGGAAGCATATGAGAAGCTTACTGATGAAGAGAAGGTACTGGTACCGTCCAACATCCTGAAAACGCTGGAAAATGCAGAAAAGACTTATAATGATAAGAAGGCTGAGGAAGCAAAGAAGGCAGAAGAAGGAAAGAAAGAAACGCAGACAGATGTAAAGAAGCCTGCAGCGGTCGGCACGGTGATCATAGCAGGAACAAACAGCTTTATAGTGACCTCGGCAAATGCTTCGGCACCGGAGGTGGCGTTTAAGCAGACTACAGATAAAAATGCAAAGAAGGTTTCCGTTCCGGTAACGGTTACAGACAAAGGAATCACTTATACCGTGACAGGAATTGCAGACAATGCATTTAAAGGAAATAAGAAAGTGAAAAGTATTTCACTTCCGGCAGGCGTTGTCAAGATTGGTAAGAATGCTTTCAGCGGCTGTACTGCTCTGACAAAGATCGTCATTCCGGCAAAGGTTACGCAGATTGGAGCAAATGCCTTTAAGGGAGATAAGAATTTAAAGAAGATTACGATCAAATCAACAGTACTTAAGAAAGTCGGCAAGAATGCTTTTAAGGGTATTCATAAGAAAGCAACGATCAAGGTTCCGAAAAAACTAAAGAAAAACTATCAAAAGCTTCTTAAGAAAAAAGGACAGGCTGCGACAGTAAAAGTGAAATAAAAGAGTTAAAAATGAAAGATGGCTGTGGGAGATTCCCACAGCCATTTTTAGGTGCGCCCGGCGGCGCGTTCGCTCTAAAGAATGGAAAAGAGAAACGATCAATTCAGAGCTGCCTCATCATGGAAATATGCTACAGAGTCAATCAGCTTACCGGCCATGCCGTTCATGATCTCACACTGGTCATTGACGATCTGTACGCCATCGATGATTTCAACAATATGAGAATTCACTTCTTCACTGTTGGAAGAATTCTCTTCGCTGATGCCGCTCAAGATCTGTACGTTGCTTACGATGTTGTTCTTGTAATTTGTCAGATTTTCAATCTTATCGGTAATGGAACGGATCTCATCTACCGACAGTTTGATCTCTTTACTGTGCTCTTCAAACTGTGTCTGTGTCTTGGTAATGCTTTGCTGCTCCAGCGCGATCAGGTTATGCAGTGCTGTGACCAGTTCCACGGATTTGGAGCTTTCTACTGCAATCGTATGAGCAAGGTTTTTGATCATCTCAGCGCCTTCCGCACTCTGCTCGGAAAGTTTACGGATCTCTTCTGCAACGACTGCGAAACCTCTTCCGGCATCTCCGGCTCTGGCAGCTTCTATGGAAGCGTTCAGGCTTAAGAGATTTGTTTCATCGGAGATAGAGATGATCAGTTCTACAGCTTTATGGATCTGCGCAATGGAGTCGTTGGTGTGGTTGATCTGGGAAGAGATATTCTCAACCGCATCGACAGATTTGCGACTGTTTTTCATGATGATATCCATGCTTTCCGTTGCTTCTCCGTTGGTCTGAAGAAGATTATCGGAATTATGATACAGGTGATCCACACTATCGGAAATATCATTGACACAATTCTCGATCTCCAGCATCTGCACATTAATGTTTTGTACATTTTCATCCATCTGCGCAGAGGATTGTGACATCCGCTCCATGGAAGAAGTGATGAGTCTGGCATTGGCAGCACTGCTGTCGCTTCGCTGTGTCACTTCGGAAATGCTTTCGACCAGATCCTTGGAAACATCCTTTACCTCGCCAATGGTTTCGGATAAACTCTGTTGCATCTTGGAAGTGGCCAGTGTCAGATTATACATCTCCCGGACGCTGGATTTGCGTACATTCTGCTTACTCAGATCGCCGCCTGCAAGAATATTGATATTTTTGTCCATAAGCTCTAAGGACTTGGCAAGTCCGCGGCTCACCAACAGAGCAATGAGCGTTGAGATTACGATCAGTACGACGGCCATGATCACGAAAAATCCGGTCAGATCATTGGCGGAAGTGGAAATATCATCTTTAAGCTGACCGGCAAAAGCCATGGCAGTAACCTTTCCTTCAGCCTCGATCGGAACATAGTATCCGCAATATATTTTTTCATTGATCACAAGATTGTCATTGTAGTATCCGTTTTGAATATCGTTCGGATCAGTACTCAGATCGATTTCACGGATGCGGTAATCATTTTCGTTTTTTATGGAAGTCGCACAGGGCATTCCCTCTGCGATGATCGCCATTTCAATGCCGCGGTCCTGAAGCGAATCGATGAAATCGTAATAGCCGCTGGCATTAATGGCGTTAATTTTGTTCTCTTTGCAATAGCTTGCCAGATTGCCGGCTACAATGGAAAGCGCTTCCTTCGTACTGCTCTCAAGTTTGTTCCGAACGATACTGGATGAGGAAATACTGATAATGGAGATCGAAACCACCAGAGGAAGGATGGATAACAGCAAAAGAATTGCAAAAATGCTGACACCATGCCGCTTGGGCTTTGTTGTTTTGGACTGTTTCCCACGCCTTCTGCTGCCGGCGGATCGACGATGGGATGTACTTCTTTTAGGTTCTGCATTTTCGGGAGGAGAAGTAACCTCCGTTTGTGTTGTACGGTTTGATTTGGGAGCTTTCATATAGCACCGTCCTTTCTGCTAAAATCTTGTTGTATCCTTTCGTTCGCTGTGTGAAAGAGGGAAGGACGATCGAAAGGAAACTGCGTAACTGATGTTTCCCCGAATACAAATTTTTACTTATATAAATACATTACTATAGTACCATAAAATGCGGGTGAAATCCATAAAAAAACAGTAAAAAAGACCACAAATTCCGAAGAAAATGTGGTCTTGTATCTGCTTAGGATTCTTTCTGTTTTAATGATGCTTCGATAAAGCCCTGAAACAGCGGATGAGGTCTGTTGGGGCGGCTCTTGAACTCGGGATGAGCCTGTGTGGCTACGAAGAACGGATGGTTGGGAAGTTCACACATTTCCACAATCCTGCCGTCCGGTGAGAGACCGGAAAGCTTCATGCCGTTTTCAATCAGCGCCGAACGGTAATCATTGTTGACTTCATAACGATGTCTGTGACGCTCGTGAATGGTTTCGGCTCCATAGAGTGCGTAGGCTTTGGAATCTTTATCCAGCACACAGGGGTAGGAACCAAGCCTTAATGTTCCGCCGATGTCCTCCACACCGTTCTGATCCGGCATCAGGGCAATGACAGGGTGTGTGGTGGAAGGATTCAGTTCGATACTGTGGGCATCGTTATAACCGATCACATTGCGGGCAAATTCTACGATGGAGAGCTGCATGCCAAGACAAAGACCGAGGAACGGAACATTGTGTGTACGTGCATAAGTGATGGCTGAGATCTTGCCTTCAATACCTCTGTCGCCGAAGCCGCCGGGAACCAGAATGCCGTTGGCGGAACCGAGTACCTCTTCTGCATTTTCATCATTCAGAGTTTCACTGTCCACCCACTGAAGATCAATAGTCGTATTGTTGAAAATGCCGCCGTGCTTTAATGCTTCTACGACACTTAAGTAGGCATCGTGAAGCTGTACATATTTGCCGACCAGAGCGATCCGGACTTCATGCTTGGGATTACGCAATTCTTTTACCATGTTTTCCCACTCGGTCAGATCCGGTTCAGGACAGTCAAGTCCCAGACACTGACAGGCAACCTGTGCCAGATGTTCTTTTTCCATGGCAAGAGGAGCTTCATATAAATATTCCACATCCAGATTCTGAAGGACATGCTTATTGGGAACGTTACAAAACAAGGCAATCTTATCTTTTAACTGCTGGTCAAGCGGCAGCTCACTCCTGCACACGATGATGTTAGGCTGAATACCCATTCCCTGCAGTTCTTTGACCGAAGCCTGGGTGGGCTTGGTCTTCATTTCCTGTGAAGCACGGAGATAAGGGATCAATGTAACATGGATCAGGCAGGCATTTTTTTCGCCTACCTCATGCATGAACTGGCGGATGGATTCCAAAAAAGGCTGGCTTTCGATATCACCCACCGTACCGCCGACTTCTATAATGGCAATACGCGTCTCATTATCTGTAAAATTACGGTAAAAACGGCTTTTGATCTCATTTGTGATATGCGGGATGACCTGAACGGTACCTCCACCATAGTCTCCGCGACGCTCTTTCTGCAACACGCTCCAGTAAACCTTACCGGTGGTCACATTGGAATTACGGTCAAGACTTTCATCGATGAAACGCTCATAATGACCCAGATCAAGATCTGTCTCAACACCGTCATCGGTAACAAAAACCTCGCCGTGCTGGATCGGGTTCATTGTGCCGGGGTCAATATTGATGTAAGGGTCAAATTTCTGCATGGTGACTTTGTAGCCGCGTGCTTTCAATAAACGGCCAAGGGATGCCGCTGTGATACCCTTGCCAAGACCGGAAACCACACCGCCTGTGACAAAAACGTACTTTACTGCCATATCAAATCTCCTTATTATGATTGAGTTACTGTTGTTTGGTACGAACCATATTAGACCATTATATAATGAAAAAAATGAAAAATCTACCTTACAACAGAAAAAAAGCAAAAATTTTTATGAAACTTTTAGACTTATGTCTCCTTTTTCACAAAGAATATATTGATTTTCGGAATTTCTGTCTCTATAATAGTAAAAGCATGGTGGCATTCTGTTTCGGAGCGTTCCGGTCAGAATGCCGGCAGGCAGATGTGTAATCAAAAACAGCGGTTTCTTTTTCGGGCGGATATGCCATACTATTATATAGAAGAAACGGCAGTTATCAATCATACAGGAGGAGAAAATGGATAATCAGGATTATCAGAACAATAACGGGAATTCCGGTAATAATAACAATAATAATGGAAATTCCCAGAAAAGACAGAGCCTGTTTTTGCTTTTGATAGCCAGCCTGATCACGTTGGTCTGCATGAGTTTCTTTGTGAACTACATGAATAAGTCGACCTCAAGAGAAATTTCGTATGATCAGTTTTTGGCCATGGTGGAGGCGGGCAAGGTAGAAAGCGTACAGATCACCAATGACAAGATCAATATTGTGCCCAAAATAGTGCAACAGGAAGAAGAGAGCGCAGATGCGTTCCTGAATGCCTACAGAATGAGCCAGAACAAGACCACTTATTACACCGGGATCGTGGATAATCCCGATCTGGTCAGTTTTCTGAATGAACATGAGGTTCGTTATTCGGCAGAAATACCGGATAATTCCAGTTTTTTACTTTCGATCCTTTTGACATATGCACTGCCGATCGTCATCCTGTGGATCGCTTTGAGTTTTCTGTTTCGCAAAATGGGCGGAAGCGGTGGACCGATGGGAGTCGGTAAAAGTACGGCAAAGGTCTATGTTCAGAAGGAGACAGGCGTAACGTTTCAGGATGTTGCCGGGCAGGAAGAGGCAAAAGAATCCCTGCAGGAGATCGTGGATTTTCTGCATAATCCGAATAAGTATACCAAGATCGGGGCAAAGCTCCCGAAAGGAGCGCTGTTAGTGGGACCGCCCGGTACCGGTAAGACCCTGCTGGCCAAAGCCGTGGCAGGAGAGGCACATGTGCCGTTTTTCTCACTGGCGGGTTCGGATTTTATTGAGCTTTATGTCGGGGTCGGAGCGTCCAGGGTAAGAGACTTGTTTAAGGAAGCAAACAAAAATGCACCCTGTATCATTTTTATCGATGAGATCGATGCCATCGGACGAAGCCGTGACAGTAAATACGGCGGCGGAAACGAGGAAAGAGAACAGACCTTGAATCAGCTTCTTTCCGAGATGGATGGATTTGATACATCAAAAGGTATTCTGATCCTGGCAGCGACCAACAGACCGGAGATCCTGGACAAAGCGCTGCTGAGGCCGGGGCGTTTTGACAGACGTGTCATTGTGGACAAACCGGATCTGAAGGGACGTGTGGATACGTTAAAGGTACATTCCAAGGGTGTTAATATGGATGAAACCGTGGATCTGGATGCGATCGCACTTGCGACCAGCGGAGCTGTGGGATCGGATCTTGCAAATATGATCAATGAGGCGGCGATCAATGCAGCGAAGGAAGGAAGGAAGGCTGTCTGCCAGAAGGATCTGTTTGATGCAGTGGAAGTTGTCCTTGTGGGTAAAGAGAAAAAAGACCGCATCATGAGCAAAGAGGAACGCAGGATCGTCTCCTATCATGAAGTGGGGCATGCTTTGATCAGCGCTTTACAGAAAAATTCAGAGCCGGTGCAGAAGATCACGATCGTTCCGCGTACCATGGGAGCTTTGGGTTATGTGATGCATGTGCCGGAGGAAGAGAAATATCTGAATACGGAAGCAGAGCTTAGAGATATGCTGGTCAGCCTTCTGGGCGGACGTGCGGCGGAAGAGATCGTATTCGATACGGTGACGACAGGGGCTTCCAACGATATTGAGAAAGCGACGGGAATCGCCAGAGCCATGGTAACCCAGTATGGTATGAGCAAGCGTTTCGGACTGATGGGCTTAGAGACGATCGAAAGCCAGTATCTTGATCACAGGGCGGCTATGAACTGTTCGGATGTGACAGCGGCGGATATCGATACCGAGGTGATGAAGATCCTCAAAAACAGTTACAAAGAAGCGAAGCGGCTATTAAAAGAAAACCGCAAGCTGATGGATGAGCTGGCAGAGCATCTGATCGAGAAAGAGACCATTACGGGTAAGGAGTTTATGGAGATCTTTCGGAAAAGGAAAGGTCTTCCGGAAAAGAAAGACGATACAGAACCGGATGGGAATGATCCGAAAGATTCGGTGAAGCTTGGAAAGCAGACTTCCGAGAAAGCGGGAAACGCGGATGCGGGAAGCGTTCTTGAAAAGGGCGGTGTGCTGGCGATACAGACAGAGAAGCGAACGGATATCAGCGGATAAAGTACAGGGAAACACGGACAGTGTTTCCCTTCTTTTATAGACTGCCGAAAGCGGAAAGATATGTTATACTGGTAGAAGCCCG
>SVFN01000063.1 GCA_015056815.1 Lachnospiraceae bacterium | reverse complement strand
ATAAATAATAATAATTTCTTTCTCATCATGTCCTCTGGCAATTTGAAGTTATCAAGCTTTTCGCTTATAGAAGAGCCCTACAAATATCGATTGGGAATGCTATATCATCCCATAGCACTTTACGAGCGCTGATAAGGGAAAAAACAAGCTTCCTCCCGAACTTCGCGGATCAAAGCTTCTTTTTTATCTTCATCATCATGTATTCCGCCTCCGGGAAATTTATAGTATTTTTCTCGTTTGCTATATACAAGAGCTATCTTATCACCCTTGATAATGATAGCTCTGGCTGATGGTCTTCGAAAAACAGAATCCGTTTTTTTATAGTCTTTTAGATCTATTTCAAATAGTCTTTTCATACTCTTTTAGTGCTGTATATTCGCGTTTGTACAATCCATAAACAGCAATGTCCTTATCACGATAATCTTCATATTTGCTGAATATTTCTATGGCCTGCTGCAGAGGTATCCACACCCTTGTATAACCTGCTAGTTTTTCCGCTTCTGTAAGATGTTGACAGCCGGTATCTTCAATCAGTTCGCATATGAAATAGTGGTTAATGTGCCTCCACACATCGAATAACTCTTCTATATCAAGATATCCGCTCACTGCTTTTGTCCTGTATCCGGTCTCCTCCAGCATTTCACGCTCGCAGCATTCTGCATAGGTTTCAGTTTCCTCTACGCCACCACCCGGAATAATATAAAGTCCACTTTTAGGCTCATGGCATAAAAGAATTTTTCCTTCCCTGAAAAGAATTCCTCTGCATGCGTGGCGAAGCTTCTCTACATGTCCAATGTAGTCATCGTTAATAAGTTGCATCTGCTTAGCCGAAGTCTTTCTTATTCTCATAAAGAAATGTCCTTCATCTTCTCCTGCTCTGTAAGCTCCGTTTTTGATCATTACCCTCTGTGATGCAGCATTGTCCTTGTTAACGCGCAGATAAATCTCTTCTTCAGGAACAATTTCTTTTGCAATTTCAATTGTCAGCCTTAACCCTTCTGTCCCGTAGCTTTTACCGCGATACTCTTTTGAAATGCTGTATCCTATATGACCGGCCCCTTCACGAAGTGCATCTGTCAAATGATGTCTAATTCTGAATTCTCCAATTAGATGATCTTCATCCCACAAGTAGTAATATGTCTCCGGCACAAACCAATCAGGCATATCTACGGGGTGTTCATATGATATCAGTGTTGGAAGCACCTTGTCTCGGTATTCTTCAAAAGAGACCCCATTATAAGGATTTGTCAGCCCATTCTCATCTGCTGGTAGCGAAGTAGTATAAGCCCACTGAGCATCTACATCATTCTCGTTTATTTTTCTTAATTTCATTTTTCAGTCCTTCCCAGAAAGCATTTCATCATAAACCCCCATTTGTGCAATTTACTTCGAAGTTAAAAAACAACAACGATATCCGAGATAGCAACCAAGGTAGCCTCTCCACTAATTTTTATTCTCCCATGATCAAGCAGTTCACAATATAGATGCCCGCCTCTCTTCGATGCCTGGTACGCATGAATCTCTGATTTTCCTAATTCTTTTGACCAGTAATCAGTAATCAGCTATCTGGCAATGCGCAGAACCGCACACGGGATCTTCCGGAACTAAGAGTTTGGGAAAGAAACTCCTCGATACGCAGTCTGTATCTTTTCCTTTTGCCGTAACATTCTGTCCACGCCCGGGCAGCCCGGCAAGTTTACTCTGATCCGGGGGTAAACCATCTGAGGTGATAGCCCTGTTCCTCTTTAACAATAAACGCTGTCTCACTCAGATTATTCTCCATAGCCAGCTTCATCATGAAGTCTTCTTTCGGCCATTTATCCATTACACAAACAGCCGCCGGATTTCCGGAAAACGGCTTGTCTGTAAAAGCATCAACAATATATTGCTTCATTGCTTGCCGCCTTGTTTGATAATGCCTGAATATTATATTACCATCAGCAGCGTCCCCGCTCCGATCAGGATGCATCCCATAATTGACTTTGCAGTAAACTGCTCATGCAGGAACACAAATGCCAGAACCAGAGTGATCACCACGCTGAGTTTGTCTATAGGTACTACTTTAGAAGCTTCTCCCAACTGTAATGCTTTGTAATAACATAACCACGAAGCACCCGTAGCCAGACCTGAGAGAATAAGAAATATCCAACTTCTTTTGCCGATCGTCGATAACCCGCTCTGTGCATGAGTTATGAATACCATAATCCAGGCCATTCCAACCACTACCACGGTTCGGATGGCCGTAGCCAGATTAGAATCCACTCCTTCGATTCCTATCTTAGCCAATATTGATGTTAATGCGGCAAATACAGCAGATAACAGTGCAAATATGATCCACATATATCTAAAACCTCCCCATCTATATTTCATTCCGACAATTAAAGTTTCAAAATAATAAATTCCAATTTTATGTTCCAACGTTCATCCCGACAAACTTGAAGTTGTCCTATTATAATCCTTTAGAATAAAGGACTTCTTCTGTATCAAAAGCAAGCTTTGAAAAATCTGTCAACGCAAACCCGTTTGCTTCATAAAAAGCTCTGGCGCGAAGGTTTTCCCGGAACACCCATAGAACCACTTCGGAATAACCCGCTTCCTTGATGTCTTTCAGAACCCGATCCATCATCTGACTTCCATAGCCCTTACGCCAATTGTCAGGTAGACTGTGAATACAAATAAGTTCTGCCTTTCCGACAAACTCGGAGTCTCTTGCTGCATCCCAATATGCGATGCAATGCGATTTTCCGTCCACTATGAGAAGATATCCATTCCCCTTATTCTCATCTAAAAGTCTCTGATACATAGCGGTCGCTCGTTCTATATTAGTACATTTTGTCAACGTTTCAGCTTCAAGGATGCTCGCAAAAGCTGCTTTCCAACTTTCAGTTTGAATATAAGCAAGATCTCTAGCATCACCTTGCTGAACTTTTCGAATAACCACTTCCATTTCCATATCTCCTTATTTAATTGACATACGCATAATATCACTAGATAATACTCTTCCCAAATGAAGAGAACGGGTGTCACAAATGCGTAACACCCTTTTCAGCCTTATAGCTTAATGATTTATTTCATTCTGTTATTTTTTATATCTAGTTACCTTTTCCCAATTGCTTGGAAAGCCCATATATTCAAGCAAATCTTTTTCTGGCAGATGTGGGCATCCCTTATTTACCT
>SVFN01000062.1 GCA_015056815.1 Lachnospiraceae bacterium | reverse complement strand
AGTCAATGCGTGTGTTTCTGTTTTTATTATATGTAGTCACTGACTACATGTCAATGTAAATATAAGGGCCAGCTAATAAACCGGTTCGAAAGTCAAGGACTTTTTTGTGACAGATTTTAAGGTTGAATGGAATCATAATAGACAGTGCAAAAATATATATGACAGTGATGGATTTTAAGTAGTACTACGATAGACTTTAGGTTGACAGTAGTACTTTTTTATGGCTTTTTGTAGGGGATAATGATAGAGGGTACAACAAATAGGCCAGAGGATTCCCTGGCAATCAAAAAGCTGTACCGTCAGAGAGTGAGGTGAACTCGCATTTGCGATAAGCCAGACCCTTACTGCCACGATACAGCTGCGTTTATTATACAGCTGTAAAGTATTTAAAAATATAAGATTTTGAAGAATATATAGGTCAGAACAGTTCGTTCATTATGAATACATAACTTAATTCAGTATATTTTCTCCATGCAAGTGGTTCTTTAAGCTCAGAGCGTTTGTCTTCTGTAAGTGACTTTATGAACTGAAGAGCGCTCTTGGCCTTTTCCAGGACAGCCTGCATTTTTGTGATCTGATTAGATGCTGTCATTTCCTTATCCTTCCACTTATCTATTACTGACTTAAGAAGGCGTTGGTCACGAAGTATTACTTTTTCAGGATCAACAAGCCTTTTTTCTTCACGATGCTTTTGGGATGCTTCTCTGCGAGCTGCAGCTTCTTCATCAGCATATCTGCGTCTTACTTTCTTCAGATCACCACCTGTCATCATAATTGATGCAGGAACACCAAAGTAGTTGTCAAGTGGATAGACTCCCGTTGTGGCATACTGATAGAATTCCTCAGGAGTAAGTCCTGCAAGATCATACTGATAATGCTCTGAATTGTATGCCTTAAGGTAACCATCCACAAGCTGTCTTGCAGACGTAAAATCCCTGCACATAGCAACCATATCGAGGATGGCTGTTTTAAGCCTCCCAAAGAAGCTCTCCATAGGTGCGTTATCCTGAGAATTGCCTCTGGCTGATACAGACTGTACAAAGCCATCATCGTGAAGTAGCTCAGTAAAGGAAGTGGCAAGGTACTGGCTCCCCTGATCATGGTGCACATAAACTTCATTGGTCCTCATGACTTCCGCAAGTTCGCCAGCATGACCACTCATCATATCCCGGTAGGCTTCTTCTACGAGTTTTAGAGACATATATCTCCCTATGCTCCAACCAAGGTTTTCACGAGTATAGGCATCTCTGAATACGCACAGATAAAAAGTGGTCCGATATTCACCATAGTAAAGATATGTTATATCTGAAAGAATAACTCTTCGCGGAGCGATGAAGAAGTTCTGGTTCACCGCATTTACCGGCGCCGCGCACACGTGATTATGTGATGCCTGATGCTTATATGCATCTTTATGCGGCATCTGTGCCTGTATGTTCATCTCAGCCATAAGCGCCGCTATCTTTTTGGTATTCACAGTCCTGCCAAATCTTCTAAAAAGCTCCACCCTGAATGTCCTTTTCCCAGGAACCACGCCATTTCTGGCAATGATAATCCTACGCATAAGTTCTTTGATTGCATCCCTGTCGGCTTTTTTCTCCGCCTGTTTTCCAAATATATCTTCCTTACGGCCTTTCCATGCATAGTAGCCAGAGTCAGACACTCCAAACATACGCAGGCATTGTGAAACGTTATACCCATTGAGTTTCGACTTCTGCTTATTTATGAATGAATCAACCATAACAAATCTGTCTGCCCGGATTTCCTTTTCCTCAATCAGGTAAAGTACTCCTCCAATTCGGATCGGATTTTTTTTTGAGCCAAAAGCATTTCTTCAAGATAGTGGTTACGCGCTACAAGATATGCCCGTTCTTCTTCTGGCGTGAGATTTCCCATCTGTTCACGGGAGACGGAGCCGTCATAATTCGTCTCATCTACAGTAAAAAGTTTGTTGTCTCTGGCCTTCTGCATTACGCGCTTTCCGGCTGAATAGGCTCGGTCTTCTCCCAAGATATTTGTGTCAAATCCAAGCGCATTATAAGCCTGAACATATGTCATTCCTTCATCATGGATTTTCTTGTACAGGGCAATGTCAAAGTCTTTAGAGTAGAAGATCCTGTCCTCTTTGAAGCCAGTAACAAACTCATTATCGAGAAAGGGAATGATCTTTTCATCAGGTCTGTCACTGCCGTCCTCATATTTATACTTTTTTGAATGATCCACCAGTTTCATCGTTTAATCCCCCAATACTTTTTTCTGTAAACTCCTTATAGCTTCTTGCAGCCATGTGAGCGTTTTTTGCTGACTTTACCTTCATCTTTTCAAAGCGTTCTTCTTCTCTCGCCAGATATTTGGCGAATTCTGCTTCACTCATCTGTTCCAGGTATTGTTCATACTCTGCAGGTGTCATCTTTTCTCTATCCCACATGCCTCTTTCATTATTATAGTAAAAGCCATATCTATCAATACATTCCTGCAACTCATCCAAAGATTTACAAGCTTCATAAGGGCACTCATCTTTAAAATGTCCAAAGAATGATTCCTGAACTGCATTATCCCAGCAGTTCCCGCGTCTTGACATTGACTGCGTAAGTTCTCGTTCAACAACTGCAGCCTGAAAGTCATCACTCATGTAAAGCATGCCCTGGTCGGAATGAAGTATTGCACCACTTTTGGCGGGGTAAGAATCCATTGCTGCCAGGGTATCAAGCGCAAGCTGAAGATCATTGTTTTCACTGACAATGAAGCATATGAGTCTGCCTGTAACCGGATCCACAGATGCTGAACCATAGGCACGCAGATCATCACCATAGTCAAGATATGTCACATCTGTAAGCCTTATTTCATTGGGTCTGTGAAGCCTGAATCTCCGCATGATGAGGTTGGCTTTTTGGTTTCTCGCTATGAGTTCTTTCATTGCTTTTCTATTCCGGCTGGGACGTCTTATTGTTGTTCGGATTCCGTATTTATTCATAAGCCTGCGTATCTTGTACATGCTAAAAGACTGTCCGGTAACCCTTGGCATAAGCATATATACCTGGCGTATACCTTTCTCAAAGCCTTTGTATGCAAGTACCTGGCGAATTATTGCTATATCTTCCTCATCTCTGCGACACCTGTTAATTTTGCCTGTTCCATATGTTTCATTATGTAGCAGTGCGTAATAGCGGCTTTTTGATAAATCCATCAGTTTCAGTATTCTTTTTCTAGAATAGTATCCCCAAGGATCACTGGGGAGTCCATCTGCCCATCGACAAACTTTGCGCTGAATATCATAATTGTCAGTTTTGAATATCTGTCCTAATTCGCAAAAACCTTTTCTTACTTCCTGGAACATCATAGAAGCCCGTCTATTCTGTATCTTCAAAATGCCTTCATTACATGGAATAACCTCTGTCTCTAAAGGCTTCCATGCTAGCAAAGATGAATTGATCCGCGTTTTACTCCAGGTATTCACCAAGCTATCATCAATTCCGTATATCTCAAAAATCTTTGAAAGCGGAATGGGTATCATGTATACCTCATTAAAGAAGGCATTTTTCATGTACAGATTTCCACGTACTATCTTTTCTACATAGGGATTCTCTAAGAGCTTTGGAGAGGCTGCAGAAACATGATCCTCGACTTTTGAAACACCTTCAGACGCAGCATATCGTCTGAATATTTCTCTCTTAAAAGCCTGTTCCAATCTGCCGATTCTTTCACATCCGACATCAAGTGGATCAATCCCATTGCGCCTTAACATATCTTCAATTGATGTGTCAGGGTAAGCTTCCATTAATTCTTGGCGAAAGCCGGGATCTATCGTCATTCCGAATCCTCGTTTCTTTCTGTAAAACTTCCCTGACAGTATCAAAGGATTAGTTTCTTTATATTCCGGATCTATTTCAGGGTGAGATTTTTCTGTAGGAAGAGGATATCCGCCGTATTTGAATCTTGCACATATATCTTTAAATGAATGGGATAAGAGGTCTATTGCCAGAATATCAACTTTCTTAAGCTCTTCCTCTATGGTTTCAGGGGTAGGGTTTTCTTTCCATTTTTCGAATAGTTTTATCCTAAAGGGAAGTGTAAATCCCACTGTTTCACCATAGATGGTTTCGACAACCGGATTATCGTTTAGCTTTTTCCTGTTAATATCCCTTCCATACATTATGATAGATTCCTCCTGACAATAGAAATACCCAGACAATGGATATTTCAACTGTCATGTTGAAGTCCATCATCTGGGTATCAGTTTATAATTGCTGACCCCATCTGCTTATGCCACCATTTTTCTAACCCTTTTCCCCATCATCATGCAATGTTCGTATAAGAT
>SVFN01000028.1 GCA_015056815.1 Lachnospiraceae bacterium | reverse complement strand
CAAAAGAAGGATCTTGGGTTTTGATAACCCTTGATCCCTCTTTGTTTTTCAGGCTATGCTTTTTTCACAGCCCCTTCATCTGTTCATCCAGTTTTTTTAATTCACTCTCCACATCTTCCCCATTCCAGATGCGGGTAAAGACCGCTTCGAGATGGATCCAGAAATTCCCGGTCTCAAGAAGTTTGGGAAGCGGTACGCTCCTTTCGTATTCTGTAAGGATCGCCGTCATGGTATCATCCGATCCGAGCGCTTTTTTGTATGCAGGCACTTTCCCGGTTTTATCATAGAAATGATCGTCTGCCGGCTTCGTCAGATAAACCGCGAGTTCCTGTGCCAGCTCCCGATTCTGCGTATAGCCGCTCACGGCTGTCGCATAGGTTACGGACAGACTCCTTGCCACGATGTCCTGCCTGATGTCGGGAAGTGCAAGCACTTTATAATCATAGGGAAATCTGCCTTCTTTCTTCACAGCTTCCAGCTTTTCGACTGCATCCGTCGTCGCGATGGTAAAGACCGTCTTTCCCTCGATAAAATCATTGAGTACCGACTCATACGTCGTCGATGATGTCTCCATGGAGAAAAACTGATTTAACTGCTGATAGAGGGTAAGGGCTTCCACCGCCCGCGGATTATAAATATCGATTACCTCTTTGCTGTCTCCGTTCTCTCCTCCGACTCCAATACAGTCTCCCGCAAAAAAATAATCAAAGAAAATATCCGATACATCCCATTTCAAAATGGAATCCACATTCTCCGGCGCATCATAGGTTTCCGCAAAATTCATGATATCCTCGATCATCCTGGGGATCATCTGCGCCTTTTGATCCTCGAGAATATTTCCGCTGACACTCACCGGATCTTCTGCGTCATTTGTCCCGTCTTCTATTGCATTCCCGCTTACCTGCGCCGCCAGTTCCTCATCGCTCATGGATGCGACCGCCTGCATCGCCGCCTCTCCTTCGGCCGCATCTGCCTGCGCCGCCACCGCCGTCCGGGCCATCTGATTCAGGTATGTCTCATTGCAAAGAAAGATCGCAGTCTCATAATAGAACGGACACCCCACAAGCTTGTCTTCATAGGTAACCGCCCGCAACGCAGTCTCCGGATAATCATCTTGTGTGATCAAAGACTTCATCTCTCCTTCGAACGGTACTGCCAGTCCCGCCAGATAAGCCTTTCCCAATGCATCATTGCTTAAAAGATAAACATCTGCCGTCTCCGGCGTATTCCTGCTGTCATCGATCTGCTCCAGATATTCCGGACCTGATGCAAGTCTGGGCACCACAATGATCTGGCCATTGTGTTTCTCTTTAAATGTGAGTGCCACTCTGTTCAGATAATCCGTCAGTGCCTCATCCGTATACCAGACATACAAAGCATCCACGCCTTCTGCCGGTGCCAATACCTCCTGTACCGGTTCGTATGCCCCCTGTAATAAAAGTAACACCACGAATATCACGCACAAACCCAGCCGATATAGCCTGCCTCTCATGTTGCCTCCCTGTTATTGCATTTTTACGAAACATTGTTTGTCTGTCCATGCACAGAGTATCAAAACGCTTTGCGATCCCATCGGTTTCGCAAAGCGTTGTCATGATTCAGACGATTTTTTCCGATCGCTGCCCATTTTACCGGTTTCATTCCTGTCACTTCGGATCACAGCCCTAAGTAATTCCCGTACTTTCGGATTACAGAGCCGCTTCCTTCAGACATTCTCTCAAGATCATTATCATCTCGTCCACGTTTTCTCTGGAAATGATGAGCGGCGGAACGAACCGGATGATATTGCTTCCGGCGTTGATCAGGATCAGTCCTTTTTCCAGTGCTTTATTAATGACAGGTGCCACCGGCTCTTTGAAG
The DNA here is from genome assembly GCA_015056815.1 of Lachnospiraceae bacterium. Lineage (GTDB taxonomy): Bacteria > Bacillota > Clostridia > Lachnospirales > Lachnospiraceae > SIG333. Next base: position 62,751 of record SVFN01000028.1, on the reverse strand, counting down.
ATCAGTCCCTGCATCAGACCCACACCTCTGTGCGTCTTAATGCAATCGTAATCCTTTACAAGCTCTTCCAGTTTTTCAAAAAGATAATCGCCTGTCTGTTTTACATTCTCCAGAATGTTTTCTTTCTCAAACAGCTCCAGAACTTTGCAGATCGCCGCACACACAAACGGGTTGCCGCCATAGGTAGAACCATGATCTCCGGCCACAAGAGAGCTTTGTCCGACTTTCTCCGTCATCATAAAAGCCCCCACCGGGACACCGCATCCCAACGCCTTCGCACTTGTCATGATGTCCGGCTTCACGCCGTATTTCTGCCATGCAAACATATAACCGGTACGCCCCATGCCGCACTGGATCTCATCCAGGATCAGAAGGATATCTTTCTCGTCACAGATCGCGCGAAGCTCTTTTAAAAAGGCTTCCTCTGCCGGATAAATACCGCCCTCACCCTGTACAGTCTCTAAAATGATCGCGCAGGTCTTATCAGTGATCTGAGCCTTCACACTGTCAATATCGTTCAGCTGTGCAAACCGGATATTCCCGATCATCGGCTCAAATGCTTCTCTGTAATGCGGATTGCCTGTCACGGAAAGTGCTCCCATGGTACGACCGTGGAAAGAATGCTCCATCGCAATGATCTCATGATCGGTCGTTCCATCCTTTAAATAGGCATATTTCCTGGCCGCCTTGATCGCACCCTCGATCGCTTCCGCTCCACTGTTGGTAAAGAAGATCCGGTCCATACCGGATACTTTCTGCAGTTTCTTTGCCGCCTCGACAGCCGGAACATTGTAATAGTAGTTGGAAGTATGTAACAGTTTATCGATCTGTGCTTTCAGGGCATCATTATATTCACGGTTGCCGTATCCGAGTGCAAAGACTGCGATCCCCGAAACGAAATCCAGATATTTCTTTCCTTCCAGATCATACAGATGTACGCCCTCACCCTTGTCAAGAACGATCTGATAACGGTTATAGGTATGAAGAAGCGCTTTTTCTGCATCCTCGATATATTGCTGCATTGTCATAATACTCATCTCCTTATTCACTCATCTGCGTATAGTCTTCATCATCCACGATCGCAGTGCCGACTCCTTCTTTCGTGAAGATTTCCAGCAGTAAGCAGTGCGGGATACGTCCATCCAGAATATGCACACGGTTTACGCCGCTTCGGATCGCAGAAGTACAGTTGTTTAATTTCGGAAGCATACCGCCTCCGATCACGCCACCGTCGATCAGTTTTTCTGCCTCGGAGCAGCTGATCCTTGAGATAAAACTGTCCTTATCATCGATATCTCCATACAGTCCCTCAATATCTGTCAAAAAGACAAGCTTATCGGCTCCTACTGCCTTTGCCACCGCACAGGCTGCATCATCCGCATTGATATTATAGGTATGGAATGCATCATCCAGTCCGACCGGTGCTACGATCGGTAAGAAATCTTTTTCCAGAAGGTCATGCAGGATCTTGGGATTTACTTCTGTGATATTTCCCACAAATCCGATATCCTTGCCGTCGGAGTATTTTTTCTCCACATGCAGCATGCCTCCGTCCTTACCGCTGATGCCCACTGCACGGACTCCGAGTTCTTCCACCATGGTCACAAGACGTTTGTTCACTTTGGACAGAACCATTTCAGCGATCTCCATCGTTTCCGCATCCGTGACACGCAGTCCGTTTACAAACTCAGATTCTTTTCCAACCTTCTGCACCCACTTGCTGATCTCCTTGCCTCCTCCATGAACAATGATCGGCTTGAAGCCGACCAGTTTCAAAAGCGTCACATCCTTAATGACATTTTTCTGAAGCTCTTCGTTTGCCATAGCACTTCCGCCATACTTTACCACGATGATCCTTCTGTTGAATTTCTGAATATAAGGAAGCGCCTCGATCAGCACCTCTGCTTTTGCCAGTACCTTCTGCATGTCTTTGTGTTCCATAGTGTTTCTTCTCCTTCTACAAAAACCTTACTGTATTATTTATTTTGGCAACGCTTCCAAACTGCATATTCCCCGAAAATATGCGCAGTATGGAAGCGTTACATATTTTGCAGTTATAAAAGTCTCTCGTACTGCTTTGTACCAGAAACGAGAAGCCGCCTTTATTGATTAAACCGGACGATGTTCTCGGTATTGAGTGTAAAATCATAGTAGTTTAAATCTTCTCTTTTCGTCCAGCCGATCTCTTTCCAGAATGCGTTACCGATATCATTCTCGGTAAAGGCGATCAGGGATACCTTATTGACTTCCTCTTTATGTAAAGCCTCCATGGCAAAGACTACCATGGACTTTCCGATCCCTCTTAAACGGTAGCCCGGGTCTACGCACACATGATACAGACACCCCCGTCTGCCGTCGTGTCCGCACAGGATCGCTCCCACGATCTTCCCGTCCATTTCGCATACGACACTGGTATCGGGATTGCGTTTCAAAAACTTGGCAACACCTTCTTTGGAATCGTCCACCGACCGGATCCCGAAGCCCTTGATCTTCATCCACAGTTCATATACTTTATCATAATCCTCTATCGTCATTGCTCTTATCATGGTTATTCCTCACATAAATCCGTTTTACATCTGATGTCTGACTACCTTATATTCATCGTTGCTTTGATAGAACGGACAGTCAAAGGATGCACTGGTCAAAAACCGGTACATTTCGTCTTCATCCAGGTCCTGCTCACACACATAGCATTCCAGGTCTTCATCGTATACATAATTGTTACAGTCATCACAGCTTGTCTTTGCCATTTTTTCTCCTTACTCTTCTTTACGGGAACATGGGAACAAGATTTAAACCGGTATCTTCCTTCAGACCGAATAATAGATTCATGTTCTGAACAGCCTGTCCGGCCGCTCCTTTGACCATATTGTCGAGAGCGCCCATCATGATGATGCGTCCCGTACGCTCATCGATCTTGAAATTCACATCCACATAGTTACTGCCCTCTACCCATTTCGTCTCCGGGCAGACATCTTTTTCCAGCACGCGGACAAATTTCTCTTCTTTATAATAAGTGTCGTAAACTGCTTTGATCTCTTCATAGGAAGGCAGTGTTCCGTCTGCTTTTTTATTCAGCTTCGCATATTCCGTCACTAAGATTCCCCTGTTCATGGGAACAAGGTGCGGTGTGAAGTTTAACACCACTTCTTTGCCTGCCGCATAGCCTAACTGCTCTTCGATCTCCGGTGTGTGTCTGTGTGTAGCCACACCGTATGCTTTGATATTTTCATTTACCTCGCAGTAAAGATTATTGACCTTCGCTCCGCGTCCCGCACCGCTGGTACCGCTCTTGGCGTCAATGATCAAGGTATCGGTATCGATCAGTCCTTCCTTTACAAGAGGATACGCCGTCAGGATCGAACAGGTCGTATAGCAGCCCGGATTGGCTACCAGTCTTGCCTTCTTTACGTCTTCGCGGTTGATCTCGCAGAGCCCGTAGACTGCTTCTTTGATAAGCTGCGGTGACTGATGGGTAATACCGTACCATTTCTCATAGGTCGCCACATCTTTGATCCGGTAGTCCGCGCTAAGGTCCACTACCTTTGTCCCGGAAAGAATCTCTTCTGTTAAAACACCGGATAAAAATCCCTGGGGTGTCGCCGTAAAGATCACATCCACTTCCTTGGCCAGTGCCGCAAGATCATCCCCCCTGCAGACATCTTCCACTAACTCAAACATATTTCCATAAACGGAGGCATACTTCTGATCGATATAGCTTCTTGAACCATACCATTTGATCTCTGCCTCCGGGTGCTGCAGTAAAATCCTTACCAGCTCTCCTCCCGCATAACCTGTTGCTCCGATAATTCCTGCTTTCATACTCTTATTCCTCTTTTCTTTCTTGTCGATCGTTTTTATGGATCAGGACCGTTCAGCCCGGCTATCCGATTGTTTTCCGAAATCCGTTCCTTTTATCCTCTCAGGCAAGAATATTCATAGCCAATCTCTATCTTACTTTAAATAAGAAAAAATCTCAACTATAAAATAGCATTCTTTTCACGGTCGGAAAAGATCTGCTCGTCCCTTTCTTCTTTTCTGTCTTATCTTCCATATTAATGTGTCGAAAACCGCCGCTCGTCATATCGCATAATTATACGCGTCTATTGCATAATATGCAACTCTTTTTTTGATTTATTCACTATTTTTGAAATATTCATGTATTTTATGCAAAAATTCATGCTTGCATTCTTTGGCACATTGATGTATAGTAAAGTCTGACAGCGGTTTGTAACAGATTTTGATCCGCTGATTTATGATTACCAATTAAGATGATGAACATGGAGGCGTATTTTTATGAAAGAAAAAGTAATCTTAGCCTACTCAGGCGGTCTTGACACTACTGCGATCATTCCGTGGTTAAAAGAGAATTATGATTATGAAGTTATCTGCTGCTGCATCGACTGCGGTCAGGAGAGCGAGCTGGATGGTTTGGAGGAAAGAGCGAAATTATCCGGTGCAGAGAAATTATATATTGAAGATATTACGGATGAGTTCTGTGATGAATACATTGTTCCCTGTGTACAGGCTCATGCTGTCTATGAGAACAAATATCTGCTCGGTACTTCCATGGCACGTCCCGGCATTGCAAAGAGACTTGTGGAGATTGCCCGTAAAGAAGGCGCTACTGCAATCTGCCACGGAGCTACCGGAAAAGGAAACGATCAGATCCGTTTCGAATTAGGCATCAAGGCACTCGCCCCCGATTTAAAGATCATCGCTGCATGGCGTGATGACAAATGGACCTTGAATTCCCGCGAGGAAGAGATCGCTTACTGTAAAGAACACGGCATTGACCTTCCGTTCTCAGCAGATAACTCTTACAGCCGCGACCGCAATCTGTGGCATATCAGTCACGAAGGTCTTGAACTTGAAGAGCCCGGCAACGAGCCGAATTATGAGCATCTCTTAGTGCTTGGTACCACTCCCGAGAAGGCTCCGGAAGAAGGCGAATACGTTACCATGACCTTCGAAGCCGGCGTTCCCAAGAGCATCAATGGTAAGGAAATGAAAGTTTCCGATATCATCCGCGAGTTAAACAGATTAGGCGGCAAGCACGGCATCGGCATTGTCGATATCGTTGAGAACCGTGTTGTCGGCATGAAAAGCCGCGGAGTCTATGAGACGCCCGGAGGAACCATTCTTTACGAAGCACATCAGCAGTTGGAAGAGCTGATCCTTGACCGCGATACCTACCGCGTAAAAGAGGACATGGGCAACCTGTTCGCTCAGATCGTTTACGAAGGCAAATGGTTCTCTCCTTTAAGAGAAGCTGTTCAGGCATTCATCGAGAGCACACAAAAATATGTGACCGGCGAAGTAAAGTTCAAGCTTTACAAAGGTAACATCATCAAGGCCGGCACGACTTCTCCGTATTCTTTATACAATGAGAGTATTGCAAGCTTTACCACCGGCGATCTGTATGATCACCACGATGCCGAGGGCTTTATCAATCTGTTTGGTCTTTCCACAAAGGTTCGTGCCATGAAAATGCAGGAAGCATTAAAGAACAACTAATATGAATATTGCGATCACCATTATTTCCTACCTGATCCTTATCAATCTTGCAGGTTTTGCCATAATGGGCATCGACAAACACAAAGCAAAAAAGGGGGCTTTCCGGATTCCGGAGGCCACTCTTTTTGCGTTTGCACTGTTTGGCGGCTCTCTCGGCACGACCTGTGGCATGTTTCATTTTCACCATAAGACCAGACACTGGTATTTCCGCTACGGGATGCCCTTTCTCTTCATTTTGCAGGTCTGCCTTGCATTATGGTTGTGGCTGCAGTATCATGCTCTACCCTGACGGTTTTGTTCGGCACAAGCCATAGCTCCAATAGTACTTTAGGGTTGCTATTCACAGGCAAAACGGCTGTGAATAGTAACACTTTAGGACGTGTGATATCATTACTGCTAATTTACATTTCTCCACAAACGTGGTATAATGACAGATAATGCATGGTTTTTAGTCTTTTTTATATGGATTTATTACTGTTTGAATGAGGGAATGAATATGTACATAGCAATCGTAGCGGATAATGTTGCAGACCGTAAGCAATTGGAACGACTGATGGATCGCACGAACGACACCATCAAAGATATCATCGATCAGCTTTATGTGGACTCTTTCGGCAATATCGAATCTGCCACTATGGCTCCCATGAAGTACAATCTGTTCATCTTGGATTTTACGATGGATCCTGCAGATTATGAAAAAATGATCCTTGCGCTGAAAGATCACGGTGCTTGCGGACTTGTCAGCGTATGCCGTCCGGACGGGAAAAAATTAGAGATTGAAAATACCCATCCGGAGCTTTGGCACATCGACAAACCGATCAAACAAGGGGATCTGGATACCCTTGTGACAGAGGCATACGGTTATGTCAATTCCCATACCACGGCCAAGCTGGAGATCCGTACGAAGGAAGAGACACATTACATCGATCCGCAATCCGTCTATTATGCCAGATTTGACGGCTCCGTCAATTCTGTTCTGGTAGAGGACGGCACGATCTATGAGCATTACGGGGATTTCAATGATCTGTGTGAGACGCTGATGCTCACAGGAGAATTTGTCGTGCCGAAGAAAAACATCATTGTCAATAAAATCTATATCGTGAACAGCAATCGCCTTTCCGTGACGCTGTTTAACGGAGAGAAGATCAATCGATTGTTTTAGATTTTTCTTTGGAAATGAATTAGATATTAGGATAGCATAACATTCCCACCGGTGTAACCGGTGGGAATGTTGCGTTACTGTGTCTAAACCGTCACCACGATCCCGCCATTGTTCGCATAGGTCGTAGCTACTCCCATAGCGTCCACGATCGTAATATCACGGAACTCCAACTGCTCCAGAAGCATTTCCTTGACAAGCTGTGCTCTATCCGGGCAGTTCACATGGGTAATCATCAGAGAGCGTTCTTTGGTATTTACACCCTTTTTATCTTCCATAAGATTCTCGATCATCTTGCGGTACGCTTTTTTGAGTCCCACCGCTTTTCCGCGCTGTACGATCACGCCGTCGATGGCTCCCATGACAGGCTTGATATTTAATGTGCTTGCCACAAGTGCCTTCACAGAAGATAATCTTCCGTTCTTGCGAAGAGTCTCCAGATCATCCAGGACAAAATGGGTATCCACGCTTTTGACAAACTTCTCTCCCGCTTCCACCACTTCTTCAAAAGACATGCCGGATTTTTCAAATTCTTCGATCTTTCTGCCGATCAGAGTCTCCCCGCAACAGGCTGATTTGGAATCAAATACATGCACCTTGCCGGGTCCGTACTGCTCCTCATACATCTTACGTGCAACCTCGGCGCTGTTGTAACTTCCGCTCAAAGCGCCGGACAATGTCACCACATACACATGATCCACATCGGCTTTATACGACTCCAGATACCGTTCCGGTGAAGGACAGGATGTCTTGGCACAGGTGGGACTCTCGGCAACCTTTTTAATATAAGAAAGCTGGTCGAAGGTCTCATCATCGATGATACGTTCTCCATTGATCTCCAGCTCTAACGGCACACTTTCATAATTCGGGTCTTTTTTTAACTCCGGTGTCAGATCGCCACAACTATCCAATACAATTCTATAACTCATAACGTCTCCTTAGTGCAACATGTAGTTTTCTTTACCGCTTATCATAGCACAGTCTGTGACGTTTGAAAACCCCCAATATGATACATTCCGTTATTATTCACATTTTCATAAAGTAAAAAAAACAGTGAACGCTCCTGCATGCCACAGTATCAGAACTGTTTCGATTACATGCTGTCATTTCTTTCCGTTTTATGTTATACTGACTCTTGTGCAAACCGTGATCTGCTGTTTGACACAGTTTATCGGCAGTCGCGCAGGCATATCATTTTTTCTGCAGGAAGGAACCGGACATGACCGCATATTTGATCAAGGATATTAAACAGTTTATGAATCTGCTCTTAACCAGTGAGACCTTTGACAGGTTTTCCTTTGAAGAAGGTCGTCTTGTGACATTTTATACGTTAGAACTTGATGGACGGACCGTAAAAGAATTTTTTGACGAAAGCCCCGGCAAACCGTCAGAGCTTCCCGAATTTGTAAACTGGCATGACATCCGCCCGGTCTTATTATCGCAAATTGCCGGGAAACAGACTCCGGTCTCCTTTCAGTTCACGCTCCATGCAGATGCCGGATATACACGCCGGCTGATCGAAAAAAATGAGTTGGAGATCGATCCCGGTCTGGTCAGATGCCTGGCACTGAACATCCGGTTTGAGCACGGGAAGCTGACCTGTATCACCGGTATCGCGTTTACGACCTTTGTACCGGATAAATCTCTTGAGAAGGCATGGGACAGTGCTTTCCGTAAATCGCTGGATCTTTTGCACATCTCTTTTGAAGAATGATCCGGACAATATCTGCAGCTTTGCCTATTTTTTGATCTTCGGTTTGAATATAAAACTTGCCAGGTAGCCAAAGACCAAAGCCGCACTGATCCCGACCGCACTCGCCTGAAAACCTCCTCTGAAAATTCCCAGAAAGCCTTCACTGTCGATTGCTTTTTTCACACCCCGCATCAGTGTATTGCCAAATCCCATTAGCGGAACACTGGCGCCGGCGCCGGCATATTCCACGAAGGGTTCATAGATCCCGGCCGCACTGAGTACAGCCCCCAGACATACTAAAAGCACCATGACTCTTCCCGGCATCAGCTTCGTCTTTTCCAGCAATATCTGAACCAGCGCACAGATCAGTCCTCCTACCCAGAATGCATTGATATAGCTCATATAATCCATAAAAACGCTCCTTTTTACCCGATCATTGTGATCCGTTTTTTCTTAGTATCTGCACTTTCTCTGGTCTTATGCATCAAACACGACAGGATCTGTTTTTTGGCCTTGCCAAAAAAACAGAGCGTACAACCTTTCTGTTATACGCCCTGTCCTAACTATTTTCAGATTTCCAAAAACCGGCACTTCACCGGCAACGATCCCCTGCGTGATAATCATCCCTATCCCAGATATGCGATCACTTCCACCTCACACAGTACATTTTTCGGAAGTGTCTTGACTGCCACGCAGCTTCTTGCCGGTTTCTCTGTAAAATATCTTCCATACACTTCATTAAATGCAGCAAAATCATTCATATCATCTAAGAAGCAGCCTGTCTTGACTACCTTATCGTATGAAATACCTGCTTCTTTTAAGATCTCGCCGATATTCTTCATGACCTGTTCTGCCTGAACAGTGATATCACCCTGCGCAATCTCTCCCGTCTCCGGAATGATCGCAATCTGTCCGGATGCAAACAGGAAATCTCCTGCTACGATTGCCTGGGAATAAGGTCCGATCGCTGCCGGTGCCTTCGGGGTACTGATTTTTTTCATGTTCTTCTCCTCCTGCTTTTTGATAATCCTATATCTATACAGAATCTTGCTATTCTGTCATCGATCTTCCAATATTCCATTTGTCTTTTGCCAAGACTCTATCCGGTGCATTTATTACGAATCGCTTTTCACACCGGCTTTTCTTCGCTCAAGCCAGGGATGCCGTCTATAATACTCTTCTTTGTCCTGATACATTCTCTCGTCCGCGATCTGCATCGCCTTACGGATATCACACTCTTTGTCGTCATAGCAGCTTCCGATTGCAAACGAAATGTCTCCGGCGGATTCGGAACAGACCCGTATCCTGTCCACGCATTCTTCCAGCTTTTCCTTGCTGACGTTTTTTATGATGATCATAAATTCATCTCCGCCGGCGCGATATAATCCTTCCTCTCCAAACAGTTCCCTTAATAGTGAAGCAGCATTCTTCAGCAGACGATCCCCGGCTGCATGACCTTCATTATCATTGATCCTTTTCAACCCATTGAGATCCGCAAAGATGATCCCCAGCGAGACAATGTTGTTCTCCTGACCGCTCAGATATTGATCGATCCGAATGTTCATGGCATTACGGTTTTTAACTCCGGTAAGCACATCAACAGAGCTGAGATTATGTAAACGATCAAGAAGCTGATGATTGGCGATCTCCGAAGCAATAAAAAATGTTGCGAGTTCTAACGTCTCTTTGATCCGGATCACATTGGCAGTATTGAAATTCGTTACCCACATATAGCCAAGCATCTTCTCACTGGTCTGAAGAGGAAACAAGACCATGCTTTCCACCCCAGCCTTAATCAGATGGTCATACCATTTCTGATTATGAATACAGATCCGTTTCATATCATCTTTATTCTTTAAGATCAGATACGAATCTCTTCCAATCGCATCCTTCCATGTCGCTACGATATCATAGAATCCTTCTCCCATATAGTTTTCCATGGCACCGGCCTGTCCTTCATGTGCATATGCCTCACACAGCAGGGAATAGGAACGTTTCTGCATGTCCAAAAGCAGGATACGGCAGCGGTTCGCCTTGCAGATATGTCTGATATCTTCGGTCACTTCATCCATCGCGGCCTGGAAATCTTTCATCCGCCGCAGTTTGATGCAAGTCTGCAGCACATCGGAAGCGGTTTCAAACGAAAGATTCGACATCCTGCCTGCATCAGCCTCCTTCGTCAGTTCCTGCGAATAAGTGCAATATCTGATTCCCGGCTGATCGTACTGAAGAGGGAGCATATAAAAATCAATCCAAAACGGAAAATAATCCGGATGAACATAGGAATGGATCGGCTGTTTTTTGATCGCGCACTGATAGCAGTTCTCCTCAAAATTCGAATTTTTCGGAACATATCGTTCATAAGGATCTCCCGGCACGAAATGGTTTTGAAGCATGACTGAAGCAGACATTGTCTGCGTATTCTCGATCGAATCGACATACGCTTTATTTGCCGCAACAATCCTTATATTTCCATAACTGCCATCCGCATACTGCTCTACGGACAGCACACAGGTCATTGTCTCAAACGCATCTACAATCTTTTGAAAATCCATACGCACTCTCATCCGTGACTTTCCACCGGTCCGTCACTTTCCCATATTGCAAGCGCTTTTGCGCGATCAGTATGTGTCCTGCTCCACGATCATCAATGAAATCATGGTAATCAGCTAAAGCTTTACCGATTATCCCGTCGCCTGATCCGGCATCGGAATCTGCAATCAGCCGTTTTTGTCTGATATCTTATTCTACCACAATATATAATTCGTAGCAATAAATCCACAAACATTTGGACATAAACATTCTTTTTCTACGGGGTGGGATCAGGTAATACTTCCGTTCTATTTTATGGATATTCCATAAATAACACCACTTTCAGACTTCATCTTCCAAAAACTGAACCGTGACATAATAGCCCCGCATATTCTGGATCACATCCACCACTGTTCCTTCTTTTGATTTGAGTCTCTCCCTGAAAGGAATATTGGGTGACATGGCAAGTGACGGATCGATCGTATAGTAATAGTTGCTGGGAAGCAGGCCTTCCGTAACCGTCACCTTATCACCGACCTTGCAAAGTCCCGGCCGTTCCATTTTGAATTCCATTTCTCTCATAATTATCTCCCTTTTTTATTCATGCCTTCACTGCCTGTTTCTCTGTTTTCAGATACGGTCCGTTGTTATGTATCCTTATATTTCCAAAAATGCAAAGGGCGCCTTCGGATCCGATCTTAAAAAGTTCATCAAAAGATAGGCACTTCTCATGGAGAACTGCTCTGTCTCCAAAAGCTTTTTCACATCTTCTTTGGATACCAGTATAGGTTTGATATCCTCCGTATTTTCCATCATTGCATTGCTGATCTCTCCCCGCGCCCAGCCAAAGACTGTGCTACAGCATTCATCTGTCAGTCCCTGCGCCGAAAAGAAGGGCTGGCGAAACAGCGGGCTTCCTCCTTCATATATGGAAAGCTCCATGCCGGTTTCCTCCCTAAGCTCCCGCATCGCGCACTCTGCCGGCGTCTCATCTCCATCGATCAGTCCGGCCGGAAGCTCCATGATCTTTCGGCCCAGCGGGTAACGGTATTGTCGGATCATCACGATCTTCTCCGGATCGTTTTCACAGATTGCATAGATCAGTACCCCGTCCGGTTTCTTACTGTCTGTCATGCAGACCAGTTCGTCCGGTTCTTTGCGGGAGGCAAAGAAATAATCGAAGGGTTGCTTTTCGTTATTCAATGCCTCCATCCGGTACATGTTCAAAAAACGGTTATTCGTCTGTTTGGTTATCTTTCGAAATCCACTCATTATCCTCTCTTTTTTGCCTCTCTTTCTTTCTCATTCACGGCTTATCGCCCTTTTGGATAGTGTTTATCGTTCAAATAGTACCTCTTCGTTCCTTTATCGCGTTATACCAAGTGATTCGATCACAACCCCATGCGCGATTCCCATCACATTCTTTCCTTCATTATAACTGGTTTTGCTAAGAAGTGCACCGGTTGGAAGAAATAAAATCCGTTTCCATTCGCCGCGTTCCAGTTTATCAAGCAAAACAGCCGAAAGGATACTGGCACTGCATCCACAGCCGCTTCCTCCTGCGCCTACTCCCTGCTTTTGCAGATCATACATCTCTATCCCACAATCCATATGCACCGCTTCAATGTTTATTCCTTTCTCCTTTAACAGAGCGATCAGCGCCTCTTTTCCAACACTTCCCAGGTCTCCTGTAATGATCCTGTCATAATCTGACGGCGTTCTGCCAAAGTCTTTCAGGTTCGCTTCGATCGCCTTCATTGCAGCCGGTGCCATTGCACAGCCCATATTCATGCTGTCATGAATCCCATAGTCTTCGATCTTACCTGTCGTGATACCGGTAATTATGGCTCTCGGTGCTTTTCCCGGATGCGCTGAAAGCACAAAAGCACCGCTTCCGGTCACTGTCCAGGTAGAAGAAGGCGGCCTCTGTCCGCCATACTCCAGCGGAAAACGGAATTCTTTTTCCGCACTGGCAAAATGGCTGCTGGTCACACACACCACATTGCCGGCAAACCCTCCTCCGATCGCCATGGCGCCCAGACTCAACGCCTCTCCGCAAGTCGAACAGGCTCCATACAATCCAAAAAGAGGAATCCCCAAATCTTTTAGGCCAAATGCTGTCGCAATCCCCTGTCCAAGCAGATCCCCTGCAAACAGATAACGGATCTGTTCCCATTTCATTTCCGCTTTTTCCAGCACTTTGTTTACTGCCTGTTTTTGCAGTTCGCTTTCAGAGTCCTCCCAGTTTTTCTGTCCAAACTGATCATCTGTTGAAGCGATGTCAAACAGATGCCCCAGCGGTCCTTCTTTTTCCTTTTTTCCGACCACGCTTGCGGAAGCCCGGATATAAACCGGCATGGGAAGTTTGATACTCTGTTTCCCCATCTCAAAGATAGCTCGCTCATTTTCCATAAACACAATACCTCCTGCTTGTATCTGAAAATCGCATAGGAACAAATGTCATATTTGTTCACTTCCGGTTTTTATGCATTTATGGATAGTTTGTACAGATGACTGTTTTTTATACCAGCCTCATCACTCCTTGGATTTTCCGTGTTTTTTCAAAAGCTACTGATAATCCACTTCGATCAGGCAAAGTCCTTCCGGTGGTGCTGTCGGACCCGCAAGTCTCCTGTCCTTTGCCTCGAGTATTTCTTTCACCTGTTCCGGCCGCATCGCACCCTTTCCGACTTCTAACAGTGTGCCAACGATGATCCGGACCATATTCTGTAAAAATCCGGTACCATGCACATTAAAATACAGATAACCGTTCTTTGTGCTGATCTCAATCCTGTCTACGATACGGACCGTGGATTTCTTCATGCGGGGATTACTGCAAAAACTTTTAAAATCATGCTTTCCCACCAGTACATTGGCCGCTTCCTTCATCTTTTCCACATCCGGCACAAATTCTAGTCTCGTCACATATTTACGATCAAAAACCGGTTTGATGCGACCATAATGGCAGGTATAACGATAGGTCTTTCCCACTGCATTGTAACGGGCATGGAAGCGTTGGGAAGCCTCCCTTACCTGTGTGATCACTATGTCATCCGGAAGATAATGATTCGCATAATCCAGAATCTCATCCGTACTCAGCTCTGTGTCCATTTGAACACTTGCTACCATTCCTTTGGCATGTACCCCTGCATCGGTACGGCCTGCTCCGTTTATCCTGATCTCTTCCGGACCGATCCCGCACATTCTGGACAAGACATTCTCCAGTCTTCCCTGCACGGTGTCTTTATCCGGCTGATGCTCCCAGCCATAATATCTTGTCCCGTCATACGAAATGATCAGTTTATAGTTTTTCATAAACACTCCTTACGTTTTTCTTTTTCGTTTTCCTCGTTAACTTATCAGGAAAACCAAATGACGCATTCGCGTCGCTTGGTTTTCTTCTGATCCTCATGATAGCATCTGCTATCATGAAGACTCGGAAAACATTCGTTTTCCTCGTTAACTTATCAGGAAAACCAAATGACGCATTCGCGTCGCTTGGTTTTCTTCTGATCCTCATGATAGCATCTGCTATCATGAAGACTCGGAAAACATTCGTTTTCCTCGTTAACTTATCAGGAAAACCAAATGACGCATCCGCGTCGCTTGGTTTTCTTCTGATAAGTTAGATTATAACCATCTATGGGGGAAATTGCAAACATGGGTAATCTTGTTATTTTATGGTCATTTGTGCTTGTCTTTTTATTGAAAGTGATCATTTAAGATGATAAAATATAAACAGCAGTTTTTGTCTGAGCTGTTTTGAGGGAATCAATATGGAAAAATACTTTACCAGGCTTTATTTAATTGTGATTGTTGCATGTATGATCCTTGGAATCTATGTGGCTTTGAATAATCAGAATCAAGTCTATCAGCTTTCCGGTTCGAACACAGTTGTCAATCTGACAGAAAAGATCAATGACTCGATCGTTGGCACTGATGCAGTTTTCGAGTTTACACCGTCTCTTGATGATATCGCCGGGACAGTACTTGTTTTTAATCTGACCCACACGGAAACAGATGTCTTTTTAGACGACACTGTTATTTACTCTGTCCACAGATCTGACAGTCACATGACACACACCACCGGATACAGTTGGAATTATATCATCATGCATCCCCAGTATGCAGGTCACACAATTCGTCTGCAGCTGCATTCCTGCTATGATTCCCGCCCACCGAAATGTATTGCTTATTTCGGCCAGTATCATTCAATCGTGAAAACAATTCTTCTCACAGATCTTCCGAAATTTGCAACCTCACTTGCCATGATGTTTTTAGGTCTGAATCTATTTGTTTATGCTGTCTTTATCATCGGATCAAGTGACAGCAGACAGACCCTGTTTCATTTTTCGGTTTTTGCGATCCTGCTTGGATTCTGGACTTTTTCGGATTGCGATATCACAACACTTTTTATTCCCTGGAATGTGGCACATGTCTTCTTTACCCATATCTGCCTGATGATGGCTCCGGTTCCGTTTTTATTATTTATCCGGAGTATTTTTGGTGTCAGCAGGCATCCTCTATGGACATTTTACTGCTACTTCAATCTCTTTGTGATCTTTTTAAGAATGATTTTGCAGCTACTTGGTTTTATGGATCTGTCTGAAACCATGTGGATCACCGAAATATCTCTTGGTATATTTGCCGTTATCTGCGTTTATTCCATTATAGCTTTTTCCATTAGGAATAAACCAACTCCACAGCTTAAGCTAAACCTTCTTTGTATCATAATCCTGCTGTTTACCGTTATGTTGGATATATTCCATTACATTACCACACATGATGTCAGTGTTTATGGTTCTTTTGGTTTTTTATTGTATATCATCATCATGGGAATCAGCACATTAAGAAATTCTCATCTTTTGATCGAGCGTGCACGTGAAAATGAGGTTTACCGAAAACTTGCCTATACAGACAGCCTGACCGGGCTTTTTAACCGCACTGCATATGAAAACGACCTCTTATCAATTGAAAGCAATAAGAAAGATCCTGAAGTGATATTTATATTTGACTTAAACGATCTGAAAAAATGTAATGATACTTACGGACATGAAGCAGGTGATCTTTATATCAAAACTGCCGCTTCACTTATCAGTGAAGTATTTGATGACACCGGACGATGTTATCGGATTGGCGGAGATGAATTCTGTGTACTTTTGCCGTTTGTTTCCACTACAGATCTCGACAGCCGCCAGGCTCTTTTGCAGCGCCTTTGCAAACAGCAAAACCGCAAAGGCTTTATTGTTCCCATGACGATTGCATGCGGCTATGCTGTTTTTGACACTGCTTTGGATCAGTCTCTTAATGATACCCGGAATCGTGCTGATCAAAAAATGTACCTCAATAAACAATATTTAAAGAAACAATACTCTTAAATTCATACTGTTTGCTTATCCTCGTTTTCGTCAGCTCTAGAGCATCCTTAACAGCCAGTACAAAAAGCCTAATATCCAGCTGGTAAAGATTCCATATAGGATGACTGGTCCCGCGATCGTAAAGATCTTAACTCCTATCCCGAATACCTGTCCCTCCGCTTTATATTCAATCGCCGGAGACGCAACGCCATTGGCAAATCCTGTGATGGGAACCAGTGCGCCGGCTCCCCCCCAGGAAGCAATCACCTGATACAGACTGAATCCTGTCAGAAGAACGCTTAGTAAGATCAGCATCATCGAGCACCAGGCTCCCTGGGCTTCTTTATCCATACCAAGATCAGCACAGATATTTAGTATAATCTGGCCGACCACACAGATGATCCCTCCGCTAATAAAAGCTTTTAACATCTGCAGGATCAGATTTTTTTTCGGAGTCACCATCTCTACATATTGATTATATGCCTGATTTCTTTCCTCTGTTTTTTGCTTTTCCATGTGCATGCTTCCTTTCTTTCTGAATCGGATTCCTTTTCGTTCCCAGTTTAATAGAATTTCCAGAATTCCTTCCCTGCTTTGAATCCTTACTTTCTTATTTTTTGTCTTTTACACGATTTTATGCATGCACATTGTTACATAAAAAGAAGCCCCGCGCTTAAAAGCACGAAGCCCCTCTTTTCCTATGAAATAGACAAAAAACTTAAGCTTTTGCCTTACGTGCCATAATAACACTCTGTACTACAAGGAATACACAAAGCATTGCAGCAACTGTGATTCCTGTCCACCATGCCTGATCAAGACCTGCGGAAGAAACGATGTTCTGAATCGTACTAAGTGAAAGCACACCGAATAAAGTACCGATGATGTTACCAACACCACCTGTTAACATCGTACCACCAATGATGGAGGATGCGATCGCGTTCATTTCCATACCACTCGCATGGGATGCCGAACCGGAACCTACATGCAGGAAGTATACAAAACCACCAATACCTGCTAATAAGCTACATAACAGATGTGCAAGGAATTTCGTCTGCTTAACGTTAATACCTAACATCAAAGCACTCTGTTTATTACCACCGACTGCGTAGAAGTTACGTCCTACCTTCATCCATTTCAGTGCCACATAAAGCAGGATAACGATCAATAATGCTACCACTACACCAATCTCAATATAGGCCGGTACATATTTTCCTTTTTTGTTTACAGAACCAAGTCCCGGGATATTGATACGTGTATTCTTTAATGCCTTGAATGCCTCGTTCTCTACGTTGAACGGGTTGGTATGAACGATCGTTGTCATACCTCTTGCAAAGAACATACCAGCCAGGGAAATGATAAACGGCTGAATGTCCAAGTATGCTACCAGATAACCCTGAACCACACCGAATGCAAGACCGATCAGGATCGCGATCAGGAATGCAATAAACACATTGCCATCTGCTGCATCCGGATTGTCCGGATGATCAAGATATACGGCACAGCACATACTTACTAATGCAACCACACCACCGACTGAAATATCGATACCGCCGGTAATCATTACCAAACTCATACCACAGGAAGTAATGATCAAAGCTGCCTGTGCATTTAAGATATTAAACAGAGCCTGTGCTTTTAACCAGCCTGCACCCTGGAATATAATCGCTCCAAGATACATGATGAAGAAGACCACGATCGTAATAGTCAGAAGTAAGTTGGTA
The DNA here is from genome assembly GCA_015056815.1 of Lachnospiraceae bacterium. GTDB lineage: Bacteria > Bacillota > Clostridia > Lachnospirales > Lachnospiraceae > SIG333. Next base: position 44,772 of record SVFN01000028.1, on the reverse strand, counting down.
TCTGACATATTTTTTAATTTCTTTTTAATATTATCCATCTTAACTTACCCCCTTTACCGCAGGTCTTGATTTCTTTGTAAGAGAACTAATCTTCTCTCTTACGGTCGGAGCACTCAGTACTACAAGCGCGATAATAACGACTGCCTTGTAAGCAGGAAGCGCATCTGCGGATACGTTGAATTTATAAAGTGTCGTTGTCAAGAACTGGATTACATATGCACCGAGAATAGAAGCTGTCATGTTGAACTTACCACCACCAAGTGCATTACCGCCAAGCGCAACTGCCAGAATGGCATCCATCTCAATATCTTTTGCGATAACGGAGTAGTTGATCGTTGAGATACGGCTTACTTTGATCAAAGCTACCACTGCTACACAAACACCTAAAATAACAAATGATAAGAACTTGATAAACTCAGGATTCAGACCATTCAGTCTGGATGAGCTCTCATTGATACCAACTGCCTGTGTGTACAATCTTAAATTCGTGAATTTCAAAGCACAGAAAATAAGGATTCCACAAATAATAACGATGAAGAACGGTGTCGGGATCGGAATACCCGGGATAAATCCACCGAAGTATGTAAAGCTTTCATCGGTTACGATCGGAAGCTCGTTATTGTTGATCCAAGCTGCGATAGAACGTCCTGCTGTGTAGAGGATCAAAGTCGCAACCATGGGCTGTATACGGAACCATGCAACAAGTACACCGTTAAATGCACCAAAGATCATCGCTACGAGCACTGCTACAAGGAATGCAAGAATAACAGGTCTCTGCATCGGGCCTGATCCGCCTCTGCCTACCAGCACACGCAGGATCACAGAACCTGCAATGGCGATGGCAGCGCCCACACTGATATCCTGTCCACCACTGGCTGCTGTAACAAGAGTCATACCAATGGCAAGGATAGCCACCTCTGAACCATAGTCCAAAATCGTCATAAGATAACCCGTAAGTACAGGATTTCCGGCACTGTTATAACCAAACGAAATCTTGTAAAAACTGGGGTCTGCAATTAAATTAAAGAGTGCAAGAAGCAGTAATGCCGCAATCGGAATAAAAATCTGCTTTCTTACAAGATCAGCAATACTAAAACTTTTACTACGCATTATCTGTTTCACCTCCGGCAATTGTACTCATAATCATGTTCTGAGTCAGTTCGTCACCTGAAAGCTCACCAACAACCTTACGGTCTCTCATTACGACAAGACGTGAACAGGTACGTAACATCTCGTCTGTCTCGGAAGAAATGAATGTAACACTCATACCTTCGGAAGCAAGCTTCAATACTAACTTCTGAATCTCGATCTTTGTTCCTACGTCGATACCACGGGTAGGCTCGTCTAAGATCAGGTAATCCGGATGTGTTAACAGCCAGCGTCCAAGAATTACCTTCTGCTGGTTACCACCGGAAAGTGATTTGATCGGAGTATCCGCTGAAGCGGTCTTAACCTCCAGAAGTTTGATATATTCATCCGCAAATTTCTCAGCTTCTGCTTTAGAGAACGGTTTGAAGAATCCCTTCAATACCTGTGCTGCCAGAATAATATTATCACGAACGGAAAGATCGCCGATGATACCATCAATCTTTCTATCCTCAGGAAGATATGCAATTCCCTGCTTCATAGCATCGATCGGAGCTTTGATCTTGACTTCCTTGCCGTCCTTTCTTACGGTACCGCCGATGACTCTGTCCGCACCAAAGATTGCACGAACACACTCACTACGTCCGGAACCAAGAAGACCGGTAAAGCCGTTTACTTCACCACGTTTGATATAGAAATCAAACGGCTTGATGCCTGCATTACTCTGTAATCCTGATGCCTCAAAGACATACGAATTTGCTCCCGGTCCATGATATTCCTGAGCTTCGCTCTTGATATCGGACATATCATCCAGTTCTTTACCAAGCATCTTGGATACAAGCTGTACACGCGGAAGATCTTCGATTACGTATTCACCTACCAGCTTACCGTCACGAAGCACTGTGATCTTGTCACAGATCTCATATACCTGATCCAGGAAGTGTGTAACGAAGATAATACCTACGCCACGCTTTCTCAGATCTCTCATGAGTCCAAACAATTTTGCTACTTCGTTATCATCTAAGGAGGATGTGGGCTCATCGAGGATCAGAACCTTACAATCCATATCCACCGCTCTCGCGATCGCTACCATCTGCTGGATAGCGATGGAGCAGGTCGATAACTGCTGTGTCGCTTCAGCCGGAATGTCAAGTGCCCTCAAAATCTTGTTGGCATCTGCATTCATCTTTTTCCAGTTCTGTGTCTGTCCCGAACCACGTCCAATATACATATTTTCTGCAACAGAGAGATTGGGACAAAGCGTAATCTCCTGATAAACTGTACTGATTCCAAGTCTCTGTGCATCCTGCGGCGAACGAATAACTGCCGCCTGATCCATTCCCTTAATGAAAATCTCTCCGCCGTCTTTTTCATAAACTCCGGTCAGAACCTTGATCAAGGTAGATTTTCCTGCACCGTTCTCACCCATCAATGCATGGACTTCGCCTTCGCAAAGTGTAAAGTCAACATCCTGCAGGGCACGTACTCCGGGAAAGCTCTTATAAATACCTCTCATTTCCAATACGGATTTTTCTTTCACCAGTGTATCACTCCTTATACTTTTTTTAGAAAAAAACGCGGCGTGCGTAATATTATTCTCTACGCTTCGCCGCGCCCTTTTTATCATGTCATAACTCTAAGAGTCAGTCAAATCTGATTAGATACCATAGCTCTCTACATCATCAGCTGTGATTGTAGTAGCATCGAAGCCCTTCTCATCCATGATGATTGTCTTCTCGCCGATATCCTCGCCAGCCTCGAGTTTCTTGATAACGTCCTCGATGTAGCTAGCCTGGAAAGGATTACACTGTCCATCGTAGTTCCAGTTCTGATCTAACAGTTCCTGTAATGCCCACTTGTTGCAGTCAAAGCCCATAACGATTACGTCTTTGCCAACACCATGAGAAATGTTTGCTTTGTCAAGAGCTGCTACAGCACCCTTAGCCATATCATCGTTCTCAGCGTAGATTACGTTGAAAGGTGTACCAGCATCGATTACAGACTGAACGATCTGCTGTGCTTTCTCTGCATTCCACTCAGCTGTCTGCTGTACTACAAGATTCCATCCATCAGAAGCAACTGCTGCATCAACTGCACCGGAACGTCCCTTCTGAGCTGCTGAACCCATAACACCCTGGATATGGATGATGTTGTACTCGCTAAGTCCCTGATCTTTTAACCAGTTAACTGCTGTCTCTCCCTCTTTCTCCATATCAGATACGATAGAAGCTGCGTAGAGGTCTTCGCTTGCATCGATAGTACGGTCAAATAAGATAACCTCGATACCTGCATCCTTAGCATCCTGTAATACAGAATCCCAACCAGCTGTATCAGCTGCGGAAAGGAGTAAGTAGTCAACACCATCAGCGATGAACTTCTGAGCTGCTGTGATCTGCTCATCATTCTTTAAGCTGTATGCGAAAGAAGCATCATATCCGTTCTCTGCTGAGAAATGCTCTTTTAAGTCTCTATCGTTTGCTGTACGATATCCAGACTCGTTAGGATCGTTGTTGATGATACCAACTTTGATCAGATCTCCGCTGGGTGCTGCTGCATCATCTGCAGGTGCTTCTTCTTCAGCTGCTGCATCATCTGCTGCAGGTGCTTCTTCTTCAGCTGCTGCATCATCTGCTGCAGGTGCCGGAGCTTCTGTTGCTGTATCAGCAGGAGCTGATGTAGAAGCGCTCTCATCACTTCCGCCACATCCTACAAGACCAACTACCATTGTACTTGCTAACATTAACGATAAAATTTTCTTCTTCATTTTGTATCCTCCCATACTTTTGAAAATTTATTTCGGGTATCGTTTTCCCGTAGCATTACAATACCATTCTCTCCCCCTTATCGTCAATTAAAAAACACTCCCACTTTTTATTTTGTATGTTATTTACAATACAAATTTTCCATGGTAACATAGGATTATAATACAAATTTGTATTTTTTTGTGATTTTATTTGATTTTCACGATCGAAAGTTGATTTTTTTCATTTTGTAAACAATTTTTTAACTTTTTTTAACATAATTGACTGATTATTTTAATTGTGAATTTTTCGAAAACTAAAGATAAAAATTGGTTTTTTTACTGTTTTTCATAATAATTTATCGTATATTTTTTTTGCTTTTTGAAAATAATAGTATTTTTTCCTATATTTTTTCATGCTTTTCAAAACTTTTTAAGGAGAGATATTATGGCACCAAAATACAGACAGCTTTCCGACCGCCTGCTGGAAGTCATCTATCAGAACATAGAGGATGGGATCAACAAACTGCCGACAGAGCAGGAATTATGCGCTCAGTACAAAGTCAGCCGGCAGACGGTCAGACTTTCTCTTTCTTTATTGGAAGAAAAAGGATTCATTGAAAAAAGACAGGGCAGCGGTTCCTATATCACCGGGCATTTTCAGGACCGTTCCCAGAATGTCATTGCAGTTCTGGTAAACAGTGAGAATGATTATTTCTATCCTTCACTGTTAAGTGATATCCAGACATTCCTGTCCCGGCACAACTTTATCCCCCGTATTTATGTAACGGGAAATGATACCTTTACCGAGCGCGGTATCCTGACAGATCTGCTGGAAGCTCCTCCTCGCGTACTTCTCGTGGAGGGATGTAAAAGTGCTCTCCCGAATCCCAATCTGGATCTTTATGAAAATCTGAAAAAAAAGGGAGTCCGTTTTGTATTCCTCCATAATCAGTATCCGTCCTTTCCGGACTGTACCTGCATCAAGGATGACAATATCGGCGGAAGTCTGCTTTTGGTCCAGGAATTGATAAAAAGCGGTCATACCGCGATCGGTGGTTTCTTTAAATCCGATGATGCACAGGGAATCGAACGATATCAAGGATTTATGGAAGCCATGAGAAATGCCCTGCTTCCGGTTCCCGATCACAGGATCGGCTGGTTTAACACAGGGGATCTTAAGAATCTCAGACAACAGTTTGATACGGATTTTCTGAAAAAGCTGGCACAGAACCATCTGAAAGACTGTACGGCAGTGATCTGTTACAACAATGAAATTGCCTATGAGCTGGCCAAAGAGTTAAAAAAAATGTCCTTTTCCGTACCGGATGACATTATGATCGCTTCCTTCGACAACACATACCTGGCCACCTATCATGATACGGCTTTCCTGACCATAGCGCATTCGCTGCACGAGCCGGGCTATCCGGCAGCCGAAGCGATCTTAAATGAGCTCAAGGGAATTCACACCCCTTCCCTAGAACTTGCCTGGCAGGTCAAAGGGCTTTAGCCCTTTGACCTGTCCGGTATTCTCTGGGACTTGCCCCCTGCGTCTTTTTAAATACAAAACTGAAATAATGAGGGTCCTTATATCCCACTTCCAGTGCGATCTCTCCGGAAGATTTATCAGTGCTGCGAAGAAGTTTTTTCGCTTTTTCCATTCGTTTGGCCGTCACATATTCAATAAATGTTTTCTGCATGCTCTGGCTGAAAATAGTGCTTAAATAGTTTGAGCTCACTCCCACCTGTGCGGCAACCGTATTTAAAGACAATGTTTCTTTATCGTACTGCGTATCAATATATTCCAGCGCCTTTCTGAGGACTTTCCCGCTCTGATAGTCACTTTCCTCATCACGCATTTCCACGGCGATCTTTAGCATCCGTGCAAAATATTCTGCAACATCCTCCGGTTTCATGTTTACATTGATCTCACGGATGCACTGTTCCACACGTTCTCCGTAGTCTTCCTGCTTCGTACCTATGGACTCCATATACGCAGTCACCGCAAAGCGGATATTCAGCACAACATAATCCCGGAACATTCTGGACTCAAGCGCATCCCGGATGCTCTGCAGATACGTTTCCACAAAACCAGAGATTTCGGTATTACGACCTCTGCTCAAAAATTCCTTGATGATCTCCGGATCCATTTTGGTCACATCCACATCACCGATCTCCCTCTCGGAGCGGACTGTCAAATAATCCTTTAGAGATTCCTCCGTAAAAAGATTCTGCTCCGGCAGGATAAAACGATAAGCGAAATAATGGTGTACCTTCCGGTAGCATTCCGTCAAAAGGCTCAATCGTTCCACCGGTTCTCCCACTGCCACGTACCAGGTGATCTTATCGTCCGAACCGCAGACTTTCCGGATCATTTTGATCCCGTTTTCGGTAAATTCTTCCATCTGTACCTTCTCGGATTTGATCAGTACCCCATAACAGTTTGCCCCCCAGCCGAACAGAATGTACTGCGGATAGCGCATAAAGTAATGAAGGATCTCCTCCTGCCTGTGCATAAATTTGTCCGTCTCCGGCATAGAATCCGTTCCGCTTTTCTCCTGAAGATAGAAAAAAAGCAGATTGTAGCAGGAAGCGGTCAGTTCGATCTCCAGTTTGGCCGATTCTTCATAGATGTCTTTTACTGCCATATCCCCTTCCAGAACTTTCTCAAAAAAGTATCTGCGAGAAAACTGTTCATATTCATGCATCTCATAGCGGAACTGTTTCTGATAATCACCCTGCTCCATATCCTGCTCTATCTTTTCTTTTAATTCCAGCAAGACCTTGCGAAGCGTAGTCTTGGTGATCGGCTTTAGCAGATACTGTTCCACTCCGACCTCGATCGCCTGTCTTGCATATTCAAAATCGTCGTAGCCACTGATGATAATGATCTTCATCTTCGGAAATTCCGCACTGATGATCTTGCTTAAGGACAAACCATCCATAAAAGGCATCTTGATATCCGTGATCAGAACGTCCGGCTTCAATTTACGGATCAAAGGCAATGCCATCTCTCCGTCAGCCGCCTCTCCCACAAACTGATAACCATACTGCTCCCACGGAATGCGGTCTCTTAATCCGTCCCTGATCACGCTTTCGTCTTCCACCATAAACACTTTTAACATTTTATTCCGCTCCTATATCACTTTTTAATAATTCCGTTCTTCAATGAAGTCTCCCACATTTTCTGTCGTAAAAACCTGCTCCGGCACGTAATAAGCCCTCTGCACTGCTGCATCATTTTCCAGTTTATTGATGATCATGGAAAGATACGGTCCCTGATCGGGATTACATTCCACGTCCACACTGATCGCTCCGCTCTGTACCATTTTCAGGGCATCTCTGGTCCCGTCAAAGGACAGTACCAGCATATCGCCATTCTCGCCAACGGTTTTTCCCGCATCATAAATCGCTTCCAATGCGCCAAAGGCCATATCGTCATTTTGTGCGACGACCACATTAATGTCATTATACTTCTGCAGCAGTTTTTTCATTTCCTCCCTGCCTTTGGCAGTCGTATATTCCGCGTTCACACTTTCCAGTATGCACCAGTTTTCATGATGGCGCGTAATATATTCAAAGCCTGCGGTGCGGCCCATCATGGATGTTGATCCTTCCGTTCCACGTAAAACGACCAGATTGACCGGTTTTTGTTCCTGGCCGATCTCCTGTAAGTATTCTTCCAGCCAGACGCCCGCTTTTTTCCCCTCCTCCAGAAAATTCGAACCGACCCACGTGGTATAGAGGGAACTGTCACATACATTCACACGCCTGTCTGTCAGGATCACAGGAATCCCTGCATCCTTTGCCTCCTGCAAAACAGTATCCCAGCCATCCTCTGTGATCGGGGAGAGAATGATGTAATCCACCTGCTGAGAGATGAAACTTCTCACTGCTTTGATCTGATTCTCCTGCTTCTGCCTGGCATTATTGAAAATCAGGAAATATCCTTTATCTCTTGTAAATGTTGTCTGGATCGAATTGGTATGAGCAGTTCTCCAGACAGATTCGCTCCCCATCTGTGAGACTCCGACGACGATCAGGTCTTCATTGGCGGGCACTGTCAGAGTATCCGCCCTCTGATTTCCCGGAGTCCCTTCCATATCAAAATATCTGCCGCATCCGCAAAGAGCTGCCGCCACAAAAACCGCAAACAGGAGCCTGCCTGTTTTTTTTAGCAAGTGCTTCATGATATGTTTCCTTCCTTATTCTGCTTTTTCTGCACTCTGTATTTTGATGGCAGGGATCGTGATCTCTACAATGGTTCCCCACCCTTTTTTGGAATCGATCGTCATCCCGTACTGATATCCGAAGTACATATGGATCCTTTCATTGACATTCGCCAGTCCAAACCCTTTTTCCGTCTCCTGACAAGGTCTCTCGATCTCCTCCCTGATCTCCTCCAACTCGTTCTCATCCATACCGACGCCGTTATCACGTACCGTCAGACGTATCAGATTGTCCTCTTTCTCTCCGCTGATATGGATATATCCCTTCGCTCTCTTGTATTTAATACCATGATAGAGCGCATTTTCCACAAGAGGCTGTAAGGTCAGCTTCAGTATCTGGTAATCATACAGCACCTTGTCGATCTGCACATCATATTCCATGATATCATGATAACGCATCTTCTGGATCTCCAGATAACTGGTAATATGCTTTTCTTCTTCCCGGATACTGATCTGTTCTTTTCCTTTACTGAGCACCAGACGGAAGAAGGAGGAAAGTGTCACAACCATTTCCACCGCCTGTTCTGTTTCGTTGGACTCGATCAGCCATACGATCGTATCCAGTGTGTTATAAAGGAAATGCGGATTGATCTGCTCCTGTAAAAGCCTGAGGTCTGCCTGACGCATTTTACGCTCATCCTCTTTTGCCTTATCGATCAGAAGCTGCATATTATCCGCCATATTGTTAAAACTGTTGGCCAGCACAGCGATCTCATCCCCTGAATACACTTTGGCGCGTACATCAAAATTCCCCTCTGCCAGCTGTTCTGTAACATGATAAAGCCGTTCCACCGGTCTGAGGACTCCATGCACCAGAAAAATCGCGATCAAAAGCGCCACGCAGACACAGGAGCCAACAATCAGACTCCATAAAACGATAAACTCGTCCACCTGTCTGTTCAGGTTCTGGTTAAGTACATCCATTCCATTGGTCTGATAGTAAATATAGTACTGGATATCATCCTGTATCAGCTCCGTCAGAATATAAATATTATCATCCAGCTCACGAATGTTCTTATTGTAATTGTCTCCTTCACGCACACTTTTCTCAATATCGCGCACACGTTTTTCCAGCGTATCGATGTTACGTAAAAGACTTTCCAGCCACATCCGGCTTTCCGGCTCCGTCGTGATCTTTACCAGCTTTCCAAATTCACTGCGCAGTCCGCCGATCAGTTCATAAGGATCTTTTAATGTTTCATCTGTGGCGATCGTGTCAAATGTTACATATCCGACTACCAGTTTATAAAGACTTTCATCCATTTCCTCTTTAAAGTTCAGATTGTAATTATTGGCGATCGTCATATTACTGACAATGTCATCATATGCACGACTGTAATTGGCCATGGAGGATAACAGATACAGATTGAAAATCACAAACGGCAATGCGATCAGAATAGACAGCATTACGATCTTGGTCCTGATGGAAAAACGTACTTTCGTTCTCTGGTATTTTTTTTCTTTTCCCATGCCTTCCTCCGTAGTTATCTCAATGTCGTAAATATTATTATACGTTTTCGAGGCGCTTTGTGCAAATGGTTTTGAAAAGAATTCCAGATGATGTATAAAAGATGTCCTTTGGGATATGATAAGAAGAGAGAAATCTGCAGGAGAGGATGGATATGCATTCAGACTGTACAATCGTTTATTTAAAATTAGAAGACCGTATTCAAAGCCGGCACAGCCGCATCCTTCTATCGGATGCAGCCACGGTCACCTGTTCGGATAAAAAGCGAAAAAATGAGATCGATTCCATTGAGCTGTTCTGTTTTCAAAAAGACGGGGACTATCTGCAAAATATCGGAGTCCTGTGGTGTATCCAGAAGATCCAGAACCGTTTCCCTGACCTTACAGTACTCCCCATCGGACCGGCCGATGTGATCGTGGAATATCTCCCTTCTCTTCCGCAAGCGCACCGCCTCCCGCAAAAGGTATTCCAGGCACTCAAGGTCGGTTTCGTCTGTCTGATCAGTTTTTTCGGAGGTGCTTTTTCGATCATGGCTTTTCACAATGACATCAATATCTCGGGCCTGTTTGGCTCACTTTATCCCATACTGACCGGTGAAAAAAATGATGGCTGCACACTTCTGGAGATCAGCTATTCCATCGGACTTAGCCTTGGGATCCTGTTATTTTTTAATCATATCGGAAAGTGGCGCATCACTAAAGATCCCACTCCGATCGAAGTGGCGATGCGTATGTACGAGCAGGATGTAAACACCACTCTGTCCGAAGCCGCAAGCCGGGAAGGAAAAAGTATCGATGTTACTTAAACTGCTATTTAGTATGGCGGCGTTCTGCGCCGGTCTGATCATCTCCATGGGGGTATTCTCTGTCCTGATCGCGGTCAGCCTGATCCCACGCTTTGCCGGAAGAACCAATACTGCCGATCATATCCTCCTCTACGAGACCTTTATCGTAACCGGAACGATCCTGGGCGGTATCCTGACGGTCTTTATGGATCAGCTCTCCTTTTTGCCGTCAGGCTCTTACCCTTTGGGATACCTGAATCGTTTTCTTCCTGGAATATACGGTTTCTTTACCGGAATTTTTGTCGGCTGTCTCTCAATCGCCATAGCAGAAATTTTAGATGCCATTCCGATTTTTGCAAGGCGGATCGGTCTGCCAAAAGGAATCGGTCCGGCGATCCTGTCATTTGCATGCGGAAAGCTGGCCGGCTCCATACTATACTATTATGGCAAAGTTTTTGTCTCAGTTTTTTGAGAAAGACGAGAGATACATTTGAGCAAACTGTCCGATCGGCATAGGTTTTCCATAAAGATATCCCTGGGCGATCGCGCAGTCCATATTCTGCAAAAGCTCCGCCTGTTCCTGTGTCTCCACACCTTCTGCAATGCATTCGATCCCCAGATCCTGACACATCGCGATCACATGATTCATGACCTTACGGCTGATCTCATTATCAGCCAGAGTATTTACCATGCTGCGATCAATCTTGAGGATATCAAATTTCATGATCGACAACGCGGAAATACTGGAATACTTCGTTCCGAAATCGTCCATGGAAAGACGGTATCCTGCCTGTCTGAGACCATAGGCGATACTGGCGATCATATCATACTCGAGATCCCCGATAGACTCTGTGATCTCGATCTCCAGAAAACGCTTGGGAACCTGATATTTTTCAACGATGTCTTCCACTCTTGCGATCAGATTCGGCTGCAGCAGAGTCAGCCTGGAAAAGTTAAAAGAAATCGGGAGTAATGCTATCTTCTCCTTCTGCCATTTTGCCAGAAGCTTACATACCTCTTCGAATACAAAGAAATCTATGTGATCAATGGTTCCTGTTTTTTCCAGTGTCGGGATAAACTTTGCCGGAGGGATGATCCCTTTTTCCGGGTGATTCGCACGTATCAAGGCTTCCGCACCATAGATGCTGCCATCTGTCATGCAGATCTTTGGCTGCAGATAAACCTGAAAAAATCCCCCCGTGATCTGTTTTTGTATCTCGTCAGACAGTTCCAGCCTGCGATAACGCGGTGCAGATTCCCTGCTCTCATGAAAGCGCCGTTTCTCAATCCTTAGCAGGTCTTCCGCATGTTCCATCATCTTGGGAAAGTCCATGTCGTAATCATCCCAGACATATCCGACACACGCACCAACCTCATGCTGTGCCAGAAGCTGCCTTGCCATCTCCACATGTCCCGCAAAGGTATTGCGATCCTCATCCATGCACAGCACTGTGAATTTATCGCCGTGAAAACGATATACATTTTCTGCTCCAAAACTCTTTTGCAGAATCTGAGCTACCTCTGATACCATCCTGTTTCCATATTCCAGACCAAAATCATTGTTGATCTGCTTCATATTGTTGACATCCGCAACGGCCAGTCCGGCGGAATGAATATCCAGCTGGGCTGCGATCTTATTCATATACGAACCGAAATTATTCACGCCGGTGTGCGGGTCATGTGTCAGTTCATACTCCTGTTGGGCATTGATCTGATTGCGCACGATCTCATTTGCCAGGAAAGAGGCCAGTGTTGAGATCAGCAAAATATCTCCCACATGCTGCTTGGGATTGACCACTGACAGGCAGCCAAGCTTTTTATCCCCTCTTTTGAGCAGGATCGAATAAACTGTCCAGATTTTTGCTTTCTTTAAAATATCAACGATTTCCGGTGCCTTATGCTCATTGGCAACAATATTGTCAAGGATCAGGATTCCCTGCTTATTGGAATATTTCTGAATCGCATGATAGATATCCTTTTTAACAACATCATCATCGATCCGGGGCAGACTCCCCGCCAAACTGTCATTTTCCCAAAAGTGCGTGATCAGCTCTCCATCTTCTCTTTCCTCATAGATACTGCTGCGCTCTGCTCCATAGTATTTACATACAAAACGCAGAAGTTTGCGAAACGAATAGCGAAACGCCCCGGTATCTGTCACCTGCCTGATGCACATCTTTAGTGTATCAATAGAACCCAATGTTTTCTCCAGAACCTGAAGCATATCGGTAGTCGTGGTCACATTGTATACGATCTCCATCTTTGCACGTCTGCCCTGCCAGTCGATGAGTGTGTCCTTGCAAACATACTGGCGATGATTGAGCTGACTTCGTCTCTGCCAGTAAAGGCTTTCATGTTTTTTGAGCCGATGGATATTACAGAAATCGCAGGGACTCGTCCGGTCATAAAGGATCTCATAGCAGGGACGGTTGCGCCAGTCAAATTCCCCTTTCATCTGTTCGATCTCCTCGTAGAGAGGCCTGTTCATAAAAAGCATTTCATAGGTCTCGATATCCATGACATAGACGCGTTCCGCCATCTCATTCAAAACCATATCCTGTTCTTCAACATACACGCTGCTGTCTCTGTGTTTGCGCCGTTCTTCATCGATTGCCTCCCTGTCAAACACGATCTCTTTGTTTCCGCCATATCGTTTTGCAGCATATAATGCCTGATCAGCTTCTTTATACAATCGGTCCACATCCACAGAAACTCTGGGAGAAACGGCAGCACCGATCGAAGCCGAAATGAACATCTTGTCAGACAAGCTCCTGATCTTGTCGCGCAAAAGTGACATATGCCGTTCCATATCACTTTTCCCTGATACATGGCGGAAAAAAAGTACAAAAACATCGCCGCCGATACGTCCGGCCATACCGTTTCCCTGTATATAAGCTCTGAGCATCTTACCGGTATCGGACAGGAGAGCATCACCGCCCTCATGTCCCCATGCATCATTCACCATTTTAAAATCGTCCAGATCCAGGATCAGAAAAGCGCAGTTGCCTTCCAGGTCCAGCGCCACATCTGCACAGACATGCTTCATCATGGCACTGTGATTGTAAATACCCGTCAGAGTGTCCATCTCCGCCCGTTGTTTCAATTCCTGTTCACGCAGTTTTTCCTCGGAAATATCCTGTGTTTTTCCTACGATCCGGTATACTTTTCCGTCTCCGTCTTCCAGTCCCACACCATAGCATCTCTGCCAGGTATAGCCGCCTTCTTCATTTAGTTCCCTGAACTCGACATGAAACTTTTCATGCTTCTTCTGCTGTGCTTTTTTGAATTCCTCCACCATCCTCTCACGGTCTTCCGGATGGATCATGGACCGCCCTTTTTGCTGGTATCGGAAACCTTTGACGCTTCTGGTCTCACACAACTGACCTCCCAGCATTTCAAAAGAAGAAAACACATCCTTCTCCACATCATAGTCAAAAATCTTCTCGGATTTTTCTTCCACACACAGCTTCAGCAGTTCATTTTTTTCCAGCACTTCTTTCTGCAGATTTTTTAAAGAAGTCGTGTCTGTGATCAGACATGCAACAATGCCTTCACCGCTCTCCTGATCCTTTAGGATCTCCCCAAAGCAAAATACAAACACACAACTGCCGTCTTTACATTTCATGCGATGCCAGATATATGCCATGTTCGTCTGCGCTGTCTGCTTTTTGACCATCGCCGCATAATCCTCCAGATCCTCCTCCGGGATCAGATCATACAGCGAATACTGATGTTCTTTGATATCCTCCATCGTGTAGCCGAGCATGTTTGTAAACTGCTCATCTATCCGAAGGATCTGAAATGTATCTGCGGTAAAATAATATCTGGAATATATAACCTGTTCTGACTTGCTTTTCATATGTTGCTACCCCTGTCTTCTGCGCCTCAATGCATCCTGTCCCATTGTACTTTCAAATCGTCTTATACAGATGTAAATATTGTAACATATCTACAAAATAATTTCCATTCATTCTAATTTTTTCCGTAAAAGTGTGAGGATTTTCTTTTCCTGCCTGCTGATCTGTACCTGAGACATCTGCAGGCGCTTTCCTGTCTCTGCCTGGGTAAGTCCCTCTTGATAGCGCAGAAGGATCAGATGCCTGTCCCTTCCGGAAAGCCCGTTCAAAATCTGCGACAACATCACATGATCCAGCACTTTATCCTGTTGTGCTGCAGTCTTGCAAAACGCAGTATTAAAGTTTTCCCGGTCAATGGAATCCACCTCGGCATTTGCTTCCATTGCCAACAGGATTTCTTCTTCCGTAAGTCCCGTCTCTTCCCGTAATTCCCGGATTGTCGGCTCTCTCCCTGATTTTTGCAACAGTTTCTCTCTCCCTCGCATGATCCTGGCTCCGTTTTCCTTCACGGTCCTGCCTACTTTCACCAGACCGCCATCCCGGATAAAGCGGCGGATTTCTCCCTGGATCAGACAGACTGCATAAGTTGAAAAACAGACTTCATACCGGACATCAAATTTCTGTACTGCTTTGATCAGCCCGATGCAGCCGACCTGGATCAATTCCTCCAGATCATACCCTCTGTTTAAGAACCTGCGCGCCACATGACATACCAGTCCCATGTTCTCCTCCACAAACCGGTCCCTTTCCTCTTTTTCGCCCGACTGTGCCAGGCGTATCCTTTCTCTTTGTTTCTGTATTTTGGAAGTTTCTTCATTCGGTACCTGTGTCTTCTCATCTGCCACCGGTACTGCCATTTTTTCACTCCTCCCCTTCCTCTTTCGCGATCTGTTTGTGCATACTTACGGTCGTTCCCTGTCCCGGTACCGAATGCACCTCCAATCCATCCATAAAGGCCTCCATAAAAGCAAATCCCATACCGGAACGTTCCAGGTGAGGCTTTGAAGTATACATAGGCTCCATTGCCTGCCTGATATTTTCGATTCCAATCCCTTCATCTTTGACACAAATCCTTATTTCATCCCGCTCGATGCTCATCAAAAGCATCACTTTTGACTCCCTTGCTTTTGCCTCGTTTTTCTCAAGCTCCTCCTGTGTGATCTCATATCCATGAATGATACAGTTTGTCACCGCTTCGCTCACAGCGGTTTTGACATCCTCCATCTGCTCTATGGTCGGATCCAGTCCGGTCATAAACGCAGCCACCGCCACTCGTGCAAATGCTTCATTTTGCGGAAAAGCACTAAATTCCAGTTTCATCTCATTTCTCATAGCTTATGACTCCTTTGTCCATTCTATTCCCGTCCGTGATCAGACATCCAAGTCCTGACATTTCAAGGATCTTTTTCACCCTTGCAGATGCATTGATGATCATCATTTTGCCTCCAAAGCAGGCTGTTTTCTCAAGCCGCCCTGCGATCAGTCCGATTCCGGAACTATCCATAAACTCTGTCTTTTCAAAATCAAACACAACGTTTTCAATAACCGGAGCTCTCAACAGCTCATCTGCTCTGATCCTTATTTTTTCAGTCTGATACTGATCCACCTCTGCCGGCAGTCTGATGATCAGAGTGTCCTCTTTGATCACTATATTTTCCTCCATACCCTCACTCCTTCTATTCGATTGCGACAAAAAAAGGAAGACACTTTCATGTCCTCCTTCGTAGTTTTATTCTTCAAGATACTCCTGTGCATTTTTAGAGATGGTTGAATCGGGGAACAGCTCAACCACTTTCTCATAAGTTTCTTTTGCTTTCTCCTCGTTATCTGACATCCGGTATGCCTGTGCAAGCTGATACAGGCTTTCCCCGTTAGTCTGGTCAAAAAACCATGCCTTCTCCAGCTTTTCGATCGCTGTCGTATAATCGCTCTGATGCAGTGCTTCCACGCCCGCCTCATACAATTTCCCCGCGATCTGCGTTCCGACCTTTTCCATCAGTCCATAGTATAAATGCTTATATGCTTCGGAAGCCTCATTCTGTACATAATCCACGTTGACTCCGTAAAGCATATCTCCTAACTTTTCATATTCCTCCGGTGTCTCCAGATACGCCTTTGCGACTTCCATCAGAGAATCCACGGTATGAATCTGTCCATCTGCTCCTGTATAGCCTTCTATCTCATCCTGTAAGGCTGCATTCTCGTCTTCCAATGCCTTTACCCTGGAAACATATTCTGTTATCTCAGCAGTTTTGGCATCCAGATTCTCGCTGATCTGACGGATCTCCTTCGCACTGTCCTCCTGAGACTGTTTCGTACGTGCCGGAGCGATCAGGAAAAAACCGACGCCCAGACCGATCAGCAATCCGATCATGATATTCAGAAATGCGCTGGAGCGGATCGGCTCTTTCACATTCAGCGGCTGAATGATCGTCTCGTTCCCGCTCTGATATACCACTGCTTCCTCTGCGATCGTTTTCTTCTTTCGCCCCTGTCCGCTTACTGCCTCATCTGTTTCAAGCTGTTGTTCGACTTCTTTGAGATAGCGAAGCGTCATGGTATTGTTGGCATCAACCCTGATACAACGATTCAGCTCCTTACGTGCTTTCTCCCAGTCTTCATTATTGATATGTAAAAGTGCCATAAGCTGATGTGCCTGCACGAAACGTGGGTTCAGCTTTAATACACCTTTCAGCTGTATGAGTGCGAGATCATAGCTTTCATTGTAGCAATAAGCCAAAGCCTGATTGTACTTTTTGACCGTTTGGTTGATCTGATCCAATCTGCTCGGATTATCCTGAAGATCATTGATATAATCATCAGCGATATTCTTTTTGGGACGCAGGTTCTTACTGATCACCCACTCCGACAGGGCAGCGACCACCTCTCCCATCTCATAATAAACAAGTCCCAGCAGATTGCGCGCCTCAATATTATTCTTATTAAATTTCAGACTCTGTTTTAAACTGACGATCGCACCGGACAAATCCCTGACGCCGGCTTTTGCAAGTCCGTCATTATAATAGATATTCGAAGCATAGATGATCTTTTTATATACGCCGACATCAGCTCCGCATCTTGTGCAGAAGTCTTTTTCCGACAATTCTCCACCACATTTATAACATTTCATTTCGTGTCCGTCCCGTCTACTGTTCTTCCGAATTTTTAGCTTCCCGTATCATGCCGATCAATACATCTGCCATATCTGTCAGATCATGATTGTAGATCGCATCTTCCGCATCTTCAATCTCCAGGCTTGGATGAAACTTCTTTAATTCTTCCTCAAAATTGATCATAAAAATTCTCCTTCAACAAGGGCAGCATATCGCCCGCCAAATATAAAGAACCTGCAATATACAGATAATCCTCTTTGTCTTTTCGATCACTTACATACTTAAGTGCAGCCATCGGCGTCTCAAATTCCTTCACTCTTACATGCGCATAGCCGGCAAACACCTCCCGCACGGTGTCTGTCGGAAGTGCCCGCTTCTGTGCCAGCCCGGTGATCAGTATCTCTTGAAATAATCCGGAACCGGCCAACAGTCTGATCATCTCCTGATATTCTTTATCCGCCATCACAGCAAAGATCAGGTAATTCTTTGTCTGATTCCCATGCGCTCTGACCGTATCCAAAAATGCAAGGATCCCGTCCGTATTATGTGCCCCGTCCACATAGATATGAGGGAGCACCTCTTCCATGCGTCCGGCCCATTTCGTCTTCCAAAGTGCTTTTTGCATCTCCTCCGGTGTACCGGTCTCATCTTTACAAAACACCTCATATGCCCTGAGTGCCAAAGAAGCATTCTCTGCCTGATACACTGCGGAAGTCGGCAATGTAAAACCAACATAATTATAATACCTAGAATGGAAAGAAAAATCAACGTATTTTTGATTGCTTTTTTCGACACGATACTCTTTTTTTCCAATCGGAAATACGGAAGCCTTTTTTTGCTTCGCGACGCTTCTTATCACGTCCGCCGTCTCCTTCTCTCTTTCGGCAAACACGACAGGGATCCCCTCTTTGATGATCCCGGCTTTTTCCCCGGCGATCTTTTCTTTTGTATCTCCCAGATACTCACAATGATCCAGCCCGATTTCCGCAATGACTGTTACCGTGGGGGACACCACATTCGTGGCATCCTTTCTTCCGCCAAGTCCTGTCTCCAGAATGATGATATCCGGTTTTTCTTTCTCAAACACAACCATTGCCATCAAAAACAGCGTCTCAAAAAAAGTGGGACTGGGAAACCCCGGATCCGTCTGTTTCCTGTTTTCCACGATCCGGTAAACATTCCGGAACGCCTCACAAAAGCGTTCCTGTGTCACACAGGTTCCATCGATCCTGATACGTTCACACATCGACACAAGATGCGGTGAAGTAAACATTCCCGTTTTCATTCCCCGTTCCCGAAACAGGGATTCCAGAAACGCACACACCGATCCTTTCCCATTGGTTCCTGCCACATGGATCACCGGGATCTGCATAGCCGGATCTCCAAGCTTTTTCAACAGTTCCTGCGTATGGGAAAGACTGTTTTTTTTTGTAAATTTGGGTATATCATAAATATATGCTTCCACCTCTTGATAGATGGAAGCATTTTGAATCTGTATCATATCCGAATCCTTTTGATCATTACTATCCCCGTTTTCTAAACTGCAATAACATTCGAGGCAAGCATGCCGGAAATATTCCGGTATTCCATATAACTGTTATTTTTATCCACCTGCATTTTCACATCGTTGATGGCAATCGTTACCCCCATAAAGATCTTACCCTCCACGCGTATCACTGCATTTTTGGACTGTTTGGTCAGACGCTGCAGCCGTGCAAACGCTTCCTGCTCTTTCTCAATCTTCTGCTTGATCTGTGCGATCATTTCAAGCTGATCACGGATCATCTCCGTCATACTGTCATCCACATTGCCTTCGGCCATCTTCACCAGTTCCGCCATCTCTGCAGACTGTTGCGCAAGCACTTTGTACTTCTTCTGAAGTGCAACGATATCCTTGCGCTTTGTAGCATACTGATCCATCGTCTCGCTTAAGCAGCCGGCATGTACCTGTGTTTTGATCTCTGCATCATTCCCAAGCTGCTTGCAGGTGATTCCCTGTCCGGCATGAGTATACCCGCCATACAGTATTCCCTGCTTTCCTGTCAGGATCACCTTGCCATCCGCACTGATCATGGAATTGATGATCGAATTTGCCTCAACATTTCCGCGCGTTTCCAGTTCTGCCTGCTCGATGAAATCCGCAAAAACATTACCGCGGGATCGTATCTTAGCCTTATATCCTCCTGTAATGCCACGTCTCAAAACAATATCTCCGCCTGCTGTCAGCTTGGCTCCCTCCACAGTACCGTTAACCGTCAGAGTCCTGCCTGCACGCACAACAGATCCGGCTTCCACATTGCCCATGATCACAAGGTCTCCCTCAAACTCAACCACACCATCATTGCGATCGATGTCCTGCGACATTACCAGGACATCCAAAACTTTCAGAACGCCGTTTTCAAAATCAACCTTGCCATCACACCCTGCTTCATAAACATCCTTTTCTGTCCTGGAAGCAACCACGCCCTGCCCTCTTAAGGGTGCCAGATCCTTGACCGGAGGAACTTTAACAACATTCCCCCAGATATCCTGTCCATTCTTTCCCGGTTCCGCTCTATGATACCTCGCAAGAACGGTTCCTTTACGTACCTGCTGAAACAGTCCAAAGCCGGTATAATCTACGGAACCATCCTCACGGATCTGAGGCACCCTCCTGTAATGCTCCTCAAAAGCATATTCATAATAGCCGTCTTTGCCAAGGATAGGCTCGACCCGGTTGGCCACACAGATTTCGCGTTCGTAAACCTTTTTTTTCGCCATGGCTGCCAGATTGGAGCTGTTCAATCCGGCAACAATGCCATTTTTGCGCAGGATTTCTATCAGTTCCTGTTTCGTATAGCTCTCTGAATTCATCTTTGGCACAAGATACAACCATGCGCGACTTCCGTCATCTGCCACCCGTACATATGTCTCCTGCATTGCATTGTCCCCCGCTTTACACGATTATTCATAATCTTTTCACTACTGTAAAGAAGCAAGTCTCTCCAATACCTGCTCACGCATCTGCGTATATTTCGCAAGCTTTTCTCTCTCTTCCTGCACCTTGGCTGCCGGAGCCTTACTGGTAAATCTTTCATTGGAAAGCATTCCTTCGGCACGTCTGATCTCACCTGCCAGACGTTTTTCCTCTTTTGATAACCGTTCGATCTCCTGTGCGATATCCACCAGTTCCGCAAACGGAATATAAACGGTAGCATCTGCGATCACTACACTGACCGCATCGTCTGCAATCCCGGTCTTGTCCGCCTGGATCACAACCTCGGAAGCATAGGCCAAAGGTGCAAAGAACAGTTTACCATTCTCAAAGATATCGCGAATCTCTTTTTTGTCGGAAACCACGTAAACACTTGCCTTCCTGCCCGGCGCAACGTTCATGCCCGTGCGGACATTACGGATACCGCGTACTGCCTCCTTCATCGTCTCGATCTCTTTTTCTTCTTTTGCAAATACTTTCTCTTCACTGTACTGCGGCCACCGGGAGATCATGATGGATTCTTCCTCATCCTGAATGGATAAAAAGATCTCCTCTGTGATAAATGGCATATAAGGATGCAGTAGTTTTAACGCATCGATCAGAACTGTCTTAAGGGTATACAGTGCTGCATACTGACTTGCCGCATCCTCAGAATTGTACAGACGCGGTTTTACCATCTCAATATACCAGTCACAGAACTCATCCCAGATAAAATCATATACTTTCTGAACGGCAATACCCAGTTCGTAATGCTCCATATTGTCCGTTGCCTCTTTTACCAGACTGTTCAGTTTGGAAATGATCCACTTATCTACCGGCTCCAAATGGTCTTTGGCATCGGCAGGGATTGTTTTTCCCTCCATATTCATCAAAATAAAGCGGGAGGCATTCCATACTTTATTGGCAAAGTTACGGCTTGCTTCTACTCTCTCATAGTAGAAACGCATATCATTCCCGGGTGCATTACCCGTGATCAGCGTAAGACGCAGTGCGTCCGCACCATACTGTTCAATGATCTCCAAAGGATCGATACCATTACCCAGCGACTTACTCATCTTACGTCCCTGACTGTCTCTGACCAGTCCATGGAACAATACCGTCTTAAACGGTTTCTCGCCCATATGTTCATAGCCGGAGAATATCATACGGATTACCCAGAAAAAGATAATGTCATATCCGGTCACCAGTACATCCGTAGGGTAGAAGTATTTCAGATCTTCCGTCTGTTCGGGCCAGCCCAATGTCGAAAACGGCCAAAGTGCAGAAGAGAACCAGGTATCCAGAGTGTCGGGATCCTGTGTAAAGGAAGTCCCTCCGCATTTCTCACATTTGCAGGGTGCTTCTTTTGCCACAACGGTCTCTCCACATTCATCACAATAATAAGCAGGAATACGGTGTCCCCACCAGAGTTGTCTGGAAATACACCAGTCACGAATATTGTCTGTCCAGTTAAAGTAGGTTTTATCCATACGTTCCGGAACCAGACGGATCTCTCCGTTTTTCACAGCTTCTGCCGCAGGCTTGATCAATTCATCCATGCGCACAAACCACTGCTCTTTTACCAAAGGCTCTACCGTAGTTTTGCAGCGGTCATGTGTACCGACATTATGACTGTAATCTTCGATCTCAACCAGAAGTCCTTCTTTTTCAAGTTCTTTCAGAATCGCCTTACGTGCCTCATAGCGATCCATTCCTTCATAAATACCCCCGTTTTTGTTGATGGTGGCATCATCGTTCATGATATTAACGATTGGAAGATTATGTCTCTTACCAACCTCAAAGTCGTTCGGGTCATGTCCGGGAGTGATCTTTACAACACCGGTTCCGAATTCCATATCAACATAGCGGTCCTCAACCACAGGGATCGCTTTGTTTACGATCGGAAGCCATACACTTCTGCCATGCAGATAGGTGTAACGCTCATCATCCGGATTAACGGCAACTGCGGTATCACCCAGCATTGTCTCCGGACGCGTGGTCGCAAACTCTAAAAATTCTGTCCTGCTCGGCTGCCCGTTCTCATCTACAAGCGGATATTTGATATGCCAGAAATGTCCGGCCTGCTCTTCGTATTCTACTTCTGCATCTGAAATCGAAGTGTTGCATACCGGGCACCAGTTGACGATACGGGCTCCTTTATAAATATAGCCTTTCTCATGCATCTTACAGAATACTTCGGTAACAGCCTGATTGCACCCTTCGTCCATGGTAAAACGTTCTCTGTCCCAGTCACAGGAAGATCCCATCTTCTTTAGCTGGCTGATGATGCGTCCGCCGTATTCCTTTTTCCAGTCCCATGCACGCTCCAGAAATTTCTCTCTGCCAAGATCGTGCTTATCAATCCCTTCCTCTTTTAATTTCTCTATGATCTTAACCTCTGTTGCAATACTGGCATGGTCGGTGCCGGGCTGCCACAGTGCGTTATAACCCTGCATTCTCTTAAAACGGATCAGGATATCCTGCATCGTATTGTCAAGAGCATGTCCCATATGAAGCTGACCTGTGATGTTTGGCGGCGGGATCACGATCGTAAACGGTTTCTTCGTATGATCCACCTCGGCATGAAAATATTTTTTGTCTAACCAGTTCTGATAAATTTTGTCCTCAATCCCGTGAGGATCGTATGTTTTTGCAAGTTCCTTAGCCATGACTTGCCTCCTTCTTTAAGCGTATATCGTTTTGGCTATATTTTAGCAAATCGCCACGGACACTGTCAAGTCATTTGAAGGCCTCCAAAAGCCCTTTTGCGTGGCTTAAAAACGCAAAAAGACAGGTGCCTTCAACGGCACCTGTCCTCTGTACGATTCACATTATTCCGGAATGATCACTGCCATCAGAAGATATGCAAGTAATCCGGTACCGGTACAGCCGATCAACACGAAAAGCACACGTATGATCGTCGGATCCACATTGAAATATTCCCCGATACCTCCACATACACCACAGATCACTTTGTTCGTGGAAGATCTGCGAAGCTCCTTATAATCGTTTGCCATAATGACTCCCTCCTTTATTCTTATACTACCATTTTTTAAGATCATTGCTACCACTAAAACGATCAGGATCACTGCTACTGTTTTCATATTCTGCTGCCTCCTTTGTCCTTAAACTATTTTGCGAAGGTTACTTTGATCCTTCCCATAGAGCAGTCCAGGTTCAGTTCCTTATCCCCGTCTCCGAACTCTCCGTCATAGGCTCCCGCCATTTTCTGTCCGCCTACCGTTACCTCTCCGGCTCCCACGGAGACTTCACAGGAATATTCATCACTGCTGTCCGAAAGCTGTATCTCGGCGTTTCCCATAGCAACATCCACCGCCGCTTCCTGATCGATCCGACCGTCAAAGGAAAACTCTCCCATTGCCACATCCGTCTTCAGTTCTTCTGTCACAAATTTATCAAATCTGAGTTTTCCCGCGCCCACATGTGCCTCTGTCGTCTGTACTGTCACATCTGAAAGGCTTGCATCTCCGGCACCTATCTCTAAGAACAGTTCTTCCGCATGTAATGCTGTCTCATTTTTGACCGTTCCTGCTCCCAGATCGATCTTAATCCGCTCTGCCGTCACCTCCTTTGGCAGATACAGCTCAACCTTGCCATGTATGTCTGTCCCGGTTTTTCCTTTGCATTTTATATACAGGTCATCGTCTTCGACCCGGTATTTAACTTTCACATATGAGTTGGTGGCCAGATAAACAGAATCATCCTCCGATTCCTTTATGAGCAGTTCTGCCGCTCCACAGTCTATATCCAGCTTCCCGATATCATCGGCTTTTGCCACAGCCGTTTTTTTCCCGGATTCCTGAAAGAGCTGGCCTTTAAAGCTCTCCCATCCCTCATCAGCAAGATCTTCCATTCTCCCCCATGGAGTATTGAAAAAGCTGATTCCTTTGATGTCACCGGTACGCATTAACTCCGGAACTGCTGTAACCGCTCCCAATGTCACTGCCGCAATGCTAAAGAGCAATCCGATCCCGATACTGACACATCCCACCCAAACGGTACTTTTTGTACTTTTTTTCATGCAATTTTCCCCCTTCTATATAAAAAACTTCCCCACTGTGTTACCTTACGTATGATCGCCGGAATGGCTACAGCGCAGATCTTGACACCTGCCAGCATCAGTAACAACCCGGTTCCGAAGAACAAAAATGCTGCTCCAAAGAGTAACAGTGCTGCTACCGGCTGAGCGATCACATTGACAATGCCGATCGCCAGCAAAACAATGGATACCAGCATAAATGCAGCTCCAACCACCAGTGCTGCCACAAGCAGTCCAAATAATACAGCCACGATTCCGACCACAACTCCAAGCACTGCACTTACGATCGGAATACCTGCCGTGATAAGAAGAAGTATTCCGATCACTGCCAAAAGCCCTGCGACCAACGGATTGATCTTCTTATCTTTCTGTAAAGGCTCCCAGTCATCCGTACCGTTTGCTTCTGTCATGTTCTCTGCTGCCATGATCTCTTTACCAGCCAGTTCCTCACGTATATTGTGCGCAACTTCCTCCGGTGAGCCAAGCTCTCTGATGACTTCTTCTTCCTTTTCTTCCCCTGCGTCCTCGAAATATTCCCGGTAATAAGCGATCGCCTCCAACCGCTCCGACTCGGATATATCCCTTAGCAGTTCATCCAGTCTCTGTATAAATTGCTCCTTATTCATAATCAACCTCTCTTATTTCGATAGCGTGTCTATAATTTTTTCCCCTGCTTGCGCCACTTTCTTTAATTCGAATATACTACTGATCTTCTCCGCATATTCCTTCCAGGCATTCCGGTAAGCATCCAGCTGTGCCTGACCGGAAACCGTCACTTTATAGTACCGTCTGTTCCTGCCGGCGCACTCCATGTCATAGGTCTCAAGATATCCGTATTTCAAAAGCCTCCGTAACACCGGATACAGTGTAGACTCAGAAAGTTCAATGACCAGCCTGACATCCTGCGTGATCTTATATCCGTAGGTGCCGGCAGGCTCTTTTGACACAACAGCAAGCACGATCGCATCTAACAGAGCTGCTCCTGTATTAAATACCATTCACTCTTCGCTCCTTTCTGCCGGTATAATATTTTTAAATTCATAATATTATACGTTGTATAATATTGCTTGTTATCGATAGTATATGCCATATAATATTATATGTCAATATCTTTTACGTAATTTTTTCATTTTTTGGAATTTTTTTTGGAATGGTTACCGTTTTTTTCCACAAAACAAGAGGATACTCTTTCGAATATCCTCTTGCCTGAATGTTCCGTATTTATTTGATCTTTACGGTTGAAGCCTGTCCTTTTTTCTTTAACAGCTTCTGATATGCTTTTTTCTGCTTCTTCGGTACTTTGATCGTTGCTTTCTTATGAATGTTCTTAAACGCACCGGAACCGACTTTTTTCAGCACCGTTGAGCGGATCGTGATCTTCTTCAGATTCTTATCTCCGCTAAATGCTTTGGAACCGATATCGGTCACATTTTCCGGAATCGTGATCTTCTTGAGTGCAACACAGCCTGCAAATGCATTCTTACCGATGGAAGTCACTCCCGCCGGGATCGTAACACTGCTAAGCTTCTTATTTCCCTTAAAGGCATTGGCTGCGATGGAAGTAACTTTATAAGTAATTCCCTTCTCGGTAACGGTTGCAGCAATTGCAACCTTCTTCGCGTTCTTATCCGGATTCTGTTTGTAAGCCACTTCCGGAGAAGAGGCATTCGCATTCGTTACGACATAGCTTCCTGCGATCACTGTTCCAACTGCTGCCGGTTTTGCTTCTGCTGCTTTTTTCGCATCCTCCGCAGCCTTTACCGCTGCAGCATATGTGGTCTGAGTCTGTTCAAATTTTGCTTTTGCATCATCCGAAAGTTTTGCTTTCTGGGCATCTGTCAGCGCATCATAGGCTGCTTTTGCTGCTTCTACTGCTGCTTTACTCTTGTTAAGATCATTTGAAGCCACTGCTTCCTCTGCCGCTTTCATGGCCTCTTCTGTTTTTGCAAGTGTTTCCTGCTCCGTTTTTACGTTTTCTTCATAAGTTTCTTTCGCCGCCTGCAGTTTTGTCGTTGCCTCATCTACTTCACTCTGGGAAACTTTCTCTTTGGCAAGCACTTCTTTCGTTTCTTTCAGTGCAGCTTCATACTCAGTAGCGCCCGCTACCGTCGCATCAACTTCATTTTCCTCAGCCTCTTTCACAAGCTCTTCTGCTGCGGATGCATCCGCAAAGGAGCTAAGTGCTTCATACGCTTTCTGAAGTTTATTTACCGCTTCATCGATCTGTGCAGCCGTAGCACTTTCTTTTCCGATCAGAGCTTTCGCTTCTTGCATTGCCGCATCAAAAGCAGCCTGACGATCCTTCTCGAACTCTTTTCCTGCAGTCTTAACCTCGTACTTCTCAACGCTTCCTTTTAAGTAATCCTGATCCACAATTGTACGATAGATCTCGATCTCCGCTATATTACAAAGATCCTCGCCGCTTACCGCATACTTGATATAGCGGTAAGAACCTGTCTGGAAGAAATCATTCGAATATGCCTTTGTGATCACACCCTCGGAAGGAGTTGTTGTAATGGTATAAAGCTTATCCCAGTTTTCTTCATCATTGGAGCCGTAGAAGGTACCAGTACATCTTGAGCCAAAGCTCTTACGCGGTGCGTAGCCGAAGCCTTCGATCTTGTAAGTATCTTCCAGATCGATCTGCACATATCCGTCAGCCACACCGTCAAAGAATGTTTCTGTATTTCCATCAACCGCTTTGTCAAATGTATTAACAGTTCCATTATTCCATGCCGCGCTTCCGGATACATTCTCTGCTTTAATCTTGATCTTTTCAACCTCAGGTGTATAGAAAGCAGCCTTATTATAACTGTACTCTACATCATGAATAATATATGTCGTTACGGAATTGGCTTTTAAGGTTGCCGTAAATGTCTGCTTGTTTGCATCAGCTTTAATATCATCGATCTTGGTTACGTCTGCCCAGTTCTCACCTTCAATCAGTTTTGCCTCATCAAAGGCTGCATTCGTATCTACAACCACACCACTGGTACGGATCGCCGTGATCTTATCACTCATACCGGTAAAGTTTGTCAGATCGAAGGAACAGGTCTGATCGGATGCTTTCGTATTGTTTACTACGATGACCGCTTCCTTCTTATGAGGATCATAGGCTGCCAGTGAGTCGCCTGTGCTCTCGATCACACAAAAGCCCGGACGGATATAGCGGCTGAACTGTCCCATTGCGTAATATTTCTTGGTCAAAACAATCTTCTCATCATTATGATTGCCAAGCGCTATTCCCCAGTAACCGATATTCGGTTTATAAAGGATTTCTCCCTTATCATTCTTTTTCGTATACAGATCCTGCATCTCATCTGCATCCGCTGCGTTGGTACGGTCAACATTAGTATCTACCGCATTCCACATGATCCATGCCGTACAGCGAAGCCCTTTGATGTCTTTCATGATCGCCTGGCTGATGCCAAGACCAGCTGACATATTGCCGGCATTCTGTCCTGCCTGATATGCACCATCCACCTCGGACATCCACAGGTTCTTACCTTCCTGTTCTGCAAGGGCACTTAAACCTGCACGATTGGATCCGCTGTAGGTATGGGTATCAATCCTTCCGATAATTCCCTTCGCCTTGTCGGACAGTTTATTATAAGAGGAGATCGATGTATCGATGCTTGTTTCATCTGTACCGCAATAAATAATAGAAGAGACAACCCTCTTTACATTTTCATTGTCTGATTTTTCTGCCAGAGCATTCATTTCATCATACAGTTCTTCAAAAATCGTAGACTCAGAAGTACCCTGATCAAAATGACAGCCTTCCTGCTTATAGCTGTAAGCTCCCCAGTAATTGGTATAAGGCTCGTTCATCGGATCCACACTCTGAAAATCCACAAGCCCTTCTTCCGCCCAATGTACGATCACATCTGCCATATATTTTGCAAACGCTTTATAGGAATCCTTGCGCAGATTATCCTTATTGGCATCCACATTTCCCGAACTGCATCCGCTGTAAGTCATGAAATATGGCGGAGAATTGGAAAATGCTTCTGCAATAAAGTCCTTTCCGCTGGCTGCTTTTGCCGCCTTTAAGATATTCAACTGATTCTGATCAGCCGTCCAGTCATAGTTCCAGGCAAAACCACAGTCAAAATCAGCTCTTGCAAAATGACTCGTCCAGTATTCTTCGTCTTTTTCTTCTGTAATTTTGATCTTGGTCACATCTTTTGCATAACCGGGTACCGCAGAATCCGAACGCGTGATATGCGGTGCGTGACGGAATTCACTGCCTGCCGGTTCTTCCGGTACCACTCCCAGCTCAGAGCTCTTGATCACAGCCATTTTAACAAAATCAAGAGTCCAGTCTTTTTGACCGGCCACATTGATCTTGTTTTCTCCGGCATGAAGTGAAATATCTGAAATCGTTGCCATATATAAATGCTGGTTACTTGCGGCAGCGCAGATCTCATTCTTATTTAACTGGTCTGTACCTACTACATAATCAATCTCTTCTTCCGTTCCTTCGTTAATGCGTATCGCAATATCCCTGCTCAAGCTGTCTCCGGAACCGATCTCGAGTGTAGCGATCACCTTAACGGTATATTTGCCTGCTTCCGGTACATCAACAGTATAATGCAGATTGTCTCCCTTACCCGCGGAATCACCCAGTTTATTGATCCAGCCGATATATTTGAAGCTTCCCACTTTATCTCCCTTATTGAAGCCAAAGTCTGCATCAGTCTGTGTATAAACGGCATTTGAAAGCTTTGTCATATCCGAAACCTTCATTTCGGTTCCGCTGTACTCAGGCTTTTTCCCCTCTGTCTCCAGATCAAAAAACTGTGCCTTTTCATTCGCAACGACTTTTTCCACCGTTACTTCCTCACCAACATTGTCTCCACCGCCAATATTGTAACGGCCAATGTTCAGATCCAGTCCTTCATCACTAAAAAATACTTTCGCCGCATCTGCTGTCAGCTTCTCACTGTATCCAAGTCTGTTTGCCCACCAGCAAAGGGAAGTACCCCAGCCCTGGAATTCTCCGAATCCGTCATTATCCGTATCATTAAACGGAGATGCCTTTTCCGGATGCAATACTACTGTCGTATCTGCTGAAGCAATCCTGTCTGCAGTCACATTTGCCGCTTGCACCGGCATATTCGCTGCAGGTAAAGATGTCACAGTCACGACTGCCGCCGTAAAGGCAGCCAGATACCTTTTGAAATTTTTCATTCCCTTCTTACCTCCTCTTTTTCTTGATATCCGCATAATCGCCCAAAAAGATTCATTATTACAGTATTTTTTGTGCGGATTTGGATATCTGTTTTTTAAAGTCTTTTATATTCTATCACATATTCTTTTTATTTTCGACTATTATTTGTAAGAATTTTGACATTTGTATGTGGGGAATTGCTATATTTTTCAAGTGTTTTTGTTGTAATATTTTTCAACCTCAAAAAAGGCATTTTCAACCATTTTTATTGTTGTATATTCGCGTCCGTCGGGTCGCCGGCATTCGCCGTATGTAAAAATAATAAAAGAGCCGATCGCTCATGCTTCGCATGGCATCGGCTCTTTTTCCTCGTTCCTATGTAAATGAGAAGTGCGCACCCCACGAACGCATTCGCGTCCGTGGGGTCGACGGCATTCGCCGTATGTAAAAATAATAAAAGAGCCGATCGCTCATGCTTCGCATGGCATCGGCTCTTTTTCCTCGTTCCTATGTAAATGAGAAGTGCGCACCCCACGAACGCATTCGCGTCCGTGGGGTCGACGGCATTCGCCGTATGTAAAAATAATAAAAGAGCCAATCGCTCATGCTTCGCATGGCATCGGCTCTTTTATTATTTTTACGCACTTCTCATTTACATACGCATATTTGCGACAAGTTTTTGTTTTTCGGCGTCGAACTCGGCTTGGGAAATGATTCCGTTGTCGAGAAGGATCTTTAACTTCATGGCTGCTTTCTGGAATTCGTCCAAAGAGATACCCTGCTGTTTCGGTTTCGCAGCCTGGGTTACTTCTTCTCTTGCTTTTGCTGCGGCTTCCGCTGCCATAGCAGCTGCATTTTCTTCTTCACGTTTCGCTGCGGCTTCTGCTTCTACCTGCTTGAAAGCTGCTTCAGCTGCCGCCTGACGCTGACGCTCAGCTTCTTCCGCTTCACGTTTTGCTTTTTCTTCCGCTTCGCGTTTCGCCTT
Source organism: Lachnospiraceae bacterium (assembly GCA_015056815.1). Taxonomy (GTDB): domain Bacteria; phylum Bacillota; class Clostridia; order Lachnospirales; family Lachnospiraceae; genus SIG333. The sequence goes on along the minus strand of SVFN01000028.1, from coordinate 14,324 downwards.
CTCTTCCGCTTCACGTTTCGCTTTTTCTTCTGCTTCGCGGCGTGCCTTCTCTTCCGCTTCACGTTTTGCTTTCTCTTCCGCTTCGCGTTTCAGTCTTTCTTCTTCCGCACGTTTTCTTTCTTCTTCCGCACGTTTCTTCTCTTCTTCGATACGTGCCAGTCTGTCGCTCTCTAATTTCTTAACCATCTCCTGAGCATTCTTAACAGCGGCTGCATCTACTTCTTTGCGAATCGATTCTTCTATATTCTTTAATGTATTTGTCTCTTCCTGCTTTGCAGCGGTCCCTGCACTCTTACGTGTTTCTTCTTCCGCACGCTTTACAGCAGCTTCGATGTTCGGTGCCTGAGCGGCCTCCGCTGCTTTTCCTGCCTCTTCCACTTTTTTCTTTGCTTCTGCTTCCGCTTTTGCTTTTGCATCAGCGATCATCTTCTTAGCTTCTTCTTCTGCTTTCTTAACCGCTTCTTCAACAGCTTTCTTTGCTTCAGCGTCCGCTTTTGTAACCGCATCGTTTACGGCTTTCTTCGCTTCCGCTTCCGCCTTTGTTTTGGCTTCATCTTTCGCTTTCTTAACCGCATCCTCAACCTTCTGGTTTGTCTCGCGCATATGCTTTGCGCCTTCTTCGCCCATCTTCTTCGCTGCTTCCTGAGCGGTCTTTGTTACAAGCTCCAGCGTTGCTTTTTTTACTTTTCCTTCATCAGCTGCTTTTTTTGCTGCATCCTTTTCCTCATAGATAGACTCGATCGCATCGTGAGTCGCTTTCGCTGCAGATGCTTCTGCGATCTTCGCAGCCATATCCATGGCACTCCTCTGAATATCTGCAGCTCCCGCACCGCCCTGTGCTGCATTCTGTGCCTGACCGGCTCCGCCTGCGTTCTGTGCCTGCTGACGCATAGCTGCCGCCTGCGCTGCTGCCTGTGCCTGTGGCGACGGTACATGCTGTTGTGCTGTCTGCTGAGGCTGTACTCCTCCGCCCCCCTGCGCCTGTTGTGCACGCATAACTGCTGCCTGTGCTGCTCTTCTTGCTGCTTCCTCTGCTGCTCTTCTTGCTGCTTCCATTCCTACATTATCCTGCATAATCTTCGCCCCTGTTTCAACTATATTTTTTAGCCCCGTTTCAGACTCATATTGCTGTTAGTATAGCATACAATTTCACATTTTTCCACCCATTTTACAAACTTTTTCAGTAAAATTTCACAAGCATTTTCTTTAACATTTAAAATCAGCTAAATCTAGTGCAAAACTCCCAAATTCAAACAACATTTAGTCTTTTCGGACAAATTATTTTATACAATTCTGTGCTATTCATTCCGGATAGCCGCAAGCGGACTCAGTTTCATGGCTCGAAGTGACGGGAAAAATCCTGCGAGCATTCCCACCAGTGTCGCAAACAGAACCGAGAGCCCTGCCAGCCATGGCGGTATATAAGACAATCCGGATGCCTCGACACCCATTTCCATCCCCATAGCTCCCGACCCCAGAAAGAAATTGATGACCGCCGAGACTCCACAACTTAGCAGTAAACCTGCCATACCTCCGATGAAACCGATATAAGCAGCCTCCAGCAAAAACATAGCCTGTATGTTTTTCAGTCCGCATCCAAGCACTTTCATGATACCGATTTCTTTGGTCCTTTCATAGATCGACATCATCATTGTGTTCGTGATACCGATCGCTGCGACCAGTAAAGAAACTGCTCCGATTCCGCCAAGTACCATCTGAATATAGTTTAACTGTTTCTGTTCGGATTCGATCCACTCGGAATTACTGTTCGCAGAAAAGCCCATCTCGTTGATATTTTTCTGTACTTCTTTCATATTATTCATATCATCTACATTTACAACGATACTGGTATAATAGAGTTTTTTATATGCTTTTCCGGATGCCGTCGTAGGCTGCCCCGGTATGACTTTGCCCTTGAACTCTTTCTGCAGGATCTTCTTGAGCATCTCCAGATCACAGAATACTTTTTCACTGTTACTGTTGTATTCATCAAAAGAGCCCGCCATCAGTCCCGCAGCCTCGACCAGATGCTTCTTAGGTCTGTTTACCGGTTTCCCTTCCTCATCGGTGCTCCCCCACTTAAACTCATAGTAGGCATCTGTATCAAAGATCACAAACACTGCATCGCGCATCAGATCCACATCCGCAACTTCCCCGTTATACCAATATCCCTGTTGAGTATTCTCATTATACAGGCTGGCTTTTACCGTATTGCCAAATACCATCTGTAAAGAGGCACTGTCTTCATCAAAGACACCACCTTCGGCATACTCCAGATTCAGATTTCGAAGCGCTTCTTCTTTCAACCCCTGTACAGAAACATAGGTCTGATAAGAACCCGAAAACAAGAGGGCATCCACTGTGATCACAGGATAAGCACTTGTCACATGTTCGATCTGTTCCAGTTGAGCCACCACATCATCATCCAGATGCGTCACTGTCTGATCCTTGGAACTGTCTTCATTATAATCAGCCTCTGTGTACATACTTCCTTTCTCATATACATCGATCGTTGTAAGCCCGCCGTACTTTTCGATCTCCTGCATCGTCGCACGGTTCAGGCCCAGACCGAGTGAGATCATGACCACGATCGACGCAGTTCCCACCACAACGCCCAGTATAGTAAGCAAGGTCCGGACTTTTCGTTTCCAGAGACTGCTGCTGCTCATGCGGAGCAGATCAAGAAATTTCATCTGTATCGTCCTTTCCAACTATCTCAAAACCATCATCGTCATCATCCGCATCCAAGTCCTCATCCTCGTACGTTTCCTCATCTTCGAAGAATTCTTCTTCGTATGGATCTTCTTCATCAAACTCTTCCGGATCCGTTTCTTCTTCCGATTCATCGCTTTCAAGCTCATCCAGCAGCTCTGCAGCTTCCTTTTTCCTGCGGCGTTTTTTCAAAATGATCACCAGGACAACGGCACCTACGATCACAACCGCCACAACGATCAATATGATCACCAGCTTATTCGGTCCCTGTGGTTGTTCTTCCATACCCATGTCATCATACATCCCCATGTCATCCATCGGCATCATTTCCATTACATTCAGAGTCATGGTTTCCTCATAGGTATAAGTCTCGGCGTTTTCATCCTCATACGTCATGATCACCTTCACCGTACCGTCATCTTCCGTAGCGGCTGCGCCGGTCACCATCGTATCCACACTTCCGGTTGCGCCGGATTCGATCTTGCCCAGATATGTTTCATCTGATTCGATGCTGTCAGCTTCAAACTTCACATGCACATTATACAGCGTTACCTGTCCGGTATTATAAATACTGAACATAACATTTGCCTGATCTCCTACCGAAATTTCTGCCGGCATGATCTCTTTTGAGCTAAATTCAAAACGTGCTTTCTGAATAACCTGAATGGAAATATCCGACGAAGAAGTATAGGCGTTTATATTCTCATCTTCATACTCCATGCCGATATCCAGCTGATATGGTTTTTGCATCAGATCGTTCTTTGCTTTCATCTCGATAGAAAGATCTGTGGTTTCGCCTTTGCCAATACGATCTACATAGAATGTATTGGAGCCCGAAGAAGGCATAAAAGCTTCATATGTTGTATCGGCATCTTTTCCCTCAGAAGGGGTTGTCAGATGCACCAGCATATTGGATACGCTGGTATTTACAGAAGTATTTTTTAAATGAAGTGTCAGTGTAAAGGTAGAACCGGCACGGACCTCCTTCGGATCCGTATCATAACCGGTCACGATCACACGCGGTGTAGAATACTTTCCGGTATCTTCATCGGCATTTCCCACGCCCGGTGCGCCTACTGCTCTCACATATGTTGTAAGAGTTACCTGCGCATTGGCCCCGGTGGTAGGATCGATATAATTTACAAGAAACGGTACCTTATAATAACCGTTCAGCACATTGTCTTTTACCTTAAATGTCCAGGTCAGCTCACGTCGCCTGTCCATATCATTCTGACCATTCCCGATGCCCGGCAGATCCGGTATCGTCTGTGTATATCCACTGGTCTCAATTTCAAAAGGCCACTCCCCTGTATTCGTTGCAACGATCGGAGTCACGATCACATTGTTCAGATGAATGCCTTTCATCATATTTACAATAGGGAGAACCACGTTCACATACTGTCCGTATCTGGCTACCGGTGTCACCCAGTTTCCCCCCACCATGATCAGCTCACTGTCAGAAGAAACAACAGGCGCTTCGTCCGCAACCGGAACATCATTGCCGGCATCATTATCGGAATCGTTTTTGTCAGTCGTCTTATCCGTCGTCTTATCCGTCGTCTTATCGGTAACCTTTTTTGTTGTCAGAGTTGTGGATTCCGTTGACTTGTCCGTTTCAGAATCAGCAGTGGCACTTGTCTTATCCGCTGCGTAGTTTTTCTTCTGTATTCCCTGATCCATTACCGATGTACTTCCTGCACTGATCAGTTCTCCTGTATTTCCCATTTCCACAGACTCTGTAGCCTGCGCCTGAATGATTCCTGTATATTGTCCGGCTCCTCCGCATACAAATGCTGCACATAGGATACCTGCCAGAATATTTCGTGCAGCCTTTGTCAGTTTGTTCATGATCTATTACTCCTCTCTTCAAAAAAACATTTGTTACGTTACACATGTTATATATCATGCGTTTTTATTACTGTCACTTCCTTATCTAACCGCCTGCTTTTTCAGGCGGATGTGCCTCTGCTTTTTTACGTAACACTCGTTTTTTATTTTCCGTCACCTGTAGTTTCTTATCTGCCGTTTTCTTCAATCCCGGCTTTTTCGTCCTCTTTTTATCGGTTTCTGTCTTCTCAGGATCTGTCTTCACTTTTCCCGCTTTCTCAGAGCGCTGCTGTTTCTCCGATTCAAGTGCATCCACTCCCGGCTCTTCGATCGAAATGATTTTTCCATCGCTGATCCTGAAGATCCTGTCCGCAAATCCCGCAAGATGATCATCATGAGTAACCATAACAAGTGTCTGGTTTTTCTCCCGGACGATTTTTTTGATCAATTCCATAACCTCCCTTGAGGTATTGGAATCCAGATTACCGGTTGGCTCATCCGCAAATATGATCTCAGGATCTACCACCAGCGCACGCGCGATTCCCACGCGCTGTTGCTGACCGCCGGACATCTGGGTAGGTCTGTGCTTCTTGTGCTTGCCAAGTCCCACAAGATCCAGCATCTTTGATGCCACTTCCAAACGTTTCTTTTTATCTACCCCCTGAAAAGTCAGCGGCAACGCCACATTTTCAATCGCATTTAACGTAGACAGCAGATTAAAAGACTGGAAAATAAACCCAATGTGCTCGCGCCGGAATTTAACCAGCTGGCCTTCGTTTTTGGTTTCCATATGTTCGCCCGCTATGACAATGCTTCCCTTTGTTGGTTTCTCCAGACCTGCAAGCATATTCAGCAATGTAGATTTCCCTGATCCGGAAGTGCCTACGATCGAACAGAACTCTCCCCTGTAGATATTAAAATCCACACCGTTAAGTGCCCTTACCTTTGAATCGCCCACTTTATATATTTTGTAGAGATTTCTTACCTGTATGACCGGCTCTCTTTTTTTTGAGGCTGTCTTTTCTGCCACATCGCTCACCCTTATCTTTCCATTTTCCAAAGCGCGGCAGAATAAGGCGGGAGATGACTTCCGCCGCCAAAGTCATGAATATCACCCGTTATTAGATCTACAGCCTGGCCGCATCCTGCATCAAAATGAGCGACAAACTCTTCTCCGTCCGCATTGATCGCAGCCAGTACCCTTTCATTTGCCGTTTTTCGCTCGAAAATACATTGCTTATTGGTCAGTAATACCGAACGGAAGTCTCCGTAATTCAAAGCCTCGCTCTTCTTCTTCGCCTCTGCCAGCTTTGCGATCCATTCCGTCAGTTCATTCTCCTGCGGCGCATCAAAACTGGCGCGCAGCGCCGGATCACCCTCCGATTTGTTCGCTTTTGCCCCCCATTCACTTCCGTAATATACGCAGGGAATCCCCGGCATTGCAAACATCAGTGCGTAGATAAGCGGTAAATGTTTTTCATTGTTCAGAATGCTTGCCACTCTGGTAACATCATGGTTATCCACAAATGATAACATATGTTTTCCTTTGTAAAGTGTCCAGTTCTCCGGTCCAAACTGACGAAGCAGCGAGTGAATGATCTCAAACATGTTCATGCTGTTAAAACTGGAATACAGCCCTTTGTAACACTCGTAATTGGTTGCAGAATGGAGCATGGAATCATTTACCATACGATTATAATCTCCGTGAAGCATTTCGCCCAGAAGGAAAAAATCCGTTTTCAGGCTGTCACAGAATCCCCGCAGCCTGCGCACAAACTCTTCATCAAGACAATATGCAACATCCAGCCTTAATCCATCGATGTCAAACTCCTCGATCCAGCCTCTGACAGCTTCCAGAATATGACAGATCACTTCTTCATTCCGAAGGTTCAGCTTTACCAGATCATAGTTGCCTTCCCACCCTTCATACCAGAGTCCGTCATTATAATTGGAATTGCCGCCAAAATCAATCCGGTAGAACCAGTCTTTATAGCGTGAATTTTCTCTGTTTTGCAAAACATCCTGAAATGCCCAGAACCCACGTCCCACATGATTGAAGACTCCATCCAGCACAATGCGGATTCCTTCCTTATGAAGAGCATCACATACTTTTTTAAAGTCCTCATTGGTTCCAAGTCTTGTATCAACCTTCGTATAATCACGAGTATTATAACCATGTGTATCCGACTCAAACACCGGCGAAAAATAAATCGCATTAAAACCATTCTTTTTAATATGATCCACCCAGTCCAGCACTTTTAAAATCCGGTGTTCCCTCACACCATCATTCTCAAATGGAGCTTTGCAGAATCCAAGTGGATAGATCTGATAAAATACACTCTCATACGCCCACATCATACTTTCCTTCTTTCTATAATAATCGGCTCCGTAAGTAAACAGACTGCACTTCAGCGTTTTATGCTCTCCGGCACTATTATTCACTTACTGATTGATTGGTTACAGGTTCTTCACTATACGCCGACCATTCTATCACAACCACTTTTAAAAATCCATATACCTAAGAAATTTTTAAGAAAAACACACGTTTCTGCATATTTCATTTCATAAAAATAGCAAGCGTTTTATTCAGTTTACATAATGACAATAAATAAATATTGTTATCTGACGGATAAATTGCATCATTTTTTTGCAAGTTTTAAAGCAAAGTCCATTATATCGTACTCATCAAGAAGTAATCCCCCATTTCCACAGAGTTATCCACAAAAATCTTTCTTGTCATCTATTCTGTGGATATGACGTCAATTCCTGCAAAATAATCTGTTTTTCCCGCATTTCGCTCCCATCCATCATTTTCCGGAAAGATACATAATTTTTTAAAAAAAGCTTTTATGTGAACCTATTTTTGCATTTTTTATATATATTACAGGCGTTATATGCATACCGTATTTCTTCCGTCCTTTCCATCCACCTGTTGTATTCCATCATATAACGCGTGTTACTTTTTGGTTTTCCTATTATGACCACATCTTTGACTTTTTCCGTTTCTTTTCCTCCGCATTCATTTTTGCGCAATATAAAACAGATGTTATCGTCTCTTCTCCACATTTCGATAACATCTGCTTTATATTATTTTTTATGATTCTCTTTTTCCCCCAAGTGCTCTCTCCCAGAATTCACAAACAGCATTCCGGCACTCTCCCAGTTTCATCACCCGATGCTGTTTCCACTCTCTGGGGAATAGATTCTGGTAGGCCATTTCCAGAAACCGCTCATCCAAAAGTGCCACGATTCCAATATCCTCGGCTGTCCGGATCACCCGTCCGGCTGCCTGAAGGACCTTATTCATTCCGGGATACCGATAGGCATAATCAAAGCCGTTCTTTCCCTGTTCTTCAAAATAATTCCGGATCAGTTCGCGCTCGTTGCACACTTGCGGCAATCCGGTTCCTACAATAACTGCCCCGATAAGGCTGTCATGCTTTAAATCGATCCCCTCGCCAAAGATTCCTCCCAGGACGCAAAAGCCAATTAATGACCGTTCTTCCCACTCAATTTCCATTTCAATCTTTCCGGAAAATTCTTCGAACTCCGACTCCGCAACGCCTCTGAAACGCTCCAGAAATGCCTCTCTTTCCTTTTCATCCATATATTCTCGCTGTACGATGCATTCCTGTTCATTTTCCACATAAAAGTGATCCATAAAGGCCTCATATACCTGTTCCAGAAACTTATGTGACGGAAAAAAAATCAGGTAATTTCCTCGTTTTGCGCCAACGATCCCTGACAGATATGCTGCAATATTATAGTATTCCGTCCCGCCACGCCTTGTATAGCGGCTGGTCACATCACTTCCGATGAACAATCCTCTCTTCTCGGGCGCAAAGGTTGACTTCGCATATACCTCATAATCCTCCTTCGTACCTCCCAAAAGACTTTTATAATACTGGATCGGCAGAAAAGTGGCCGAAAACAGGATCGAACTTTTCCCTCTTTCCATGCATTCCTCCAGTCTGGTCGCCGGGTTGACGCAATATTCTTTTATGAAAAAGCTGCCATCGTTCCGGTATTCTGTATAGGTTACATAATTCTCATCCATGCGTTCATACACATCTAAAAAACGGGAGATCTCAAAATAAAACTGCAGGATTTCCTCCTTCACCGGGCTTTCCTCATGTTCCTCCAGGTATGTATTCATGGCATTGTGCAGTCTCGAAAGCGCCATGGCAAAGCTTCCTGCCGGCGGATCGATCTGTATGGTATCACAGGTCTTTTTAAGTGCGAGAAGCTCTTTATTGCAGGCATTCAGATACCGTTCCAATCCGGTCCCATATGGCGCGATCAGCTTCTTCAGTGTCAGAAAATCCTCTTTCACCAGACCGGCACTGTACATTTCCCTTCCTCTGTCTACCAGATTGTGTGCCTCATCGATCAGAAAATAATAGTCTCCCTTTGCACCTTCCGTAAAGAAACGCCGCAAATAAACATACGGATCAAACAAGTAATTATAATCGCAGATCACTGCATCCGCAAACAGGCTCATATCCAATGCCATTTCAAACGGACAGACCTGATGCCGTCCGGCGTATTCTTCGATCGTTTCCCTGTTAAAATCGTCTTCCTTTGTCAAGAGCTCATAGATCGCCTCATTGATCCGGTCAAAATGTCCCTTCGCATAAGGACAGGCATCCGGATTGCAAACAGCTTCTTCGCAAAAGCAGATCTTTTCTTTTGCAGTCAGAATCACAGTCTTAAAACTCAGCCCGTTTTTACGCAGCAGATCAAACGCATCCTTCGCCACCGTTCTTGTGATCGTCTTGGCTGTCAGATAAAAGAGTTTTTCTGCCTTCTGTTCTCCGATCGCCTTAACGGCCGGAAAAATCGTAGAGATCGTCTTACCAACTCCGGTCGGTGCCTGTATAAACAGCTTCCGTTCCCTCACAAGAGTGGTATACACATAGCCTGCCAACTCCTTCTGTCCCTCTCTGTAAACAAACGGAAAGGAAAGAGCCTTTGCGGAAGATGTTCTCACGTTTTTCCAGTCATAGGAAAAATCTGCCCATTTCCGGTAGCTTTGCACCAATCCGTCAAACCATTTTTTCAGCTCCGCAAAGGTAAGATTCTCGTGAAAATAAATTATCTCCTCCGTATCCATATTGCAGTAAGTCATCCGTACTCCAATCGCGGAAAGTTCATTCTGCAAAGCATAAATGTAGGCATAGCATTTCGCCTGTGCCAGATGCACCGGTACCGGCTTTGTCACAAACTTCAATTCCCGGTAAGTCCCTTTGATCTCATCCACGATCACCTGCTGTGATGTCCGTATGATCCCGTCTGCCCTGCCATCCAACACGATCTGATATCGTTCACAGTCGATCACATGTCTCAGAGAAACCTCCGCTGTATACTCTTTCCCCATCCTGCTTTGCAATAGACGATGGATACGACTTCCATCCAGGAGCGCATTCTCGCTCCCCGTCGTTCTTCGATTGTCGATATCACCTTCACGCAACAGAAATTCCACAAAATTGCGTACGGAAATAAAAATCTGCACGATGCCTTCCTCTTTTCCATCTGTTTTATTACCATCATTTTAGCATAGGCATTTTCAAAACAAAAGAGCTCCGGTTACCCGAAGCTCTTTTTCTCTCTCTTTTCATATATCTCATCTTAGCTCGCCAGTGCAAATTTCCCCAAAAATTCTTCAAAGCCAGCGTCATAACCATTATACCGAACTGTCAGAACCTGCCGTAAGTCTAATGCCAACACTCCAAGAATGGATTTGGCATCTACCGTATACCGGTTATAGGCAATGTCGATATCAAAATCACATTTACCGGCCATCGTTACAAAATCCGCTACTTCTTCTTTTCTCAGCATTATTTTACGCTCTGCCATACAAAAAACCACCTTTCATAATTAGATGTACACGCCTCAAAGCATAACACCAAAACTCCCCTGACTGTAAAATCCGGACAGTGCTCTGGAACATTTTCCCTGTTCCTTTCTTCGTATAGGATTTCCCCGGACGATAAAATTATACATATTTATGTAAAAATGTAAAGAGGCTGTCCTTGCTTTCACACTCGTTTTTTCGCAGAAACTTTCGCTCATTTGCACAAAATTCCGGCGATATCCGGCATTTATTTTCTATTATTCTGTTTTACGGACAAATACCTTCCTGCGCCAGCGTGAAAGTTTGCACAAAGAAAGTGTTTTTCTGACGTTTTTTATAGGAACAGAGCCGATTTTTATCGTAATTTTTTCCTGTCAAAAAACCAGTATTTTTCGACCCAGTTTCCGGCAAAAAACGCCATGATCACCTGATATTACTGCTTTTGCTAATGTTTTATCGTTTTAAACAGTGACAGTTTTTTCTTTCTTCCGTCCCCCTTTTGCGTAAAAGGGTTTGTCAACACTCTCGTTTTCGGTGTACATTCTGCTCAATTTCAAACGTCAGGCACTGCCTTTTGAGCAAAAAGCAGATTCCCAGTCCCGTTAAGACCAGACATATGGTCATACAGGTACTATTGCCAAGCGTTTCCGACAAAGTTTTCATCTTGGTCACAAGATAAACAAACGTATTGGCTCCGCAATGAAAAAAAACCGGTGCTGAAATCCTTTCAAAGCTTTCATACAAAATCGCCATGCAAATGCCCATTCCAAAGGCATAAACAAACTGAACCAGATTACCGTGATAGATCCCAAAGATAAAGGCAGACAAAACCACCGACAAAAGCGGGGAAAAATACCGCTTCATCCGGTTATAAAGAATTCCTCTGAATATCAGCTCTTCACCGATCGGTGTAAGTATCCCGAAGATCAGTATTCCCACTGTTGCGGAAACAGAAAACTGAATGCTGCTTACCTTTGCAAACGAAGCGCTGTGTCTCATAACAGCGAGCTTCTCCAGTAAAATATTCAGCCCCAGCGCTACGCTCCCCGCCCAGACAAAGATCGGAATACTCCATTTCTTCATACGCTTATCATTATATCTTGTCACGATCGCAGACATTTCTGTCTTTCGATCCTGACGAAATAAAGCAAACGTAAACGGATAGGTGGCCACGACCGCCATTCCATTGATCCATACAGCGATCTGATCAGAATGCGCCCGTATCCATGCTGCCTGTCCTCCTGTCTGTGAGTTTCCATTCAGTACTCCTATGATAACTCCGGCGATCAGGATCACAAGCTGTGTCAGAAGCCAGTAAAAGCATAATGGCAGCAGGATCTCCATACTTTTTTTGATCGAAGGAAGTTTCTTTTGCTGTTCACTCTGCCAGCTCCCCAATATAACCCGTCGCATTCCCTCCAATGAGTCTGCCAGATAGTCCGCTCCCGCCTGTTTTAATTCTCCGTCCGGTGCATATCCATAGGTCACGCCAAGACTCTCTATGCCAAAATGTTTTGCTCCCTCAATATCAAAGCCCCTGTCTCCCACCATCAATACCTTCGTGCGCGGGAAAGCTTCTTTCGTCATATCCCGCAGGTCTTCCTTTCCCCGTCTGCGGTTTGTGTCCGGGAAAAAGCAACGGAGCGCCTCCTCCATCACTTCTGTTTTCGTATCTCTGACTCCATCGCCCAGTGCGCCGATGATCACATCAAAAAAACGCCGGATCTCAAAATGCTCCAAAACCTGCTCCACCAGATACTGTGGCTTGCTCGATGCGATCGCCAGCTTACAGCCGCTCTCTTTGCACTCTTTTAAAAAATCCGCCATATGTGGATAGATCTCATTTTCGTAGACTCCTTTGGTATTGTAACGCTCTCTGTATTTTTTAATCGCCTTTGCGGTCTGTTCATCATCAAATCCATAATATTCCGGAAAGCTTTGCCTAAGAGGCGGACCAATGAATTTCTCCAGATGATCCACATTATCTTCCCGGATCCCAAAGCTTTCCAACGCAAACTGTACACATTTCGTAATCCCCGGTTTCGAATCTGTCAGCGTGCCATCTAAATCAAATAAAATGTATTGGTATCTTCTTCTCATCCTTCACCCGTCTTTCCTGTTTTACTCCTTCAATATATCATCCTACCACATCAAAGCATCTTTTGCAAAATCAGGACGCCCCTTCTTTTTCCGGATTTTAAATTTCCATTCAGCAAACGACATAGGAAAAAAGCCGGATTTGTGTTAAAATAAGATATCAGAAGGAATCTGTGCACTACAGGTACAGCATTGGATCCGCCTGAACAGCCAGCGAACAAGAGAGCACTCAGACATGGGAGGTGTACTTATGATCACTATCAGTCTTTGCATGATCGTAAAAAATGAGGAGAAGGTTCTGGACCGATGTCTTGGGCCGCTTGCTCCTCTGATGGATGAGATCATCATCGTCGATACCGGTTCCACAGACCGTACAAAGGAAATCGCTTCCAAATATACCCATCTGATCTATGATTATCAATGGACCGGTAATTTTTCAGATGCGCGCAATTTTTCTTTTTCCAAGGCCACAAAAGAGTACATTTATTGTGCGGATGCCGATGAGGTTCTCGATTCCGTCAATATTCAGAAATTCAAGATCCTGAAAATGGGGCTTCTTCCGGAGATTGAGATTGTTCAGATGTATTATTGCAATCAGCTTGCCTTCAACACCATCTATAATTTTGATAAAGAACTGCGCCCGAAACTTTATAAGCGGGTACGGCAGTTTAAATGGGTAAATCCCATTCACGAGGCGGTGCGTTTAGAGCCTGTTATTTATGACAGCGATATCGAGATCATTCACAGGCCGGAATCCCTGCACGCCTCGAGGGATCTCGAATCCTTCCGCAAAATGTACCGCGATAACATGAGGCTGACCAAACGTCTTCATAATATCTATGCCAAAGAGTTGTTTATTGCCGGAGAGAAAAAAGATTTTCTGGAGGCCATTGCCTTTTTTTCCGAGTCTGTCATGGATACAAGCCGTGACAGTGATGAGATTCTGGAAGCCTGCTGTGTACTGGCACATGCCTATCGTATCAGCGGAGATGTGGTCTCTTTTTATAAATACGCATTAAAGAATGTAATAAGCGAAAGCTGTTCCGAGATCTGTTATGAGCTGGGATGCTTTTATGAAGCGCAAAAAGACTATGATGAAGCGATCATCTGGTTCTACAACGCCGCCTTTGAGACAAAGCCCATCCTGAATCTGCACTGTGGCGGTGATTATCCGCTTGCCAAGCTTTCCGACTGCTATCAAAAGCTGGATGAGCTGGATATCGCCAAAGACTATGCCAGACAGGCCAGGGAATGGCACTCCGCAAATAAAAGCTGACGGGACTTGAACCCATTAGAAACGTGCGCCGCTAGGCACACCTAAAAAAGAGGAGACCGTTACAGTCTCCTCTTAAGTGCAAGCTGTTATGTTATAGTGGGCGATACCATCCCTGAATCACAGTTTTTTCACTTTCTGGTTTTTGCCCTTCATGCCTTTTGCCTTCAGGATAGTTTTATAGGCTTTCTGTTTCTTGGCAGAAACCTTGGCAGTAGCTTTTTTATGAATGTTCTTGAAAGCGTTCTTGCCAACCTTTTTCTTGGTCAGCTTGGTGGTTTTGATCCTTATATCCTTGAGATTGATGCACCCGTTAAACGCATTGGCGCCAATCTTTCCCACATTTTTTCCTATGGTGATTTTTGTAATAACAGTATTGTTTTTGCAGGCACCGGGGGCTATTTCTGTAATCTTAAACTTGATACCGGCAATCTTCACTGTTTCAGGCACAGTAACTATGGTCGCACCGGTATCATAGGGTTTGGTGACATCCTCCCCCGCCTAAAGAGGCGGGTGCTTCCCGTCCTCGGTGGGTTTGGTTCTCGTTCGATAGTACTACTG
>SVFN01000002.1 GCA_015056815.1 Lachnospiraceae bacterium | reverse complement strand
AGAAGGATCTTGGGTTTTGATAACCCTTGATCCTTCTTTGTTTTTCAGGCTATGCTTTTTTCACAGCCCCTTTTTTTGTAATATAATCATCAATCGGATGCCGGATCAAAGATCAGCCTCCCAGTTCGATCATCTTTTCGATACTCTTAAGTGCACCTTTTCTGACTTCTTCATCCAAAGTGATGACTTCGCCGCCCTTTCCCTGTACGCAGTTGTACACGTCGATCAGAGTTGTGAGCTTCATATTGTGACAGACACAGTCCTTGGAGAGCGGGTAGAAACGCTTATCCGGGCAGGCATACTGCAGATGCTGTACAATGCTGTTCTCCGTACCGATGATAAATTCTTTCCCGCTGTTACGTTTGGCGTAGTCCATGATCCCGGTGGTGCTGCCGACATAATCGGCAAGAGCGGTAACCGCCGGAAGACATTCGGGATGAACCAAAAGCTGGGCGAGAGGATGCTCTTTGCGTGCTCTGGTCACATCCAAAGTGGACATGCGCAGATGGGTAGGACATCCGCCCTGCACGAATTTGAAATTTTTCTCCGGAACCTGCTTGGCAACCCAGGCACCTAAGTTACAGTCTGGAATGAAAAGAATATTCGGATTCTCGATATTTTTTACGATCGTAACCGCGGACGAGGAAGTCACGCAGACATCGCACATGGTCTTAAGCTCGGAAGTCGTATTGATATAGGCAACCGTGGTATAGCCGGGATTGGCAGCCTGTAACGCCTCCAAAAGGGAAGGGTCGAGCTGCTCTGCCATCGGACAGCCGGCCTGACTGTTAGAGAGAATGACCTTTTTCTCAGGGGAAAGGATCTTGACCGTTTCTGCCATGAAACGAACACCACACATCAGGATCGTTTTATTGGGGGCTTTCGAAGCCTGTACACTCAGCCCGTAAGAGTCTCCGGTATAATCGGCGATCTCTAAGATCTCCTGTGACTGATAAGCATGAGCCAGAATACAGATATCGTGCTTTTCCTTAAGCGCCAGGATCCGATCCTGCAGTTCTCTGGTGGTCAGGGTGTAGTCCCGTTTCGTATCGTTGTCTTTCGTAGTTGTTGTTTTGCGTGACATTTTCATTTCCTCCATAATAGTGGCTTGGATAATGTGTGAATAAAATGTTAAAAAAATATGAATACATGATAATTTAGCTAGATTATACTAAGGAATCTCTATACTTGTCAATAAATTTTCAATAATGTCTTGTCGTTTGTGAAAACAGATGACAAACAAATGTAAAACAGGTGTCTTGTCAGGATGCGGAATCTGTGTTATACTTTCTGCTAACTAACGGCAGAGGCTGAAAAAGAAAAGGATAGTGACCGGGCGGACACAAAAAGACCGGACGGTACAAGGTAATGTATGAAAACAGATATTTTGATCGTGGGAAGCGGATGCTCAGGTCTGTACTGTGCTCTGAATCTTCCAAGGGAAAAACAGATACTGATCGTGACCAAATCCGAGGTGACAAAGAGTGATTCCTTCCTGGCACAGGGCGGTATGTGCATGTGGAAGGCGGAATCGGATTACGACAGTTACTTTGAGGATACCATGAAAGCAGGACATTACGAGAATGATAAACGTTCTGTAGAGATCATGATCAAATCCTCACCGGATGTCGTAAAGGATCTGGTAGAGTGCGGCGCGGATTTTGAACGGGATGAGGAAGGAAACCTTGCTTTTACCAAAGAGGGCGGACACTCTGATAAGCGGATCATCTTTCACAAGGATGTGACCGGGAAGGAGATCACCAGCAAATTGCTGGAAACGGTACGCACGCTTTCGAATGTGACGATTTTAGAGAATACGACGATGGTGGATATCATCGAGAAAGACAATACCTGTTATGGTGCGTGGCTTCGCGGCGAAGACGGGAAGCTGTTTTGTGTGAAAGCGGACTATACGGTATTTGCCACCGGAGGGATCGGAGGATTGTATAAGCATTCCACCAATTACAGGCATCTGACAGGAGATGCCCTTGCCGTTGCGCTAAAGCATGGAATCGGGCTTAAGAATATCAATTATGTACAGATTCACCCGACGACATTTTTTTCCCAAAATCCGAAGGAGCGTTGTTTTCTGATCTCGGAATCCGTCAGAGGTGAGGGTGCGAAGCTTTACGACAAGGATATGAACCGGTTTGTCGATGAACTGCTTCCGAGGGATATTCTGACCGGACACATTCTGGAACAGATGAAAAAACAACAGACGGAATTTGTCTGGGAGGATCTGCGGCCGATCCCGAGAGAGGAAGTTGAGAATCATTTTCCGAATATACTGCAGTACTGTAAGTCGGAAGGGTATGATGTCTTTGAAGAATGTATCCCGGTAGTGCCGGCACAGCATTATTTCATGGGTGGCATTCAGGTGGATTATGAGAGTGCCACAACCATGAAGCACCTTTATGCGGTGGGAGAAACAGCATGCAACGGCGTACATGGCAAAAACAGACTTGCCAGCAATTCACTGCTGGAGAGTCTGGTGTTTGCGAAACGTGCGGCTTTTCAGATGACACAGGAATATGAGAGACTGGATAACGCGCAGGCAGATGCGCTCGAAGCGGATACCGATCTTTCTGTCTATGAAGATGCGGGAAAACTTGCAAAGGAATACCATGACATGGTCTGGGATGCGATCCGGAAGGCGGATGCACAGGCAAAGGAGCAGCAGTAAACAAAAACAGTGACAAGGTACGCAAAATATATGCATGCAAATGCGGAAAAGAGTATAGAAAAGGAGAGAGAAGATGTACGATCAGGTAACTTTGGGATTGAATGTGGATCCCTACATTTTAAGCGCATTAAAAGAGGATATTACAAGTGAGGATGTTTCCACCAACAGTGTGATGCCGTCTCCACAGGCCGGCGAGGTGGATCTGATCTGCAAGCAGGACGGGATCATCTGCGGATTACAGGTGTTTGAGAGAGTGTTTACTCTGCTGGATGCGAAGACGGAAGTGGAATTTTTTGTAAAAGATGGCGATCCGGTTAAAGCAGGACAGCTTATGGCCAAGGTACATGGCGATATCCGCGTCCTTTTATGCGGTGAGAGAACAGCACTGAACTATCTGCAGAGAATGAGCGGTATTGCAACCTATACGAGAGAAGTCGCTTCTTTACTGGAAGGAACCGGTATCAAACTGTTAGATACCAGAAAGACGACTCCGAATAACCGTATCTTTGAGAAATATTCGGTACGCATCGGAGGCGGTAACAATCACCGCTACAATCTTTCCGACGGTGTATTGTTAAAGGACAATCATATCGGCGCCGCGGGCAGTGTAAAGAAGGCGATCGAAATGGCAAAGGAGTATGCACCCTTTGTGCGCAAGATCGAAGTGGAAGTGGAGACCTTCGAGATGGTGGAAGAAGCGGTCGGGGCAGGAGCAGACATCATCATGCTCGACAATATGTCTACGGAACTGTTAAAGAAATGTATCGACTTCATCGATAAGAGGGCAGAGATTGAAATCTCCGGCAATGTGACAAAGGAAAACATCGCCCGCATCAAAGACATGGGTGTGGATTATGTATCCAGCGGGGCACTTACCCACTCTGCACCGATCATGGACATCTCCCTGAAAAATCTGCATGCGGTATAGGGTAGTCTCAGAGAGCAAAGAAAACCAGAGGGTTTCAGCAATGTGTGCCACAGGCAGAGGCGTTTCAAAATGCAGGATTGCGTATCTGTTTGGGATCGCGAAATGCACCGGACGGATATAGGCAGCAGCTGGGATGCAGTATCCATCTGTAAAAAAGAAATAAGGAGATCGGTTGTGGAGAGAGAGGAACGGGAAAAAAGAATTCTTGAATATTTGAGGACGAGCCGGACGCCTGTTTCGGGGACAGCACTTGCTAAAAATATGCAGGTTTCCAGACAGGTGATCGTACAGGACATTGCGATCTTACGTGCCAACGGAGAGAATATTCTGTCTACGAACAACGGTTATCTGCTGCAAAAGGAACAGGAACGTAACAGTCGTGTGTTTAAAGTGTATCATTCGGACGAGCAGACCGAGGAAGAACTGAATCTTTTCGTGGATCTGGGCGGGCTCGTGGAGGATGTCTTTGTGTATCATAAGGTCTATGGAGTCGTGCGGGCGGGACTGCATCTGAAATCCCGCAAGGATGTGAGAGAGTATATGGAAAAATTAAAGGAAGGAAAATCCAGTCTCTTAAAAAATGTCACATCCGGTTATCATTATCATACGGTGGAGGCGGATGACAAACGTACATTGGATCTGATCCAGGAGGAGCTTGGCAAAAAAGGGTTTCTGGCAGCTCTGCAGGATTATGAACCGGTGGATTTTTGGAAAGAAGGATGAAGGTGGGGGATTCGTTGTAGTCCGTCATGCCATTCATAAATTGTCGGAAGGTGTGGTTTTTTATTTTGCATGACTCAATGCTAAATCATATTTGAGTTATGATAGCGCGGGTCGGCGGTGACGTCTTTTTCGAACCAGGAAGGGGGGAGAAATGCGTTGGCGGCGGCTTCGCTGGCAAATTCCACTTCGGCCATGATAAGACCATTGGGGGAAGAAAAGATGTCAAGTTCGATGGTGAGGTTCTGATCTTTTTGGGGATCGGGAGTGTAACCTTCTTTATAGGAAGGGAAAACAAGCGGGATCATATAGCGTTTTTTGCGGATGATGTTTCCATCTGCCTTGGACAGCATGTGTTCGTAGCCTTCTTTGGTCAGGGGAAGATTGTATTCCTCTCTTGCCATAAGTCCGCGCCCCTTGTAGGTAAGATAATAATCGTCATTGTCTCTGCGGATGCGTACCACCGGTGCGGTGCAAAGGTAGCCCTGTTCGATGATGCGGCAGTCATATTGTTCTAAGTTCTCAGGGAACTGTCTGATCGTAAATTTGCGTTCGATTTCCATAAAAACCTCCTAAATATTTTGCGAGCTGTTTTTTGCATTTTGAAAAAAAATCTGCTACTATATCTTATAGTTACACTATAACACAAAAAGGAGAACGGGTATGGCAAAAATCGGTATTTTTTTTGGAGAAGGTTATGAAGAAGTGGAGGCGTTGGCAGTTGTTGATGTCCTGCGCAGGGGGGGACAGGAAGTTTGCATGATCTCCATTACAGGGCAGAAACAGGTGACAGGTTCACATAACATCACAGTACAGATGGATGCACTTCTTTCCGAAGTGGAATTTGACGGCCTGGATATGATCATGCTGCCGGGAGGGATGCCCGGCACGAAAAATCTCGAGGCGTGCACATTTTTGATGGAGCAGGTGGATCGTTTTTATGATCAAGGAAAATGGATCGCGGCAATCTGTGCTGCGCCGAGTATTTTCGGACACAGGGGAATCTTAAAGGGAAGAAACGCCTGCTGCTATCCGGGAATGGAGTCACATCTGGAAGGAGCAAAAGCAGGTACCGGTCCGGTTGAGGTTTCGGATCACGTCATTACCAGCCGGGGTATGGGAACAGCGATCGAACTGGGACTGACCATTCTGGAACAGTTTGAAGGAGAAGAAAAGGCCGACCGTCTGGCGGAAGCGATCGTATATAAGCGGCTGTAAAGAGCATAGATGACTTTTTAATAAAAGAAGGCGGAAAAGGAATACCAAGAAAGTCCCGGGAACATTGCGCCCGGGACTTTTTCATAGATGAATGTTATCCGCAAACGAGAGCATGCGGGGAAATTACTTCATCTGCTCTTCCTGCTTCTTGATCATACGTCTGACCATCTCACCGCCAATGGAGCCGGCTTCCTTGGAAGTCAGGTCACCGTTGTAACCCTCTTTTAAGTTGACACCGAGTTCACTTGCAACCTCTGTTTTGAAACGATCCATGGCAGCTTTTGCCTGGGGAACTTCCATTTTGTTTGAATTAGAACTTGAAGACATAGTTCTTACCTCCTTGATTTTCGATTCAGCTTCTATATTGATAGACAATAAGAACAATCGGTTTGTCTGTTCCTGTTGTCTTGCTAATAGTATGGGCAGAAAAACACATAATATGAATGGAAAAATTTGTATCTTTTTTATAAACATTATAAAAAGAAGCGAAAACATAAGAAAATGCTAGTATTTTTCCGGCGTCTATGCTATAATCGTAAAATGACTGTGAGTATGTATGTGAATAAGTGTATCGGATAAGAGGTATCAACGGATAATGAGAAGAAGCCGGTCTGGCAGTCGGATCGTTAAAACGGAGCCGGAAGAATTTAGGAGCATACAGAGAGAATAGGAATACGAATCACACGAGGAGGATTAGTGAAATGAGTTTACAGGTTGAGAAGTTAGAGCACAATATGGCGAAGCTTACGATTGAAGTATCCGCTGAGGAGATGGAGAAAGCGACAGAGGCTGTTTACCAGAAAAACAAAAAACAGATCAGCGTTCCCGGATTCCGCAAGGGTAAAGTACCGCGCAAGATGGTGGAGAATATGTACGGGAAGGGTGTTTTTCTGGAAGAAGCTGCCAATGATGTACTTCCGACAGCATATGAGAAAGCATTGGATGACTGTGACGAAGAGATCGTATCTTCACCGAAGATCGATGTGGTTCAGCTCGCACCGGAGAAGCCTTTTATCTTTACGGCTGAGGTGGCTTTGAAGCCTGAAGTGAAACTTGGAGAGTATAAAGGTGTGGAAATCGATAAAGTCGATACAGAAGTAACAGAAGAGGATATTCAGGCTGAGATCGACAAAGAACGAGAGAATAACTCCAGAATGATCGCCGTAGAGGACAGACCGGTTCGGGACGGCGATACAGCAGTGATCGATTTTGAAGGATTTGTAGACGGTGAAGCGTTTGAAGGCGGCAAGGGAGAGAATTATTCTCTGGTGATCGGTTCTCATTCTTTTATTGACACCTTTGAAGAGCAGCTGATCGGCAAAGAAATCGGTTCTGAGTCAGAAGTGAACGTAACGTTCCCGGAAGATTATCATGCACAGGAGCTTGCAGGTAAGCCTGCCATGTTCAAGGTTACAGTAAAAGAAATCAAAGAAAAAGAGCTTCCTGAGGTGGATGATGAGTTTGCAGCAGAGGTTTCTGAGTACGAAACGCTCGAAGAGTATAAAGAGAGCATTAAGAAAAACCTGACTGAGAGCAAGGAAAAAGAAGCAGCTGACCAGAAAGAGATGGCAGTAGTGGATGCGATCATCGCATCTTCCGAAATGGATATTCCGGATGCTATGGTCGAGACGACACAGCGCCAGATGGTAGATGAGTTTGCACAGCGCATCCAGATGCAGGGAATCAGCTTTGAACAGTATCTGCAGCTTACCGGTGCGACACAGCAGTCTATGCTTGCACAGATCAAACCGCAGGCATTAAAGAGAATCCAGTCCAGACTGGTACTGGAAGCAATCGCAGCGGCTGAGAAGATCGAAGCTTCTGAGGAAGATTATGATGCAGAGATCACAAAGCTTGCGGAGGCTTATAACATGGGCGAAGATAAAGTAAGAGCTATGGTCGGAGAGCAGGGTAAAGAAGAGATCATGAAAGATCTTGCGGTTACAAAAGCTGCGAAGTTCGTTGTAGACAATGCGGTAGAAAAATAAGACGGATAAGGAAATGATGCTGTAACTGCCCGTTTACGGGCAGTTACAATTGTTACTCGAGTTTATGAAGCGGCGACAGCCGATCAGAATTTGTAATGTGGCAGGGAGGATAAAAAATGAGTTTAGTACCTTATGTCATTGAACAGACAAGTCGTGGCGAGAGAAGCTATGATATTTATTCAAGACTTTTAAAAGAGAGAATTATTTTTTTGGGAGAGGAAGTCAACGAAGTGACTGCCAGCCTTGTAGTGGCACAGCTTCTGTTTTTGGAATCTGAGGATACTGAGAAGGACATCCAGCTTTATATCAACAGTCCGGGAGGTTCTGTGACAGCAGGCATGGCAATCTATGATACGATGAAATACATCAAGTGTGATGTATCCACTATCTGTATCGGTATGGCGGCCAGCATGGGAGCGTTCCTGCTCGCAGGCGGTACGAAAGGCAAGAGACTTGCACTTCCGAATGCGGAGATCATGATCCATCAGCCTCTTGGCGGTGCGCAGGGACAGGCAACAGAGATCGAGATCGCAGCGAAGCATATTTTGCAGACGAAAGAGCGCTTAAACAGAATCCTTGCGGAGAATACCGGACAGGATTATGAGGTCGTGGCAGCAGATACCGAGCGCGACAACTGGAAGAGTGCTGAAGAAGCAAAAGCATACGGCATCATTGATCGTGTGATCACATCCCGTGTTGAGGCGGAGGAATAAGATGGCAGGAAAGAAAATAGACGGCAAAGTACGCTGTTCTTTTTGCAACAAATCGCAGGATCAGGTACGTAAACTGATCGCCGGACCTTCCGGGATTTATATTTGCGACGAGTGCGTGGAATTATGCTCAGAGATCATCGAGGAAGAATATGTCGATGAGGAGTTTGAAGAAGAGATCGACATCAATCTTTTAAAGCCGGTTGAGATCAAAGAATTTCTGGATGATTATGTGATCGGACAGGAAGAAGCCAAAAAGGTTCTGGCTGTTGCAGTTTACAATCATTATAAGCGAGTACTGGCAGATAAAGATCTGGATGTGGAGCTTCAAAAGAGTAATATCATCATGATCGGACCTACCGGCTCCGGCAAGACTTTTCTGGCGCAGACGCTTGCGAAGATCATCAATGTTCCGTTTGCAATCGCAGATGCCACCACGCTTACCGAGGCAGGTTATGTCGGTGAGGATGTGGAGAATATTCTGTTAAAGCTGATCCAGGCTGCTGATTATGATATTGAACGTGCCCAGTATGGGATCATTTATATTGATGAGATCGATAAGATCACGAAAAAAAGCGAGAATGTATCCATAACCAGAGATGTATCCGGAGAGGGCGTTCAGCAGGCGCTTTTAAAGATCGTGGAGGGAACGGTTGCCAGTGTACCGCCGCAGGGCGGACGGAAGCATCCTCATCAGGAGCTTTTGCAGATTGATACCTCTAATATCCTGTTTATCTGCGGAGGAGCTTTTGATGGATTGGAGAAGATCGTAGAGTCCAGACTGAACCGCAAGTCCATTGGTTTTAATGCGAGTGTAACGGATAACAGCATCAAAGATCTGAGCGAGCTTCTGAAAAATGTAACGCCGCAGGATCTGGTGAAATTTGGTCTGATTCCGGAGTTTGTCGGACGTGTACCGATCAATGTATCTTTGGAGGGACTGGATGTGGATGCACTTGTCCGTATCCTGAAAGAGCCCAAGAGTGCGTTGGTAAAGCAGTACCGCAAACTGTTTGAGTTTGATGATGTTGAGCTTGAAGTGGAAGAAGATGCGGTTAAGGAGATCGCAAAACAGGCATTTGAACGTAAGACAGGTGCCAGAGGACTCAGATCCATCATGGAGCATGCCATGTTGGATGTCATGTATGAGATTCCGTCGGATGAGTCGATCCGTAAGGTGATCATTACGAAGGAAACCGTGCTCGGAGAGTGCGGTCCGATCGTAGAGAGAAATTCATAACAATACAGAGAAGAAAACGCCGTCAGATTGCTGGCGGCGTTTATGATAACAGGTGAGAAAAATGAACGAAGAAAATATGATTCAGATGATACCGGCTGTCGCTCTTCGAGGGCTGGTAATTTTACCGGACATTGTGATCCATTTTGATCTTAGCAGAAAGTTTTCCATTAAGTCTGTGGAAGAAGCAATGAAAAATGATGAGCGGATTTTTTTGGTAACGCAGCTGGAAACGGATAAAAAGGAACCGGACTATGACCATGTATATCATGTGGGGACGATAGCGGTGATCAAGCAGGTGATCAAGCTCCCGGGCGGGATCGTGCGGGTACTGGTCGAGGGTGAGACAAGAGCCATTCTGAAATCACTCGACAAGACAGAGGGCTTTTTTACCGCGCAGACGGAGAAACTTTTAACACTTTATGATATGGAACAGATCCAGCTTCTGGCGGCGGAGAGAATTCTGAAGGAGCAATTGGAAAAACTGGCGGCGGATTCCGGGAAGAATACCAATATTCTGATCCAGGAGATCGCAGATGTATATGAGCTGGAGAGAATAATGGATGCCATTGTCATGAATCTGGCACTTCCTTTTGAGAAGAAACAGGAATTTTTAGAGCAGTTTTCTCTGGAAAAGCGTTATGAGATGCTGGTGGTTCTTTTGCAGAATGAGATCCAGATCCGTAAACTTCGTGCCGAGATGTCTTCGCAGGTAAAGAAGCGCCTGGATAAGAATCAGAAGCGATATATGCTCAGAGAACAGATGAACTATATCCGACAGGAGCTTGGAGAGGATGAGCAATCGGAGGCAGAAAGCTTTGAAGAAGCATTGGAAAAGCTTGAGGCGTCAAAGCAGGTGAAAGAAAAAATTCAAAAGGAGATCAACCGTTTTAAGAGCATCAGTTCCGGAAGTGCAGAGAGCACAGTGGAGCGTACCTATATTGAAACACTCTTGGAAATGCCATGGGAAAGACGTTCCACGGACAGGCTGGATCTGAAGCATGCTTCCAAAGTGCTGGAAAATGAGCATTACGGTATGGAAAAGGTCAAAAGCCGCATCATGGAATTTCTGGCTGTGCGGGCGATCTGGAAGCAGAATGAAGCAGATAGCAAGGATGAAGATAATAAGGCGGCAAGTTCTATCATCTGTCTTGTGGGACCTCCCGGTACCGGTAAGACTTCCATTGCCAAAAGCGTGGCGAAGGCATTGAATAAAGAATATGTCAGGATCTGTCTGGGCGGTGTTCGGGATGAGGCAGAGATCAGAGGACATCGTAAGACCTATGTGGGAGCGATGCCCGGAAGGATCGCAAACGGATTAAAACAGGCAGGCGTAAAAAATCCACTGATCCTTTTGGATGAGATCGATAAGATGAGCAGTGATTATAAGGGTGACACTTCTTCTGCTATGCTGGAAGTACTCGATAGCGAACAAAATTCCCACTTCAGAGATCATTATCTGGAGATTCCGATCGATCTTTCGGAAGTGCTGTTCATCGCAACGGCAAATGATCTTTCCCAGGTGGACGGGCCTCTCAGGGACCGTATGGAGATCATTGAACTGCATAGTTATACATCCAATGAGAAATTCCATATCGCAAAGGAGCATCTTCTCAAAAAGCAGCTAAAGAAAAACGGTTTGAAGCCTAAGCAGTTTGCGATCACAGATAAGGCTCTGGAGAAACTGATCATCTCCTATACCAGAGAGGCGGGAGTGAGAGAGTGTGAGCGTAAGATCGGAGAACTCTGCCGGAAAGCGGCCCTTAAGATCCTGACAGAAGAAGTGGATCATGTCAAGATTACCGGCAGCAATCTGAAGGATTTTCTGGGAAAAGAAAAATATGTACAGGATAAGATCGCAGATCATGCACAGGTAGGGATTGTTCGCGGGCTGGCATGGACCAGTGTGGGCGGAGATACTCTGGAGATCGAAGTGAATATTATGCCGGGCAAAGGAGAAGTGAAACTGACCGGACAGCTTGGTGAGGTTATGAAGGAATCAGCCATGACCGGCATCAGTTATATCCGTTCCATCAGCAGCGCTTACGGGGTGGAGGAAGAGTTCTTTAAAAAGACGGATATTCATATTCATATACCGGAGGGGGCTGTTCCGAAAGATGGTCCCAGCGCGGGTGTGACGATGGCGACAGCAGTACTGTCTGCCATAACCGGAAAGAAGGTCAGACCGGATGTGGCGATGACGGGGGAGATCACTTTACGCGGACGTGTGTTGGAAATTGGCGGGTTAAAAGAAAAGACACTGGCAGCCAAGAAAGCGGGAGTGAAAACAGTGATCGTTCCGATAGATAACCGCAAAGATATCGAGGAAATCGAACCGGAGATCAAAGAGGGACTAAAGATCGTTTATGCGTCCGGGATGAAAGAGGTTATAAAGACCGCATTTGATGAGTAAAAACAAGGATGCAAACTATAAAACAGTATCTGAAAAATATTGCCTGAAAACGATGGACGGTGAAGATGCATCGGAAGAAGGAATGCTCTCAGCCGGGCTGCAGACTGGTTCAGATACGGAACTTCGAATAATGAAGGAGAAACCATGATCATAAAGAATGTAAATCTGGAGACGGTGTGTGGTATTACCAGCAAACTTCCGGATAATGAATATCCGGAGATCGCATTTGCAGGAAAAAGTAATGTAGGTAAATCCTCACTGATCAATGCATTGATGAACCGTAAGGCTTATGCAAGAACTTCTGCACAGCCGGGTAAGACACAGACGATCAATTTTTATCATATTACGGTTAAGAATCAGCTCGGGGACGGCAACAGCCGGGATGAGATGCTGTATTTTGTGGATCTGCCGGGTTACGGCTATGCGAAGGCAAATGTCGAGATCAAGGCACAGTGGGGAAAGATGATCGAACGCTATCTGCATAGCTCTAAGAGGTTGAAAGCGGTTTTCTTGCTGGTGGATATCCGGCATGAGCCCTCTGCCAATGATGTGCAGATGTACGACTGGGTTGTAAGGCAGGGATATGAGCCTATTATCATTGCGACTAAATCGGATAAACTGAAACGTTCTCAGATCGCAAAAAATGTGAAGATCATAAAGGAAGGACTGGGAGTACCGAAGAAAACGGCGGTCATTCCGTTCTCAGCCGAGACCAAAGACGGGCGCGAGGAGATCTACAGGCTGATCGAAGAACTGGTCGGAATGAAGAACGAAGAATAAGAATGGATTGTTCCGTGCTTCGCACTCCCACAACCTTGATATCATTATAATTCAGACAAAAGAGAAGTGATCAGAACAGAAGGAGCCTGCGTGGAGAAAATGCAGAGGGAAAGATGAAAATAACACACAGTAATATTGCACAAAAATGATTTGTAATGTGGAAATGTTTTGTGAAATGTGGTATAATAAAAAAGATTTTAATGTCTGAATGTAATATGATAAAAAAGGAGGTATCGATATGCAGGAAATCTATCAAAAAAATGGTGCTCCTGGGAACGAGGAATTTGAAAACTATGAGGATTACGGTGTGGATGGGACTGCGATCGTCAATAAATTCGCCATGATCTGCTATATGATCTTGTCAGGAGTTTTGTTGCTTTCCTACCTGTTAGAGGTATTTAAAGGCAGTCGTACGATCCTTTATTATGTGATCTTTGCAGGACTGGCGATCTGGCCGTTTCTTGCAAGTTTTATTGCATACCGGAATAACCGGGACAGTGGTACGATCAAATTTTTACTGGGAGTCGGCTATCTGATCTTCTATCTGTTTGTACTTGTGACAGGGACAGCGGTTGCAACCTATTGCTATATCATTCCGATGATCTTTATCCTGACCCTGTATTCGGAGCTGAAGTTTACGGTGGGGATCGGAATCGCCATGAATGTGATCAATATAGGACATGTTATATATATTGCCGTTACCAAAGGAATTGCCAAGTCGGGGCTTGCGGAATATGAGATCAGGATCGCGCTTCTGGTTGTGGTGGCAATCTTTACCGTGATCGTTTCCTGGATATTGCAGCGGATCAATGCTGATAAGCTGGATGCGATCGATGAGGAAAAGGAACATGTGACCGGCTTATTGGATAAGATCATTGAGACATCTTCTCAGATGACAGAGGTGATTTCGAAAGTGACGGATAAAGTATCCGGTCTGCAGCAGTCGGTACTACAGACGAAAGACTCCATGCAGGAAGTTAGCTCAGGAGCGAATGAGACCGCAGAAGCGATCCAGAATCAGTTGACCAAGACAGAAGAGATCCAGCGGTTTATCCGCAGCGTGGAAGAAGCGGTGGAACTGATCACACAGGATATGAATGAGACCAGGGACGAAGTTGGAGGAGGCAGTGAGAAGATCGAGGATATGATCCGGAAAGTGAACGAATCGAACGAGGTCAGTGCCGAGGTGTCTTCGGAGCTTGTAAAACTAAATGAATACACCGAGCAGATGGAATCCATCGTCGGGATCATTACGAATATTACTTCCCAGACCAGTCTTTTGGCTTTAAATGCCAGCATTGAAGCGGCAAGAGCAGGGGAGGCGGGACGCGGATTTGCAGTGGTGGCTTCCGAGATCTCAGGACTTGCCAATCAGACACAGGAAGCGACAGAGCACATTACCAAGCTGATCAAAAATGTTTCGGAAGAGTTAGGTACAGTTGTGAATGTGATCCAGACACTTCTTGAGAGCAACGAGGTACAAAGTGAAGCTGCGAAAGAAACCGCAGACAGTTTTGCAAAGATCACGCAGAAAACCGATAATGTAAATGCAAAGACAAGTGAATTGGCAGGTACCGTAAGATCACTGGCAGAGTCTAATGCAGAGATCGTGGAAAGTATCCAGACGATTTCAGCCATTACCGAGGAAGTGACTGCTCATTCCAATGAAACCTTTATCTGCAGTGAAGAAAACAATCAGATCACTGAAGAAGTGACAGATCTGACCAGACAGCTTCGCGAAATGGCAGATGAACTTCAGGCAGAGACAGAATAAACCAAAAGAGAAACATGCAAGACAGAAAAGGACTATGAGATGACCGAAGGGAATTTCGTAGTCCTTTTTGATACTTCATGGCAATTTCTGATCTTTCGTCTCTACCGTTTACATTCCATCATACAGATCTGGCTGCCCTCCATTGCTTTTTGGCAGAAAAATGCGTATAATTTGTACGGGTAAAATAAAGAGATTGCATAAGGAACTTGCTTATTGCAGTATGATATCGAGGAGTTACCATGAAAAAATTAGCGATCTATCTGAAAGACTATAAAAAAGAGACGATCTTTGCACCGCTTTTCAAAATGCTGGAAGCCTGCTTTGAACTGTTCATACCGCTGGTAGTTGCAGCCATCATTGACAAGGGAATCGGCAGGGAGGATCCGTCCTATATCCTGAAAATGTGTGTTCTGATGGTGGCACTGGGGGTGACAGGACTGATCTGTTCCATAACAGCCCAGTTTTTTGCAGCCAAAGCCGCAGTCGGGTTTGCTACAAAGCTCCGGCACGCATTGTTTACCCACATACAGAGCCTTTCTTATACAGAGATGGATACCATCGGGACTTCGACGCTGATCACGAGGATGACCAGCGATATCAATCAGGCACAATCCGGTGTCAACATGGTGCTGAGGCTTTTTTTACGTTCTCCGTTTATCGTTTTTGGCGCCATGATCATGGCATTTACGGTCGATGCGAAAGCAGCTGTTGTATTCGCGATGACGATCCCGATATTATCTGTGGTGGTATTTGCCATTATTTTATTCAGCATACCTTTGTATAAAAAGGTGCAGACTCTTTTGGATAAAGTGCTTGGGATCACGAGAGAGACGCTGACCGGAGTACGTGTGATCCGCGCGTTCCATCTCGAGCAACAGGAGATAGAGCATTTCGATGAGGAAAATGAAGCTCTGAAAAAAATGCAGATCTTTGTCGGAAGATTTTCGGCATTTTTGAATCCTCTGACCTATGTGATCATCAATGGGGCCACGATCGCGCTGATCTTCGGAGGGGCGCTTCGGGTGGACAGCGGTGCGATCACGCGGGGAGAAGTGGTGGCTCTTGTCAATTATATGTCACAGATCCTGGTGGAGCTCGTAAAGCTGGCTAATCTGATCGTGACGGTGACAAAAGCAGTGGCTTGCGCGAACCGTATCCAGGATGTATTTGAAGTGACTTCTACGATCCGGGAGAAAGAAGATGCACAGGATCATTTTGAAAGAAAAAAAGGAGAGAAAACGAATAAAAATGATGCAGTCGTGATATTCCGGAATGTCTGTCTGACGTATGCCGGCGCAGGGGCGGAAGCCCTGACAGATATAGATTTCACGGTAAAAGAAGGGGAGACTGTTGGAATTATCGGAGGTACCGGTTCCGGCAAATCCTCTGTGATCAACCTGATCCCGCGGTTTTATGATGCGACGAAGGGAGAGGTACTGGTAGATGGTATCAATGTGAAGGATTATCCCATAAAAGATCTGCGGGATAAAGTGGGAGTTGTGCCGCAAAAGGCTGTTCTTTTTCAGGGAACGGTACGGGACAATCTGAAATGGGGCGATGAAAGCGCGAACGATAATGCTATCTGGGAAGCACTAAAAACTGCCCAGGCAGAGGAGTTTATCCGGGCAAAAGATGGAAAACTGAATGAACCTGTATCGCAGGGGGGCAAGAACTTTTCGGGAGGACAGCGACAGAGACTGACCATCGCAAGAGCGTTAGTGAAAAAGCCGAGGATCCTGATCCTGGATGACAGTGCATCCGCTCTGGATTATCTGACGGATCTGAATCTGCGAAAGGCGATCGCAAAGATGGAAGGACTGGGGGCGGTCTTTATCGTATCCCAGAGGACCTCAAGTATTCGTAATGCTGACCGGATCCTGGTGCTTGAGGACGGAGCAGTCGCCGGAATCGGCACACATGAAGAACTTCTGGAAAACTGTAGCGTATACCAGGAGATCCACCATTCACAAAGCAGTGATGCTTAAGAAATCAGCATAACCCGGATCGGACGAAAGAGAGGCATCGTCCGGGAATGATCCGAATGGTTTGCCAAAAGACACCCTTTGTATGAAATGTATTGAAACAGATGGTATCTTATGAAAAAAGGATAAGAGAAAGACGGATAAAAAATGAGAAATGAAAATGATCGTAAGAAGACATATCAAAAGATATTGCAGTATATAAGACCGCATGCTTTTTATCTGGCGGCATCCATTATCCTGGCAGCGGTGACCGTAATCCTGACCTTATATATCCCGATCCTGACGGGACGTGCGATCGATCACATCATTGCGGCAGGAGAAGTGGAATTTGCTGCTGTTGTTGGAATCTTAAAAAGGATCGCGGCAGTGGCGGTTTTGACGGCGCTCGCCCAGTGGCTTATGAGCGCATGCAATAATCAAATGACTTACTGCATTGTGCAGGATATCAGACGGGATGCTTTCAGGCACTTGCAGAAACTACCGCTCAGCTATCTGGATACCAATGCCTATGGAGATATTATCAGTCGGATCGTGGCAGATGTGGACCAGTTTGCGGATGGTCTGTTAATGGGCTTTACGCAGTTGTTTACCGGGGTGGTGACCATCCTGGGAACGCTGGGATTTATGTACAGTGTCCATCCGGCCATTACACTTGTAGTGGTGCTTATCACGCCGTTGTCTTTGTTTGTGGCACAGTTCATTGCCAAAAAGACGTTTCATATGTTTAAACTGCAGTCTGAGACCAGAGGGGAACAGACCGCATTTGTGGATGAGGTGATCAGCAACCAGAAGGTGGTGCAGGCTTTTGGCAGACAACAGAAGGCAACGGAAAAATTTGATGAGATGAACGAACGGCTGGGGAAATATTCTCTGCGGGCAATCTTTTTTTCTTCTTTGGTAAATCCGGTCACGCGTTTTGTCAACA
This sequence comes from Lachnospiraceae bacterium, assembly GCA_015056815.1. Classification (GTDB taxonomy): domain Bacteria; phylum Bacillota; class Clostridia; order Lachnospirales; family Lachnospiraceae; genus SIG333. The sequence goes on along the minus strand of SVFN01000002.1, from coordinate 253,587 downwards.
GTCTGGTTTATACAGGAGTCTGTGTCAGCGGAGCCCTGTTTGCGATCAGGGGAATGCTGTCGGTGGGACAGCTTACCTGTTTTCTGAGCTACGCCAATCAATACACGAAGCCTTTTAATGAGATCAGTGGCGTGATTACGGAACTGCAGGGAGCGATCGCATGTGCGACCAGGGTGTTTGATCTGATGGAGCAGATGACCGACCCGCCGGAAGCTGCAGACGCCCGTGTTTTGACGGATCCAAAGGGAAATGTGGAATTAAAAAATGTAGATTTTTCCTATGTGCCGCAAAAGCCTCTGATCAGAGACTTTAATCTGAAGGTATACTCCGGGCAGAGAGTGGCGATCGTGGGTCCTACCGGATGCGGAAAGACTACCCTGATCAATCTTCTCATGCGGTTTTATGATGTGAATGGTGGAACTATCAGCGTGGATGGAGTAGATATCAGACATCTTACCAGAGAGAGTCTTCGGACGAATTATGGAATGGTTCTGCAGGAGACATGGCTTAAAAAAGGGACGATACGTGATAATATTATGATGGGTAAACCGAATGCTACCGAAGAAGAAATGATACAGGCAGCAAAACGAAGTCACGCCCACAATTTTATCAAGCGGATGTCCGGAGGATATGATACGGTCATTGAAGAAGATGGAGGGAATCTCTCGCAGGGACAAAAGCAGCTTCTGTGCATCGCCAGAGTCATGCTGGCGCTTCCGCCGATGCTGATTCTGGATGAGGCAACCTCTTCCATCGATACCAGAACAGAGCTTAAGATCCAGAATGCTTTTGCGACCATGATGAAAGGAAGGACGAGTTTTATCGTGGCACACAGGCTTTCGACGATCAAAGAGGCCGATGTGATCCTGGTGATGAAGGACGGCAGCATCATCGAACAGGGAGATCACGAAACACTGCTTAAGAAGAATGGTTTTTATGCGACGCTCTACCGGAGTCAGTTTGTCGAAACGCTACAAACGTTTCCGGCAAAATAGAAACGTTTTTTGAAAGATAATCCGATAACATGATTATAGATGGGCGGTATTTCGCAGAATATGCTCGTTTCCGTGGAAACGAAATAAAAAAGTACAGAGAGGATAAATCCTTTGGCGAAAAAGCACAGTTTCCACTGTGCTTTTTTGTTAGAAATGCTTGCTTGTTTTTTGAAAATGAAAATGGTATTATCAATATGGAAACTAAAAAAAGAATTGCGGTTTCTGTGTGTGCGAAGATATGATGACATAAGGAGGATGGATACATGGATGAAGTAAAAATGAAGGAACACATTGTGGAGTCAACGCTGTTGGAGATCAATGACAAAGGATTGAAGTTTACCATGGATGATGTGGCTCGCCGCGGTAAAGTCAGCAAGAAAACGATCTATTGTCTGTTTGATAATAAAGAAAGCCTTTGCATGGAGGTTGTGGATTACTGCTTTGCCAAGATCAAGGAGAGCGAGAAGCAGGTCATTGAAGATAAAGAAATGCCGCTGGAAGAGAAGATCAGAAAGATCTTGATCGTTTTGCCGGATCATTACAGCGATGTGGATTTTCGTAAGATCGGAAGCGGGAAGGATAAGTATCCAAAGGTTTATGCGGAAATCATGCATCGGTTAAACAGCGGCTGGGAGCCGACGATCGCTCTCTTACAGGAAGGGATCGATACAGGACTGCTTAGACCATTCCCGATCCCGATCTTTAAATCTATGGTAGAGTCTTCCATCAGCAGGTTTTTAGATAGTGATGAACTGGTAGAAGCAGGGATCGGCTATGAAGAAGCGCTGAAGCAGATGCTTGAAATCTTGTGGGATGGTATTTGCAATCGCTGAATCATCAGAAATTGAGGAACTGATATTTATTTGTGGAGAGATCATTTCAGGTGCTGGGGGAAGAAGGAGGCAGTGTGGTGCAATCGGTTGTTTATCAGAATAAAGGGGAAGGCTTCTGATCAGACCGGATCGACGAAGGGCATAGCGGCTGCAGGCAGTGGGAATATTGAAATGGATTTTTGTGTGAGAGAAGGAGAAAAACAATGCTGTTGTCAATGAAGGAAAAAGTATCCTACGGTGTGGGAGCTTTCGGAAAAGATCTGGTTTATATGCTTGTTTCCGCATATCTTTTGATCTATTATAATACGATACTGGGAGTGGACTCTGTTTTTATCGGGGCAGTCCTGATGGGTGCTAGAGTATTTGATGCCTTTAATGATCCGCTCATGGGTATTATCATTGCGAAGACGAATTCCAAATGGGGAAAATTCCGCCCGTGGATCTTAAGCGGTACAGTATTAAATGCGGTTGTGCTTTATGCGCTGTTTGCCGTACCGGAAAATGCCGGAACCGGTACCATGAAGGTATGGCTTACCGCAGTCTATCTTCTGTGGGGCATTACCTATACGGTTATGGATATTCCGTACTGGTCCATGATCCCGGCGATCACGACCGTCGGTAAGGAGCGTGAGAACGTTTCTGCGATGGCCAGAAGCTGTGCGGGTGTCGGCTCTGCGATCCCGACCGTCCTTACCATGATCATCGTACCGATTCTGGGCGGTGGCGCAGAGGTCATGAACAAGAGGATCGGATTTAAATACTGGGCGCTTTTGATCGCTGTGATCTTTGTTGTATCCGAAGTGATCTGTGTCTTGAATGTCAGGGAAAAAGAAGAAACGAACATGGAGGCGCATGATATCAAGTCTATGTTTAAGGCATTGTTTTCCAATGATCAGGCGGTTGCGATCGTGATCTCCATTATCCTGATCAATACGGCTTTATACTTAACCAGCAATCTGGTGTACTATTATTTCGCATACGATATCGGCGACGGCAGCGGCGCTTACAGTATGTTCAATGCCTTTGGCGGCGGCTCGCAGATCCTCGCCATGATGCTGTTCCCGGTATTCCGCAAATTTTTTGAGAAAAAGAGACTGTTCTATGTGGCAGCGCTTATGGAGATTTCCGGTTATGTGCTGATCTTAATGTTTGCATTCACGAATATCACCCGGATCACACCGCAGAATCCGAACGGCTGGATGATCTGCTTCCTGCCGGGACTTCTGATCTTTATGGGAAGCGGTCTGTTAAACGTACTGCTGACGGTCTTTTTATCCGACAGTATCGACTACGGCGAGTCCCTCACGGGACGAAGGGATGAGAGTGTGATCTTCTCCATGCAGACCTTTGTCGTGAAGCTGGCAAGCGGTATCTCCGCATTCTTTGCAGGCGTTGCGATCAAGGCGGTGGGACTGAAGGTAACGGACGGCGCAACGGTGGCAGATCAGGCGGCAGGCAGTCTGATCGGACTGCGGTGTGTCATGACGCTGATCCCGGCAGTCGGCCTGGTATGTGCGATCCTGTTCTTCAAGTCCAGATACAAGCTGGATGAGGAATATTTGCAGGAGATCATAAAAAAGCTGGAAGAAAAGAGAGGAAAGGCAAAGTAAGGTTTTGTGAAGGAAAGGGGCTGTTTTTACAGCCCCTCAGACTGTAGACATCGCTGACGGAGATGATCCGGAAGCGATGTCTTTTTTTCGTGAGAAGGAAAATAAAATGAGCGCCTGTGTGCAAAAGATACAAAAAAGTCTTGGAAAATACGTTCAAACATAGACCTTGTGCGTTTAAGTTTAAAAGAGTATAATGATGTCGGATCAATTAATTGGAACAGGGAACAGCATTTGTTCAGATACGGAACCTAAATGGAGGAGAAAACTATGAAGTATGATGTAACAGCTTTAGGAGAGCTTTTAGTGGATTTTACGGAAAACGAACTGAGTGCACAGGGCAATCCTTTATTTGAAGCAAATCCCGGCGGAGCTCCCTGCAACGTGCTTGCCATGTTGCAGAAGCTCGGTGCTAAGACTGCATTTATCGGTAAAGTCGGAAACGATGCATTAGGGCATATGCTAAAAGGAAAAGCAGCCGCACAGGGGATCGATATGAGCGGACTGTTTCTGGACGATAAGGTTCATACGACGCTGGCCTTCGTACATAAGCTGGCAAACGGTGACAGAGATTTTTCGTTTTATCGCAATCCGGGAGCGGATATGAAGCTGAATGTGGAGGAGGTAAGGGCAAAAGCAGATATGATTGCGAACAGTAAGGCATTCCATTTCGGAACCCTTTCCATGACGGACGAAGGGGTGGAGGCAGCCACGAAGGAGGCGGTTTCGATCGCAAAGGACGCTGGATGTCTGATCTCGTTTGATCCCAATTACCGCGCGCCGCTCTGGTCATCGAAGGAGAAAGCGAAGGAAAAGATGCGCTACGGGCTTTCGGTCTGTGATGTATTAAAGATCTCGGACAACGAAGTGGAGTTTCTGACCGGGAAATCCGATATCGTGCAGGGCGTCAGGGAGCTGATCGATGAGTACGGAATCTCTCTGGTCTTTGCGACGGCAGGACCGGACGGAAGTTATGCGTTTTACAAGGATCTGCAACTTTTCCAGCCTGCCTTTTTAAATGAGAATACCATTGAGACGACAGGTGCGGGAGACACATTTATGGCAGTTGCTCTCTATTATGCTGTAAAATATGGCACGAAAGGACTGAACCGTGATATACTGACAGAGGCGTTACGCACGGCTTCCCTGGCGGCATCTTTGATCACGACGAGAAAAGGGGCGCTTGCAGTGATGCCCGATTTGGAAGAGATCGAGAAATACGGAAAAGAAAGGTAAAGAGTAATGATCACGATAAAACAGATTGCGGAAACACTTAACATGAGTACGACCACGGTGTCCAATGTCATTCACGGAAAGACAAAGGAAGTGTCAAAAGAAACGATCGAACGTGTGCAAAAATATCTGGAGGAGGTTCATTATGTCCCGAACCTGACCGCCAGGAATCTGGCGCAGAATCAGTCAAATATCATAGGTATCGTTCTAAAGACTTCCGAGAAGCGTTACACGCATATTCTATGTGATCCTTTTGTGTCGGAAATGCTGGGCGGGATCGAACGGGCGATCCGAGAAGCCGGTTATTATATGATGCTCTATATCTCCGAGGACATCACGGAGATCATCAAACATGTGGCTTCCTGGAATGTGGATGGTCTGATTCTTTTCTGGATGCAGGATGATGATGCGATACGGGTATATAAACGTTTCAAGAAACCGGTGGTCTATGTAGATACTTATGTAAACTGGAACTACATTGAGGAGATCGGACAGACTTATGTAAATGTGGGATTGACGGATGAAAAAGCCGCAAAAGAGGCGGTACAATATCTGATAAAGAACGGGCATAAAAAGATCGGTTATCTTTCTGAACAGAAATCCGGTGTAAATCTGCGCAGATTTGTGGGATATAAGAGTGCGCTTGAGGAAGCTGGGATCAGGTTTAGCGAAAACTGGTATTACGAACTGGATCCTACGATCGACGGGATTGACAGGAGTCTGACCCGGATTACAAGGAGAATGCGGGATATTACGGCAGTATTCTGCAGTTCCGATAATTTTGCCGGCATGTTAATGAATACCTGTATCAATCAGGGGATCAAAGTGCCACAGGAGCTTTCCATCATGGGATTTGACGATAACCAAAACGGCAGACTGTTCCGTCCGGCTCTTACGACCATACATCAGGATATCACGGAAAAAGGCGTGATCGCTACGAAAGAACTCATCAAGATGATAAACGGGAAAGTGCCAAAGGAACACCAGATCATTATGGGGACGAAACTGATCGAACGGGATTCCGTGTTAAATCTCAACAAAAATGAGATGTGAAAATTGGTGTAAACGCTGAAACTTATGCGCTTAAGGAGAAAATAAGAAAAAAGCTCTTGCATTTTTGGGAATATGGGTTATTATAAGACCATAACTTAAACGCAAAAGGAACAAACGAAAGACATATAACACACGTACTTTTGCGAAAAAGCATCAAACCAACCCATTTAAGGAGGTATTTATGAAAAAGAAAGTAATAGCATTATTAATGGCAGGGGTTATGGCATTAAGCCTTACCGCTTGCGGGGGAGCGGCAGATTCCAAAAGTGCAGGCACAGATGGAGCAGGTACAGACAGCGGCAGCACAGAGAGTGCAAGTGCGGACGCAGGAAGCTCAGGTGCAGATACACCGGCCGGAGCAGTCCGACTTTTAAATGGTAAGCCGGAGATCGATGCACAGCTTCAGGATCTGGCAGCGAAATATAAAGAGGAAACCGGGGCAGACGTTTCCATCGAGACGATCGGAGGAGACACCAATGCTTCCGATGAGTTAAAGAAAATGTATCAGGCTGACAATATGCCGGACATCTTCGTGATCGAAGCAAACCAGGCAGCGAACTGGGACGGCATGTTAGCAGACCTTTCCGGAGAGGCATGGACCAATGATACAGATTACGAACTGGTAGACGATTCCATGGGAACCATCGGATTCCCTTACACCGTGGAGGCTACCGCACTTGCATACAATGCAGATCTTTTAGAGAAGGCCGGTGTAGATCCTTCCAGCCTCACTTCTCCCGATGCATGGAAGAGCGCTTGTGAGACACTGGATTCCAAGAAAGACGAGCTTGGCATCACAGCAGTATTCGGCTGGTGTGCAGAGCCTGCAAACCTTGGATGGTCTTCCGGTACACATGTATTCGGTCAGTACTTGGACGCAGGACTTAAGTTAGACGATACGACTTATATTGACCTGCTAAATGATGGCGGAAAAATCGATGATAACCGTATGAAAGCATTTGCCGAGTTTATTGGTATGATGAATCAGTATTCTGATCCGGCACTTTTGGTAGACGGTACTTATGACAGTCAGGTAGCAGGTTTTGCTTCCGGTAAATATGTCTTTGTGACACAGGGTAACTGGATCAACGGAACCGTTACATCTGCAGCTGATTACAGTGGTTTCAAGATGGGCTTTGCCCCTTACGCTTTTGAAGATGGAATGGATACCATCATCGCAGGACCGCCGAGCTACTGGACCGTATACAGCGATGGTAATGTAGATGGCGCAAAAGCATTCTTACAGTGGGTATCAGATGACTCCGCACAGGATATTCTTGTAAATGAAGCAGGTCTGATCAGTCCGTTCAATGACTGCCAGTATGCGGCAGCAGATCCGTTCTTCGACAGCATCAAGTCTTACATGGATGCAGGCAAGACTTCCGGATGGCATACTATGTTAAAGAAAGACGGTCTTCAGAATAAGACCTGTCAGGTATTTGCGGATTATGCAAAGGGATCTATTCCGGATGCGGATACCTTCGTAAATACGATCAAACAGGTAATTGAGTCTTATTACGCTGAATAAGATCTTATATGGCAGGGCAGGGGCATGCGCGCCTTTGCCCTGTTAGTATGAACAGAACTATTCAGAGCAGACATCAAATCAAAGATTTATATTAGTTTGAAAGGAGATAGAAAATGGGATATAAGATTTCAAACGGCAATCAGCCCATTTCCCTGATCTGTCTGGTTGCAGGCGTGCTCATGCTGGTATCTGCTCTGGCAGCGGATTTTGGCAGGAAAGCACTTATGGTATTCGGAACGGATTGCAGGGGAGCGTTCCTGATCATGGGAGCGATCGGGATCTTTTTCGGGCTGTTTTTATTCCCGACAGAAAAGCATCACCGCAAGATCATTCATATTCTTTTCCTGTTCCCGTTGCTTTTTGCATTTGCAGTTACGGTCATCATACCGTTAGTACTTGGTATTGGTTATTCTTTTACGGACTGGGATGGCATTCGTATGAAAAAGGTAGTTGGGCTTGCCAACTATGCCAAGATGTTCAGACAGCCCAGCTTTATCTGGTCGATTCTGATCACCTTTTTGTTTGTGGTATTTAACATGATCCTTGTGAATCTGGTAGCATTCCTGTTAGCCTTGTTATGTACTTCAAAGATCAAGGGAATGGGATTCTTCCGTGCAGCATACTTCCTGCCGAATCTGATCGGCGGTATCGTACTGGGTTATATCTGGCAGTTTATTTTCAGTAATGTAGCAACGAAGTGGACATCCGCTTTGTTCGGGAATCAGTATTCCATGCTTTCCGATACGAAGACCGCTTTCTTCGCGATCATTCTGGTTTATGTCTGGCAGTATGCAGGATACATTATGTTGATCTACATCACAGGACTCAATACCGTACCCGGTGATGTGCTTGAGGCGGCAGCGATCGATGGCGCGACCCCGCTTCAGACCCTGTTTAACATCAAGATTCCGATGATCGCTCCTACGATCACGATCTGTACCTTCTTAACACTGACATCTGCATTCAAGATGTTCGATGTGAACCTGGCACTTACGAATGGTACAGGCTCTGTAGCGGATTTCATGGGATCTTACATTACAAACGGTACAGAAATGTTAGCACTCAATATTTACAGTACGGCTGTGGTTGAGAATAAGTATTCCTTTGGTGAGGCGAAGGCAGTTCTGTTCTTCATCATCCTCGCGGCAGTATCGATTCTTCAGGTTAAGATTACCAGTAAAAAGGAGGTGGAGTTATAATGCATACGAAGGAAAAAACTTCCAGTGTCGTGATACGACTTGTGATCGCAGTATTACTTGCCATTTATGTATTATTCCCATTTTTTCTGGTGGTGATCAACTCCTGCAAGACGACAGCAGACATTACCGGCAATCCGATCGGTTTTAACGGTGTGGGAATAGGGCAGTTGTTCCAGAACTTAAGTGATGTTGTCAACAATACACACTTTTTGTTCTGGCAGGCCTTTGGTTTTTCCGTACTGATCACAGTACTTTCCCTGGTACTGCTTGCCGTGTTTGGCGGTATGGCGGCATGGGTGATCTGCCGTAACAACCGGAAGAAATGGTCGAGTGTGATTTACTTTATCTTTATTGCATCCATGATCATTCCGTTCCAGGTCGTTATGCTTCCCCTGATCTCTACCTTCAGGGATGTAGGAAAATTCGTGGGGATCCCAATGCTTCAGTCAGTGCCCGGTATCGTGTTCGCTTATCTTGGATTCGGTGGAGCGATGACAGTATTTATCCTGAACGGGTTTATCAAGGGAATCCCGTATGAACTTGAAGAAGCTGCTTCCATTGACGGCTGCTATCCGGAGCAGACCTTCTTTAAGATCATTTTCCCACTCTTGACTCCGGTCATCACGACCATTACGATCTTAAATGGTATGTGGATCTGGAACGATTATCTTCTCCCTTCCATGATGCTTGGACAGAATGGAGCGGTTAAGACCCTTCCCGTAGCAGTACAGGCATTCGTTGGTTCTTATGTAAAACAGTGGAACATGATCTTGGCGGCAGCGCTGCTTGCCATCGTGCCGATGATCATTGTGTTCTTAGTAGCCCAGAAACAGATTATGAACGGAATGATTGAAGGAGCAGTAAAGGGTTAATTCGATGGATCATTTGTTTTCAATAGAGGGCCCGCTTCTGCGGGCTCTTTCTGACCTTACCACTTTGGTGGTTTTAAATATGTTGACGATTCTTTGCAGCATACCGATTGTGACGGCTGGAGCCGCCTTTACGGCACTGCACTATGAAGTCATGAAGATGGCGGAAGGGGAAGGACATCCCATCCAGGATTATTTCAGACAGTTTAAGGAAAACCTGAAAAGTGCTACACCTGTCTGGCTGTTTTTTTTGGCGGCGGCAGTATTTGCCTATGTGGATTTTCGACTGTTTGCAGCACCAAAGGAAGGCGCTTTTTCACCGATGCTTGTGACGGTGTATATCCTGCTTTTGCTTTTGACGATGCTGTTTGTCTGGATCTTCCCGCTAATGGCAAGGATCGAGAATACATTTGGAGCACGTTTTAAAAATGCGGCACTTCTTGCGATCGGACATCTGCCGAGGACTCTGGCGATGGTGTTTGTTTATGCGCTGGCCGCCTTTGTGTTTACGCAGGAAATGCGGCTTTTGCCCATTGCTTTTGTACTGGGTATCTCATTACCGACGTATTTGTGTGTGTTGCTCTATCTGCCGGTCATGAAGGAAGTGATCGGACGGATGAAAGGGACAAAAGTGCCGGAAGAGATAGATGAGGAAGAAGTGGTACAGAAAGATGAGAATACCGGTACGAACGATGACGAGGGATATCTGTCATGATAGATGCCTTTTATACCCGTTCATAAAATGAGGGGATGACCGGCTGTATCTAAGAAAAAAGAAGCAAATAAAAAAACATGAGAGTGCCGGAGATATTTTATGGACATCGATGGAATACAGCAGAGAAATTGTGAGAAACAGAGTATAAAGAATGAGTAACAATAGTTTTTGGAAACAGGATCAACCGGAGTCATAAGGCTGGCTGGAATCACCGGCGGATGCATAGGAATATGCGAGGCTACGGGACTGCATAGTAACTATGCGAGTTGTCGTTTCGGGACAGGTGAAGTGCAGCCGCCTTAGGAAGAAATATGGATGAAAGCACTGCTCCGGGAAGATATAATGGAGAAATGAAGTGAAAAAGAAAGTAGATGCCGGATATCAAAAACGGTTTGAAGAAAAGATCGATGAATTAAGATGGCTGTATATGGAGCTGTATCAGAATGATGAGCAGGCGTTTCGGTACTTTTGCGCGATGCTGGAAAAAGCATATCTGGAAAGACCACAGGCCTTAAAGCAGTGGGATCAGAAGAGAAGCGAAAATGCAGAGTGGTATCATGACAATGAAAGACTTGGAATGTTAATGTATGTGGAGAATTTCGCCGGTACCTTACAGGGGGTCAGGGAGCATCTTGATTACATCAATGAAGCAGGGATCAATTATCTGCACCTGATGCCGCTGTTACAAAGTCCAAAAGGGCGCAGTGACGGTGGCTATGCGGTAGCCGATTTCAGGACGGTGGATCCCAAATACGGGACGATCGAAGAACTGGCACAGCTTTCCGGCGAATGCCATGAGGAAGGAATCAGCATCTGCCTGGATTTTGTCATGAACCATACCAGTGAGGATCATGAGTGGGCGAAAAAAGCCAGACAGGGAGATGTGGAATGTCAGAAACGATATTTCTTCTATGATAACTGGGAGATTCCTTCTAAGTTTGAGGAGACGGTTCCGCAGGTATTCCCGCAGACTGCGCCCGGTAATTTTTCGTGGTGTGAGGAAGCAGGCAAGATCGTCATGACGACGTTTTATCCTTATCAATGGGATTTAAATTATGCGAATCCTGTCGTGTTCAATGACATGACGGAAAATATGCTTTATCTGTGCAATAAGGGAGTGGATATCATCAGGCTGGATGCTACGCCCTATATCTGGAAGGAGCTGGGAACGACCTGCAGAAACCTTCCGCAGGTGCATACCCTGGTCCGTATGATGCGGATCGCGGCGGAGATCGTGGCTCCGGGAACCCTGCTTTTGGGAGAGGTCGTAATGGAGCCCAAGGAAGTGGTTCCCTATTTTGGAACACAGGAGAAGCCGGAGTGTCATCTGCTTTATAATGTCACGACCATGGCCAGTACCTGGCATACTGTGGCAACAGCCGATGTAAGGCTCTTGCGCCATCAGCTTGGTACGGTGTTTGCCCTGCCGAAGCAGTATGTATTCTTAAATTACTTACGATGCCATGATGATATCGGTTGGGGATTGGATTATCCGTTCTTAAAACAGTTTGGAGTTAAGGAGATCGAGCATAAAAAATACCTCAATGATTTCTTCCGCGGCTACGTTTACGGAAGTGAGTCGCGAGGTGAGCTTTACAACGATGATCCGAAACTGGGAGATGCAAGATTATGCGGTACGACGGCATCTTTAAGCGGGATCGAAGCGGCAGAATATGAACGAAACGAAGGAAAGATTGAACAGGGGATCAAGCTGGACATCATGCTGCACGCATTCCTGCTTGCCCAATCCGGGATACCGGTATTGTACAGCGGTGATGAGATCGGAATGTTAAATGATTACAGCTATCATGAAGATCCGCTCAGATGGTCTGACAGCAGATACTTACACCGCGGACATCTGGACTGGAAGGAAGTCAAAAAGCGCAAGTCAAGAGGGTCAAGACAGAACAGGATCTTTTCTGCGATTGCGAGACTGCGAAAGATCCGCTGTGCCAATGAGGTCTTTCATTCACAGGCGGATACCTGGATCGTGGATACCGGGAATGATCATGTGCTTGGGATCGGAAGGTATTATAAAGGGCAGAAGATGATGGCGTTTTTTAACTTCAGCAAAGAGCCTCAGACCTTCTATACACAGGAAAACGAAGAATATAAGAACATGCTGACCAGAACCAGAGCACATATCGACCGTTACGAGCTTGGCGGATATGAATTTGTGTGGATGATCAAAAAATATTGATAAAGAGAATAACGCAGACGCCCCCGCAAGATAAAAAAACGGGGGCGTCCGGCGTTTTTGCGAATGTGAATGGGAGAAGTTAGTCAAATGTGATAATTGGGTACAGATGCAAAAGCAGTTACTTTCACAGCCAAAACGACTGGGAATAGTAATATTGCGGATTGTGGGAAATACATATTTTTGATAGAATGGATTGAAAGAAAGAAGAAAGGGTGCGGGATATGGTTTTATATTTTTCAGCGACAGGAAATACGGAATATATCGCGAAGAAACTGGCAAAGGAGCTAAACGACGAGAGTCTGGATCTGCTGGAACGTATCAGACAGAAGGATCATTCCACAATCACCTCGAAGAAGCCGTTTGTGATCTGTTCGCCGGTCTATGTCTGCGAGATGCCGGATTTTTTGAAAGACTTTTTGACAAGGCTTAAATTTTCGGGAAACCGGGCGGTTTATTTTGTGTTTACCAGTGGCGGATATGCCGGTATTTCCGGAATGCTGGCAAAGATTTTATTTACCAAAAAGAAAATGGATTACAGGGGACATGCCGAATTCAAAATGCCGAGGAACTATATTGCAAGTGATATGTATCCTGAGCTATCGGATGAGGAGAATCTGCGAAGGATCCGGGAAAGTGACAGACGTATCCCCGGAATTGCAGAGGCAATCCGAAAAGGACAGAAACTGAGAGCACGCCATGTCTTTTTGTTTGAGAAGATCATTACGATCCCGTTTCAGCCGCTCTGGATCCGCTATAAACAGCCTGCAAAGGACTTTTATGCGACGGATGCCTGTATCGGGTGTGGAAAGTGTGAAAGAATGTGCCCGGTCAAAAACATATCCATGAAGGGAAAAAGACCTAAGTGGCACGATAAATGTTACCATTGCATGGCCTGTATCGGAAATTGCCCGGTAGAGGCGATCGAGTATGGGGATATTACGCTTCATAAGAAAAAATATAATATCGCAAGAGTGCTGCGGGAAGCAGCCGCTGCAAAGGCAGGAAAGGAATAAAAGAGAAAGGAATACACAATGATGATCTATCAAAATCAGAGTTTTGACGAAGAAAGAGCCTTGTATGCAAGTGATGGCGTACAGATCATAGCCTGTCGCTTTGACGGACCGGCAGACGGGGAGAGTGCATTAAAAGAGAGTCGCAATATCGACGTGAAGGATAGTTTTTTCAATCTCCGCTATCCGTTCTGGCATGATGAGCATCTGGAATTAAAGAACTGCGAGCTGACAGAGCTTTGTCGCGCGGCGCTCTGGTATTCGAAGGATATTTATATCACGGGCTGTAAGCTGCATGGCATCAAGGCACTCAGGGAGTGCGAAAAGGTCATGATTGAAAACAGTGATATTATCTCACCGGAGTTTGGCTGGTCGGTAAAAGAAATCGGAATGAAAGACAGTCATGCACAGAGCGAATATTTCATGATGCGCTCGGAGCATTTGAAATTCGAGAATGTGTCATTAACGGGAAAATATTCGTTCCAGTATATCGAGGATTCGGTCTTTACGAACTGCGAATTTGATACTAAAGATGCTTTCTGGCACGCGAAGAATGTCGTAGTAAAGGATAGTGTCATAAGAGGAGAATATCTGGCATGGTATTGTGAGAACGTGACCTTTGAGAACTGCCTGCTCATCGGGACACAGCCGCTTTGTTATTGCAAGGGATTAAAACTTGTGAACTGCCGTATGCAGGATACGGATCTTGCCTTTGAAAAATCTGAGGTGGAGGCGGAGATCCTGACTGTGGTAGACAGCATTAAAAACCCTAAGAGCGGCACGATCAGGGTGGCAGGCGTGAAGGAACTGATCATGGATGATCCGAAGGCTCAGGGAACGGTAAAGATCGCAGAAGGGCTGCAGGGAGAATAAATGTGCAATCCCTGAAAATCCGAAACGCAGAGATTGATTCTGATCGACAAAAATTAGGATAGGATGAGAATAAGACAGATAGAACGTCTGTCTTATTTTTGTGGGAAAAGCTTCCTGCATTTTTCTTGTTCTTTTCCCTTGGATTTTTTGCCTTTTTCCTGTGTTTTTTTGTCTGTTTCTTATGCTTTTTCCTGTCTTTTTCTTCGCTTTTTCATGGCATTCTTCGTGTTCACGCTTGCCTTCTGCTTGTAAATTTCCTGTTATTTCCTTGCTTTTTCCCCCTGCTTTTCCGCCTCTGCTTTTCCACTTTTTTGGCAGTCTGCTTTTCCTGTGTTTTCAGCGATATTTCGCCCTTTGGAACATTCCTGAAAACAGCCAATAAGAGAACTGGTGTTATAATAACACCTATTACATCTGTGAAAAACAAAAATATAATAGGCGTTATTATAAAATAAATAACGGGTGATAATAAAAATATAACCATTGATATGGTAGACATAACATAAGGTAACATAAATATAAATAACTATTGATATTATAAAGAAAAAAATCCTTTATTTTCAACCAATAGTGCTGTTCGGTCAAAAGAAAAAAAACTTATGTAATACCAAATATCATAAAAACATCCATCTGTCACCTATATCTTGTGTCAGAATTGTGTGCCCTGTGCAATTGTTGAAAAAACAGAAAATATTCTGAAATTTAGGCATTTCAGGCAAAAGATAGGATTGTCATATATCGATTGTTATGATAAAAAAATAGAATATTTAGAGTTATAGGCACAAAATAGCTCAAGATTTTGTAGACATAAAATCAAGTAAACGTGAAGATTATGTGTAAACCTTGAGAATATCACGAAAAGTAATGATAAATAACACCACTACAATATATAGTGGATGAATATTATGACAACTACAATATCGAATGTTATAATAACTGGTGTAAACAAATGATTATTACGCCGTTAAGTGTCTGTCAGAAAATGCCTGTCTCACAGTCGATCAGGCTTTCTTAAGACAGGGTATTCTCTCATCAACAGGATTAGTAGCGTGCAGCGTTCGTTATGAATTCCGCCTTTTACAGTTTCCCACAGAAATTTCATATCCCCCTTTGAAAAAAACAGCATTTGGGTTATAATAGATTTTACGGGTGATTTCACCCGGAAAGAAACGAGTCAATCGATCAAAACAAAACGGAGGAAAATGATGGCAGAAGTAAAACGAATCTATGTGGAAAAAAAGGAAGAGTTTGCGGTAAAAGCGACAGAGCTTTTAGAGGATGTCAAAAGTTATCTGGGGATAGACGGTGTAGAGAAAATCCGGATCTTTATCCGATATGATGTCCAGAATTTGTCAGAGGAGACTTTTGAGAAGGCATGCAGGACAGTGTTCAGTGAACCTCCGGTGGATCTTTTGTATTCCGAGAAATTTGATATGCCTGCAGGCAGCAGGACGTTCAGCGTAGAGTACCTGCCCGGACAGTTTGACCAGAGAGCGGACAGTGCGGTGCAGTGTGTACGTTTCTTAAAGGAAGACGAAGAACCAATCATTCGAACGGCAGTTACCTATTTAATAGAAGGAAATGTGACAGATGACGAGTTTGAACGGATCAAATCCTACTGTATCAATCCGGTGGATTCCAGAGAGACAGGACTTGAGAAGCCGGAAACGTTGGAAACAAATTATGAGGATCCGGCGGATGTGGCAGTGTTTGACGGATTTAAGGATATGGCAGAAAGTGAGTTGAAAGCTCTCTATGATTCTTTAGGCCTTGCCATGACCTTTAAGGACTTTTTACATATTCAGAACTATTATCAGAAGGAAGAACATCGTGACCCGACGATGACAGAGATCCGCGTGCTGGATACCTACTGGTCTGATCACTGTCGTCATACGACCTTCTCTACAGAGTTAAAGAATGTGGCATTTGGCGAAGGGTATCTGAAAGCGCCGATTGAAAAAACCTATCAGGATTATCTGAAGACCAGAGAGGAGATCTTTCAAGGAAGAGACGATAAGTTTGTCTGCCTGATGGATCTTGCCCTGATGGCGATGAGAAAGTTAAAAAAAGAAGGCAAACTTCAGGATATGGAGGAGTCCGATGAGATCAATGCCTGCTCCATCGTTGTTCCGGTGGAGATTGACGGCAAGACGGAAGAATGGCTGGTATTTTTCAAAAATGAGACTCACAATCATCCGACGGAGATCGAACCGTTCGGTGGCGCGGCCACCTGTCTTGGCGGTGCGATCAGAGATCCGCTTTCCGGACGTGGTTATGTTTATCAGGCAATGCGTATTACGGGAGCGGCAGATCCGACCAGACCTGTGGGTGAGACTTTGGAGGGAAAATTATCCCAGAAGAAACTGGTTCGCGGAGCAGCAAGCGGTTATTCCAGCTATGGCAACCAGATCGGTCTGGCAACCGGATATGTAAAGGAAATTTATCATCCCGATTATGTGGCGAAGCGTATGGAAATCGGAGCTGTCATGGGTGCGGCGCCGAGAAAGAACGTGATCCGCGAAACTTCTGATCCGGGAGATATCATTATTTTATTGGGCGGACGTACCGGGCGCGATGGCTGCGGCGGTGCGACAGGCTCTTCCAAGGTTCATACCACCAGCTCCATCGAGACCTGCGGAGCGGAGGTGCAAAAGGGAAATGCTCCCACAGAGCGCAAGATCCAGAGATTATTCCGCAGGGCGGAAGTGACGAAACTGATCAAGAAATGTAACGATTTTGGTGCGGGCGGTGTCAGTGTGGCAATCGGTGAGCTGGCAGACGGCCTTGTGGTCAATCTGGACAAGGTACCGAAGAAATATGCCGGACTGGACGGAACGGAGCTTGCGATCTCCGAGTCTCAGGAGAGAATGGCAGTGGTTGTCGATCCGAAGGATGTAGCAGAGTTTTTGAAATATGCGCATGAGGAGAATCTGGAGGCTGTAGAGGTGGCAGTCGTGACAGAAGAACCGAGACTGGTACTAAAATGGCGCGACAAAGAGATCGTGAATATCGCCAGAGCGTTTTTAGATACCAACGGCGCACATCAGGAGACAAGCGTCAGCGTGGATATTCCGGATGAAAAAGAAAACTATTTTGACAAGATTTCGATCCCGCAGGTGGAAAAGGATCTGGCAGAGAATGATGTGAAAAAAGCCTGTCTGGATACCTTGAACGATCTGAATGTCTGTAGCCAGAAGGGACTTGTGGAGATGTTTGACTCCTCCATCGGAGCGGCAAGTGTCTACATGCCCTACGGTGGCAAATATCAGCTGACGGAGACCCAGACGATGGTAGCGAAGCTGCCTGTTCTGGAAGGCAAGACGGATACTGTTACCATGATGAGCTACGGCTTTGATCCGTTCCTTTCCAGCTGGAGCCCATACCATGGCGCGGTTTATGCAGTGTTGGAGTCTCTTTCCAAGATCGTTGCGGCAGGCGGAGATTACAAGAAGGTGCGTTTTACCTTCCAGGAGTATTTCAGACGCATGACGCAGGAGCCATCCAGATGGAGCCAGCCGTTTGCGGCATTGCTGGGAGCCTATCAGGCACAGATGAGCTTCGGACTTCCTTCCATTGGCGGCAAGGACAGTATGAGTGGTACTTTTAACGAGATCGATGTACCTCCGACATTGGTGTCATTTGCAGTAGATATCGGCAAACAGGGCGAGATCATCACGAACGAGTTAAAGCAGGCTGGAAATGTGCTTGTGAAATTTGCGATCCCGAAGGATGAGTATTTTTTACCGAAGTATGAGGAAGTAAAGGCTTTGTATGAGAAGATTCATGGAATGATCGTAGACGGCACTATTGTATCCGCACAGGTACTGGATGCCAAGGGTATTGTGGCAGGAGTATCCAAGATGGGCTTTGGTAATGGTCTGGGCGTAAACTTTGACGAAGCTCTTTCAAAGGAAGAGCTGTTTACCAATAACATGGGCGAGATCGTGGCAGAGATCCCGCAGGATAAGTTGGATAAAGCGACTGGCGGTTATGTGAAGCTGGGTACGGTAAACAACGGAGGTATCGTATTTGGTGACACAACTGTCACAGAGAAAGAAATGTTACAGGCATGGACTTCGAAGCTGGAGAAGGTATTCCCGACGAAAGCGGTAAAAGCAGTCACACCTGTGGAAAGTAAGGTATATAAGGCAGATGAAATTTATGTCTGCAAACATAAAGTGGCAAGACCTACCGTATTTATTCCGGTGTTCCCGGGCACGAACTGTGAGTACGACAGCACGAAAGCGTTTGAGAGAGCCGGTGCGGATGTGGTGACGAAGGTATTCCGCAATATGACGGCGGAGGACATCCGTGAATCCGTAGATGAGTTTGAAAAAGCGATCTCACAGGCACAGATCATTATGTTCCCGGGCGGCTTCTCGGCCGGTGATGAGCCGGACGGAAGTGCGAAGTTCTTTGCGACAGCCTTCCAGAATGCAAAGATCAAAGAGGCTGTGACGAAGCTGTTAAATGAAAGAGACGGTCTGGCGCTGGGTATCTGTAATGGATTCCAGGCATTGATCAAGTTAGGGCTGGTGCCTAACGGAGCGATTACCGGTCAGACAGAGGATTCCCCGACCTTAACGTACAATACGATCAACCGTCACATTTCCAAGATGGCGTATGTGAAGGTAATGACCAACAAGTCACCCTGGTTACAGCAGGCAGAGCTTGGCAAGGTTTACACCAATCCGGCAAGTCATGGCGAGGGAAGATTCGTTGCAAACAAAGAATGGATCGAGAAGCTGTTTGCAAACGGAATGGTGGCAACACAGTATTGTGATATTGACGGTAATGTCAGCATGGACGAGAACTGGAACATCAACGGCAGCTATGCCGCGATCGAAGGTATTACCAGCGAGGATGGCAGATGTCTTGGTAAGATGGCACATTCCGAGCGTATCGGAGACGGTGTCGCAGTCAATATTTACGGCGAACAGGATATGAAGATCTTCGAGTCAGGTGTGGCATATTTTAAATAAACGATTAGGATAAAAAGAGTATCTCTGTAAAACGGTTATTAAAAGAAAAGAAGGCATGGCATATCATAGTCTGTAAGGAAACTGGCAAAACAGTAAAGTGAGGCAAAAAAATGGGAATGTATGCGGATCCGGGCTTTGAGAGCTTTAAAATGGATATCGGATATTTATCCTGATAAGACGGAGCTGCTTACGATCTTAAATCACCATATCGGATCATCATAAAACAGGCAAACGGGCGGGAGTGGTACACACTCCCGCTCTTTGCATATATTACAATAAGAAAACAAGAAAGCGGTTTTATATGCAAAGAGACGTATTGCTTGTAGGTGGAGATAAACGTCAGTATTATATGGCAAAGTTTCTGGAGCGGGCAGGCTTTGCCATCTCTTGTTTTGGAGCGTTTTTTCCGGAAAGCGAAGGAGCGCTCTTTCAGATAAAAACGGCAGAAAAGCTGAAGGAGCTTCTGGAAAAAAAGAAGTACAGCGCGGTAATACTTCCGACTCCGGTGGGAGAAGACTATGTGAACGGAACGAATTATGAGCTGCGGACAAAAGAGTTTGGGGAGTGGATGAAGGGACAGAAGGCGCCCCTGGTCTTTGGGGGGAAGCTTCCACACTTTTTACAGACGGGACTGGAAAAGGAAGGAAAAACCGTTGTGGACTTTATGCGACAGGAGGAAATCGCAAGGATGAACGGCAGACTTACGGCAGAAAATGCTGTTCTGGAAGCTGTCCTATTAAGTGACACAGCAGTCATAAATACGAGAAGCCTTGTGGTTGGCTTTGGCAGATGCGGGGAAATGCTTGCGCTGGTGCTCTCGGGGCTTGGCAGTGCGGTCAGCGTTGTCGAGACAGCGCCGGAGAAAAAGATGCGGGCAAGGACATATGGCTACAAAGTGGAAAAAGCAGAAGACTTAAGCCGGTATCAGTTCATTTTCCAGACGGTCCCCGAAAAGAATATATTGAGTGACAAGCGGCTGGTAACCCTTTTGGGGGCGCAGATAAATGACAACTGTGTCGTAATAGATATTTCCAGTGAACCCGACAGCATCAATACAGAGTTTGCCAGAAAAAACGGGATCCTCTGTGTGCGCTGTCCGGGACTTCCCGGAAAATATACAGCAAAATCGGCGGGAGAGCTGCTTGGGGAGTTTGTGAAAAACCATTTAACATAGAACGAAGGAAGTACGTCAGAATGAAAAGCTTCTGCAGGCGACCGACACCGGTAAACAGGAAAAATTAAGCGGATACAAGCAGGAAGACAAAGACAGAAGGGATGTAAAAACAAAAGAACGGATGAAAGATCCGGGAAAGAAAAGGGAGAAAGACAGTTTGAGAGAGGCTGAAAGAGAAAGCTGTTATACAGGAAACAGCAAAAATGAAAGCAGAATGGAAGCAACATTTAAATAGAGCAGAAAGGAAGGAAATTTCCTATGAAATATAGTGAATACAGAATCGGTCTGGCGATAACCGGATCGTTTTGCACCTTTGATAAGATCAAGGGCGTGGTGAAGGAGCTGGCAGAAAAGGGAGCGCAGGTCATTCCGATTTTTTCAGGCTCCACGCAGACGCTTGATAACCGTTTTACGAAGGCATCTGACTTTGTGGAACAGATCGAAGAACTGACCGGTCATAAGGGTATCAAAACCATACAGGAGGCAGAGCCGATCGGACCCAAAGGCTTTTTAGATGTCTTAGTGATCGCTCCCTGTACCGGAAATACGATGGCGAAGCTGTGCAGCGGAATAACCGACACGCCTGTCTTAATGGCGGCAAAGGCGCATCTGCGCAATGAGAAGCCCTTAGTAATCTCCCTGTCAAGCAATGACGCATTGGGAATGAATTTTAAAAATATCGGCATGCTGATGAACATGAAAAATATTTTTTTCGTGCCCTTCGGACAGGATAATCCGGAAAAAAAGCCCAATTCCATGATCGCTCATGTGGAGCTGATCCCCGCGGCCATTGAAGCTGCCTTACAGGGAAAGCAGCTCCAGCCGGTCATTCTGGGGAAGTAAAGAGATGATCATTTCGGGGATTCTGAAAGAAGCCGGCGAAACCAATCGAAATAGGGCGTCTCGTGCGTCCTATACATAGCTCCTATAGCTCCAGTCTGATCCGATAGTGCTTCAGCCAGAAATCGATCTGCAAAAGATATGCCAGCATCTGCGGCCCGGCCATAAGCTGTCCGTACCAGGGCTTCCCATAATCTTTTACGGCGTCGATAAAGCACGAGACATATTCTGCATTCAGCAGGGGACGAAGCGGTGAAGAGGGATCGGTGATACGCTCCCGCAGCCGTTCTTTTAAAAGCGCCTCGTAAGCGGGGTGATAAGTCTTGGGATAAGGACTTTTTGGGCGGAATAAGATCTCATCGGGCAACAGTCCTCGTGATGCCTCGCGCAGAAGATTTTTTACGACGCCGCCTCTTGCCTTCATCGCCCAGGGCACATTAAAGACATATTCTGTCAGACTGCGGTCGCAGAAGGGCACGCGTGCCTCTAGGGAGGAATACATGCTGGTGCGGTCCATGCGGTTTAAGAGCGTCTGCATGAAATAGCGGATATTCAGGTAGGAGATCCGCCGTCTTTTCTGCTCCGTCTCTGTTTCGGAAGAAAGTACATCGATTTCCTGGCAGGCCCTCCGGCAGGAAGCGCGCACATAATCCGGCAGATTCAGCACATTCGAAAGCTCCGGTGAGAGGACATTCAGACGGGGTGTCAGATCGGGCGTCCAGGGAAACTGACCGTCCACAAAAAACGATTCCCCGTGAAACCATGGATAGCCGCCAAAGATCTCATCCGCACATTCGCCGGTCAGGACGACCTTATGGGTCTTTGCAACCTGAGAGCAGAAATACAGCAGGGAAGAATCCACATCCGCCATACAGGGCAGATCATGGGCAAGGACAGAGGATTCTAAAAGCTCTGCCTGTACATTCGTGTCACAGATCAGAAAATGGTGCTCACTGCCCAGCGCACTTACCATCCTTTCAACGTAAGGGCGGTCCTGTGACGGCTGGAAACGGTTTGACTGAAAGTATTTGTCGTTGTCTGTAAAATCAAAGGAGAATGTCGTAAGAGTTTCCTGCCTGCGGCCCAATTTTGCGGCACAGACAGCAGACACCAGGCTGGAGTCCACCCCGCCGGATAAGAAGGTGCAGATCGGCACATCACTCACCATCTGACGTTCAATGGCGTCTAAGAGAAGATGTCTCGTTTTTATGATGGTCGTCTCGTAATCATCTTCGTGCTCATGACTTGTTAATTTCCAATAAGTTCCGACACGGCAGACAGAGCCGGTAAAGACCTGAAACGTACCGGGCAGTACCTCATAAACGCCTTGGAAGATCCCGTGTCCTGGATTGTGGGCGGGACCTAAGCCAAACAGCTCCTGTAAGCCTTCTTTTCCTACTGCCGGGGTGATACCCGGAAATGAAAACAATCCTTTGATCTCCGAAGAAAAGACAAGTGTGTCATCTGCCAGAGCATAAAAAAGCGGTTTGACTCCAAAGGAATCTCTGGAGAGGACCAGTTTGTTTTCTTTTGCATCATAAAAGGCAAAGCTGAAGATTCCGTCAAGCTGTCGGATAAAATCCGTACCAAAGCAGATCAATCCCTGTAAGATTACTTCGGTATCACAGGTGGTACGAAAGGAGCAGCCACAGTGGATCAGCATATTTCTGAGAAAATCCGTATTATATAATTCACCGTTATAAACCAGTGTATAGTGTGCCTGTAAAAAGGGCTGGGCACCTTTTTTTGGATCGATGATGGAGAGCCTGGTATGGCTCATGCCGCAGTGGTCGTCAAGAAAGCTGCCGTTTCCGTCGGGACCTCGGTGGTGCAAAGTCTTTGTCATATCCCGCAGGATCGTCTGAAAATAAGCTTTTTTACTTAAAAAAGAAGCATTTGTGTCAAAAAAACCGGAAAAACCGCACATAAAAACCTTCGATTGTTTTTTATCACTATATGAAAAGAAGGCAACAATTATTCTTCGCTTTCCAACAGATGTGAAGCCAAAAAGAAGGTTGTTTTTAGTTGTGGAAAAGACTATAATGGAAATAAACTAGGGTCAGTATACCCTGATTTAAGGAGACAGACGGGAATGAAACACTTTCGGAAATATTATAACCGGATCGAGAACTATATACACGACTCTTCAATCGATATTAAAAACAGAACTTTTATCCTGTTTTCCATAGCCGTATTGATCGCGCTCTATGTTGCGATTCCCTGCGGACTGATCATGAAAGAACCTGTTTCGGCGACCATTTCCACAGTGGTCGGTGCGGTCATATTTACCGTATATTTGATCTATTCGTTCAAAAAAAACTGCATCGTGCGTGCCAAGACAGTAATCTCATTTGTTCTGATTTTTCTTTTCCTGCCCGCCATGTTCTTTACCAATGGCGGAGCTGAGGCGGGTGCGCCTGTCTGGCTGCTTTTAGGGACCTTTTATATCACGATGATCTTAGAAGGCAGATTCAAACTGATCATGCTGGCATGTGAAGCCGTTGTGCTGGGCGTGTGCTGGGTGCTTGGCTTTTATTTCCCGAAGCTTGTTACCGAGTATTCAAGAGCGGGAAATTATTTTGATTCGATTGCGGGGATGCTTATCGTCAGCGGCATTATCTGTCTGTTAGTGACCTTCTATGGGAAGATCATCAGCAGAGACGAAGAAAGCAAGAATGTACAAAGGCTCTTTGCACAGACTGCCATGGCATTGGTAAATGCGATCGATGCCAAGGATAAATATACGCACGGACATTCCTCCAGAGTGGCAGAGTATTCCAAAAAAATAGCACAACAGGCAGGGAAAAGCCCGGCAGAATGTGAAGAGATCTACTATGTCGCCCTGCTTCATGATGTCGGTAAGATCGGGATCCCGGAGGCGATCATCAACAAAGAAGGGAAGCTGACAGATGAAGAATTTAATGTCATCAAAGGACATTCGGAGCTGGGAGCACAGATTTTACAAAGTATTACAGAATATCCTTATATCAGTATCGGCGCACATTTTCATCATGAGCGTTATGACGGGAAGGGGTATCCCATGGGAATGAAGGGAACGGATATCCCGGAGATCGCAAGGATCATTTCAGTGGCGGATTCCTATGACGCGATGACCTCCAAGAGAAGCTATCGCGACGTGCTCACACAGGATAAGGTAAGGGAGGAACTGATCAAGGGGACCGGTACGCAGTTTGATCCGGAGTTTGCCAATATTATGCTGCATCTGATGGATCTGGATACGGAATATGAGATGAGAGAGCGGGAAGAGATCAAAAATTTCTCCGGTAAAACGGAGCTTGTCATCAAAGATCGAAAGGAAGAGGTGGCAGAGGGGATCTGGATCAATCAATATATGACCACGATCGATCTGACGATCGGTGTGGATAAAAAAGGTGTGGGACATACCCCGAAGCCTTCCCTGATTTTGTTTGATGCATTAGACGGACGTTATCATGACGATCCGGACGCGATCAAAGCGCTTCTGTATTTTGAATACTGTGAGCTCTGGTTTGACGGCCGGGATGTGATGAGCGGGGCACGAAAGATCGAAAAGAAGCTGACCGGTAAAGGAGAAGAAAAAGGAAACTTCGCCAGATACCGGATCGAAGCGTGTAGGGTAAAGGATCATGCATGGATCCGGATCACCGGACAGGAGCGGACTGCAGAGTTTATCGTAGCACTGCCGGATGCCACCCGGTATGCCTATATTGGTCTGACCGGTGAGCATTGCCGTATTTCCAATGTGCGTACGCACAAGGCTGAGGAAGTGGTTAAAAACAGCTTTATCCCGAGGATTGCAGAAGAGATCAGTTATATCAATGTCCCATCCGGGGACATTCCGAATGTACAGGTGGATGGTTACCGTACCGATTCGACGGAAGGGATTCCGGTTAAGGACGGTATGAGCATCACCTTCCATACGAAGAGTCTGCCGACGGCAAGGCTGGTATGGCATTGTCCGTCCTATGTGATCTTTTCGGCAAAAGACGGTAAGGTATTTGGTGAGGGTTATCAGGAATTTTCACTGGTCAGACTGGATGGAGAATACTGGCAGGGAGAACATCTGGCAGATAATGAACTGAATGTAAACAGACAGGATTTTAAGAGCTGGGATGACTGGAGAAATTATAATCTGGAAGGATATGAATGTACGATCACTTTCAGCAGAGAGGGAAAAAGAATCGTATCCTGTACAGAGAACGAAGGTATCGCAATCCGGAATATTACAGAGGTCAAGGTGGATTCGGGAGAAATTTATGTCGCCATCTCCGGCGATCAGGTGGCGCTTACCAATATCAGGATCCATTAGGAAATAAAGGGGGAACATTTCCATGCACCCTAAGTGGAAACAGAAGAAAAACAGCATTTTCCATCCGGCAGTCCTTTTGCTGATGGTATTTACAACATCTCTGAACATATTGTTATCCATGCTTATGAGGGCGACAGGTCTGCCCGTTTACATGGACACGGCCGGAACGATCATTGCAAGTGCGCTGGGAGGAGCCGTTCCGGGACTTCTGTGTGCCTTTGCGACCAATATGGTGAACTTCTTTCTGGATGGCAGCTCCATTTTTTTCGTATCCCTGAATATGTTGATCGCGATCGTTGCCAACGCCTTTTTTGGCGAATTTTCCACATACAGAAAACAACGAAAAGCCGCAAAGAAGAAAAAAGAGTGGACGCCGGACAGCCAGAAAAGGTTAGTGGATCTTACTCTTTTGATTCTGGTATTTGCCCTGATCGGCGGCGGGATCGGCGGGATGATCAGCTGGTATCTTTATGAAACACCGTCAGAGGTACCGGTGGTAGTAAGGATCAGCAGATGGCTGAATGTGCATTGGGGCCTGGGTGTGCGAAGCTGTCATGTGGTGTCTGCATTCCTGATGGATGTGGTCGACAAAGCGGTTTCCGTAGCCCTTGCTTTGCTGATCATTTCCCTCGTCCCGAAAAAGGCCAGGGAATGGGTCAGAATGTCTCTCTGGAGACAAAAACCCATCTTGATGGAAGAACAAAAGGGCTATAACAAGAAACGCAGGATCCGGATGCCGATCAGCGTCAGGATCAATCTGATCCTGATCTTGTCCACGTTCCTGATCACGCTGGTAGCCCTGATATTCAGTGCGATCAGCTTCAGGAAGAATACGCTCGACTCCTTGTCGGAGTGCGCAAAGCAGGCATCCTATCTTGCAGCATGCGAGATCGATCCCGTCAGGGTGGATGCATATCTGGAACAGGGCAATACTGCGATGGGATATACCAAAGTGAAACAGCGGCTGGAAAATCTGAAAAACAGCTCCTCCAATATTACTTTTTTGTATGTTTATAAGATCGAGGAAGACGGTTGCAGGGTTGTCTTTGACCTGCCTTCCACACTAAGCGACGGAACATTTGTTGAAGCATATGAAACGGGAACGAAGGTTGCGTTTGAGGAGGAGTATCTGCCATATAAAGAAGATCTGCTGGCAGGGAAAATGATCCCGACTGTCCGGCTGGATGATCGGTTTGGAAGCTTTATCTCGTCTTATTATCCGGTCTATGACAAAAACGGGGATTGTGTCTGCTATGCAGTTGCCAATGTGGAGTACCGGCTGATCATTCTGATACTGAAACGGTATTATGGAAGAGTATTGCTTTTGCTTGCGGGATTTTTACTTCTGATCGGGGCCATCAGCGTGCTTACGACGAAGTATCGCATTGTGATGCCGATCATGAGCATGACGGTCTATGCAGATGAGCTGATCCGGTCAAGAGGCGGAGCTGATGAAGCAAATCTGGAAAAGATAGAGGAACTGGATATCCGTACCGGTGATGAGATCGAACAGCTTTACAGAGCCTTCTGTAAAATGACAGGGGATACGGTATATCAGTTAAATGAGAATCAGAACAAATCCGAAGAGATCTCCAAGATGCAGAATGCTTTGATCATTACCATGGCGGACATGGTCGAGAGCAGGGATTCGGATACGGGAGCGCATGTTCTTAAGACTTCGGAATATGTGCGGATCATCTTGCAGGGATTAAAGAAAAACGGTTACTATGCAGAGAAAATATCAGATAAATATATGCGTGATGTGGAGATGAGTGCGCCACTTCATGATGTGGGAAAGATCAATATTCCTGATGCGATCCTCAACAAACCGGGGAAACTGACGAAGGAAGAATTTGAGATCATGAAGACACACACGACCGCCGGCCGGTCGATTTTGGAGAATGCCATCAGTTCGATGGAGGGAGAGAACTATCTGAAAGAAGCCAGGAATATGGCAGCTTATCATCATGAGAGATGGGATGGCAAGGGATATCCTGAGGGGCTTCACGGAGAAGTGATTCCGTTATCTGCAAGGGTCATGGCAGTTGCGGATGTCTTTGATGCGCTTTCTTCACCGCGTGTCTATAAGCCCGCATTTTCGTTTGAGGAAGCAGTCCGGATGATCCAGGAGGGTTCCGGCACACAGTTTGATCCGAAATGTGTGGAGGTGTTTACGGAGTCGCTCACTGAAGTAAAAAAGGTGCTTAAGAGGTATCAGGAAATATGATAAAAAAGAATGGTTTAAGAAAAGAAATCCTGGTTCTTTGCATGGTCATCGCTTTTGCAGGATATCTTTTTAAAGGAAATGTTTTGGGGCAAGAGGATAATACACATCTGATCGGCGGCGGATATGCTGCATCCCAGCAGATACCGAATGCTTATTTTCTGCCTGTTTTGTACAATGCCGAAAACGGACTTCCGACATCGGAGGCAAATTGCATTCTGGCAACGAGTGACGGATATATCTGGATTGGCGGGTATAGCGGCATCGTCAGATATGATGGCAGAGAGTTTGAACGTCTTTCGGTGGAGGATGGTCTTACCAGTGGAAGAGGTCTGTTTGAGGATAGCAGGGGAAGAATCTGGGTCGCAACGAATGATAATGGTGTGGTCGTGATCGATGGACAGGAGAAGATCCATTATTCCAAAGCGGAAGGTCTTGTCTCCAATTCAATCCGTACCTTTGCAGAAGATACAGAGGGAAATATCTTTATCGGCTCGACGGCGGGGCTTGCTTATGTCGATACGCAGATGGAGCTGCACAGGATCGATGATGAGAGAGTGAATCAGGGAAGAATCCTGCGGCTGGATGCCGATCCGGCTGGAACGGTCTACGGACACACGTCCAACGGAGAGGTTTTTACGGTTTCCACAGCGGGAATCGGAGAATTTTACACAAGTGATGATCTGGGAATGGTAAAGATTACAACGATCCTGGCTGATCCGGAAAAAGCAGGCTGGCTGTATTTCGGGACATCCGGAAGTGTTGTCTATCATGGAAGAATGGGTGACCGGTCGATTCAGATGAAAAAGATAGAGACTGCTCCGGCCGAGAACATTCACTGGCTGCATTATGCCTGCGGGCGTTTGTGGGTTTCATCGCTGCACATGGCAGGTTATGTGGACGAGACGGACACCTTTATTCCGTTTGAGAGAGTGCCGATAAAGGATTCTTACGAAATGATGACCTCCGACTTTCAGGGGAATATGTGGTTTGCCTCTTCCAGATATGGTGTGATGAAAATAGTAGCGGATCATTTTCTGGATCTGACTGGAGCTGCCGGAATGGAACCGGAAGTGATCAATACCACATGTATGAGAAAAGGAGATCTTTACGTCGGAACAGATAACGGTATCCGACTGATCGGTCCGGATTACAATCCGAAAGAAAATGAAATTACGGAATACCTCGGAAATACCAGAGTGCGCTGTATTATGAATGACAGTAAAGGAAATACCTGGTTTTCCACTTTTTCGGACGACATGGGACTGGTCTGTGTGGATGCGGAAGACAAGATCAGCACTTTTACCAAGCAGAGTGGTCTGCCGGGCAATGAAATACGCTGTACTTATGAGAAGAAGGATGGGAGTATTCTGGTCGGCACAAATTCAGGTATTGCAGTGATCCGGGATGGAAGAGTCATAAGAAGCTATGGTTCTGCAGATGGAATGAATAATACCATGGTATTGACATTAAGTGAGGGAGAACATGGAGAGATCCTGGCCGGTACGGATGGCGACGGACTTTATATCATCCGGGGAAGCTCGATCATCCAGAAAATCGGTACACAGGAGGGACTCAGCAGTGATGTTGTCATGCGTCTGAAACAGGATGAAAAAAGGAACGTGCTCTGGATCATCACGTCCAGCCATGTGGAATATATGAAGAACGGGAAGATCACAACCGTTACTTCGTTTCCCTATAACAATAACTTTGACGTGACCTTTGTGGGAGAAAATGACCTGTGGTTTTTATCTTCGAAAGGAATCTACGTGATAGATGCACAGGCGGTCATTAAGGATGAGATCACAGATTATGTACTATATGACCGTGCAAACGGACTTGCGAGTATTCCGGTATCGTATTGCTACAATGCTCTGGACAGTGACGGAAAGCTTTATATCGCAGGAGAAAACGGCGTTTCTGTCGTAAATATTTCAGGGCTTTGTGATTTTTCAAACAGAACCCTGATAGGGGTAAGATCCATTTATTATGATGGAGAGGAAATGTATCCGGATGAAACCGGAACCTATCACCTGCCGGAAAAAGCAGGCAGAATACAGATCAATCCGGCGATCCTGGATTATACGGTTTCCAACCCGCTTGTCAGGGTGTTCTTAGAGGGAATGGAGAAAGAAGGTATTACCGATACGCAGAACAGGCTGGGGGATTTGGAATATTCAAGATTAAAACATGGTAATTACAATCTTCACATCCAGATTCTGGATAAACAGACGAAGGAAGTAACGGCGGAGCAGGTGTTTAGGATCATCAAAAAGCCGGCATTCTTTGAGAGATGGTCCGTGATTGTGCTGTTTGTGCTCCTGACATTTGTTGCGTTTGGTCTGATCGTCTGGCGGATCATGACAGGGACAGTTATCCGGAAGCAGTATCTACAGCTTCAGGAGGCGAGAGATGAAGCTGAGCGGGCGAATTCTGCCAAATCCAGATTCCTTGCAAATATGAGCCACGAGATCCGTACCCCCATCAATACCATCATGGGAATGGATGAGATGATTTTAAGAGAAGACATCAAAAATGTTCCGAAAGAATACTCCGGTCCGGTAACGGACTACGCCAGAGATATCAAAACGGCGTCGGAGTCTTTGCTGGCACTGGTCAATGACCTTCTGGATATCTCGAAGATGGAATCGGGCAAGATGCATCTGGTGGAGCAGGAGTATGATACACAGCAATTTCTGCGCGAGATCATAGCCATGGTACGAAACAGGGCAGAGGCCAAGAAACTGTATTTTGATCTGGATATTGACGAAACACTTCCGCAGAGACTATATGGAGACAGCGGTAAGATCAAGCAGATCGTTTTGAACATACTTACCAATGCTGTAAAATATACGGATGAAGGCGGGTTTGTATTAAGCGTAAAGATCACGGAACGCAATGCGGTGCAGGTTTCCGTACGGATCAGCGTGAAAGATACCGGAAGCGGTATCAGGGAGGAAGATCTGAATAAGCTCTTTAATGCTTATGAAAGGCTGGAGGAAGTCAAAAATTCCAACATCCAGGGAACGGGCCTTGGTTTGGATATCTCCAGACAGTTTGCCGAGATGATGGGTGGAAAGCTCTGGTGCGAAAGCGTTTATGGAGAGGGAAGTGAATTTATCCTGACGATGAAACAAAAGATCGTGGATGAAACAGCGATCGGTGTGTTCCTTGAGGAGAGTGAGGAAGTCGCGGAAGGTGGGTACAAACCACAGTTCATCGCTCCCGATGCAGATATTCTGGTAGTGGATGATACACCTATGAATCTTAATGTGATCAAGGGTCTGTTAAAGCCTACGAAGGTGTTTGTCACGACTGCCAAGAGCGGGGAAGAGTGCCTGGAGAAGATCGCGGATAATGACTTTAATGTCGTGCTTTTGGATCACATGATGCCGGGACTTGACGGAATCGAAACGCTGGAAAAGATACGGCTCACGCATCCGGATCTTCCGGTTTATGCTCTGACGGCCAATGCCACAGCGGGCGGAGAAGAATTTTACAGATCGAAGGGATTTAACGGTTATCTGACCAAGCCGGTAGACATCGTTGCGGTAGAGCATGCGATCATGCGTCATCTTCCGGAAAGCATGATGATGAAGCCGTCGGGGGAAGATGTAACAGTTTTGGATAATAAGCTGCCGGACGAACTTCTGTGGCTGGAAAATGCAGAAGGAATTTCAGTGGAAGAAGGGATCAAAAATTCAGGCGGTGCTTCACAGTTTGTATTCATGCTGAATATGTTTTATGACAGCATTGATGCAACCTCATCGGAGATTGAAACAGCTTATCAGGAGAAAGATCTGAAGCTGGCTACTGTAAAGGTGCATGCACTTAAGACTACGGCGAGGATCATAGGTGCATTGACGCTTTCGGCTGACTGCCAGGCACTGGAAGATGCCGGGAATCGGGCAGATGAGGAGTTTATCAGTGCCAATAAAGACAGATTATTATTTGATCACAGAGCCTATAAGAACATCCTGAAAGGCCTTAAGCAAAAAGCAAAGACGGATAAACCGGAGATTACGGAGACTACTTTACAGGAAGCCTATATGGCATTGAAAGAAATGATCCCGCAGATGGATTATGATGCAGTTGAGATGATACTGACCCAGGTACGGGAATATACGATTCCTGAGTGCGAAGAAAAACTGATAACAGCATTGGAAGAAAACCTGAAGCGGGTCAACTGGGAACAGATGGAAAAACTGATCGCACAGAGGTAATGCAATATGTTTGAACTGATACGGGAACATCAATTAAATATTATGCTTGGGCTTTCCAGTATCTGTATGGTCATCGGCTTTTTTGCACTGCTGACCAAATCACTGCCAAAGAGACGGAAAATGGCGCTTACGGATCTGGAGTTTTCAGCCAGTATTCTGTTATTTTCCGACAGGCTTGCTTATATTTATCATGGAAATCACGAAAGTATAGGCTTCTGGATGGTCAGGATCACCAATTTCCTGGTATTTTTTATGACGATATCGGTGATACATGGGCTAAATCTGTATCTGGTCGATCTGTGCAGGAATGAGATCGGACTGGAAAAAGTACCCATGCGTTTGAGGATCGTGGAGATCATTACGGGGATCGGATGGGCTATGGTCATTATTTCACAGTTTACAGGATTGTATTATTATTTTGATGAGAACAATGTCTATCACAGGGGACCGGGTTTTCTGATCTGTTATGTGATCCCATTTCTGGCACTTTTTATCCAGCTTTCCGTTATACTGCAATATGTAAAGAGAATGAGCCTTTCGATCAGTATTCCCATGATCCTTTTTTCGGTCGTGCCTTTGATGGCGTCGGTCTGTCAGGCGTTTTATTACGGTGTATCCCTTACGAACATGGCAATCGTAGGGATGGGTATCGTGCTTTATGTCTTTGCTATTCTGGAAATGAACCAGAAACTGGAACAGGCGCAGAAGAATGCACTTTTTGAAGCACAGAATGAAAGCAGATCTGTCAGAAGATCCTTTGAGCAGGTGATGCAGGCGATCGTAAACGGGCTGGATGCGAAGGATAAATATACAAGGGGTCACTCCATGAGAGTGGCAGAGTATGCAAGGCTGATCGCGGAGACACGGGGAATGGACAAATCGGAATGTCTCAGGGTGTATTATGCCGCAGCCTTGCACGATATAGGTAAGATGCAGCTTCCTGATTTTGTGACGGAAAAACAGGGGCGCCTGACGGAAGCGGAAGAGCTTGTTTTAAAAACCTGTCCGGTCATAGGAGGCGAGATCCTTTCGGAAGTGGAGGAAATGCCTTATGTCAAAACAGCAGTTCTTTATCAGCACGAGCGATATGACGGGAAAGGGTATCCCGATGGACTGAAAGGGGAAGATATCCCGCTGTATGCGAGGATCATTTCTGTAGCGAATGCCTATGACAGACTGACTTCTTATACCTGTGAGCGGGCACCGCTTGCACAGGGAAGAGTCCGGGAACTGATGCTTGGCGGTTCCGGCAGGGAATTTGATCCCAAACTGGTAAAGATCATGGTTGATATGATCGATCGTGATACGGAATATATGATGAGAGAACCGGATGAAGAGAGCGTGGAAGAGGCGGAACGCAATGATATCAGTGTTGTGAAAAGGATGCATTTTGAACAGTACAAGGAAGTGGTATCAGATGGGATCAGGCTTTCTAAGGAATATTTAAAGATACGGTTTGAAACCCGTCCTGATCAGGGATATGAGAGAAAAACTTCCCTCCCGGCGATCATATTGTTTGATTCATTCGATCGTTGCGTGCACCGTAACGAGAGAAATATCCGGAATCTCCACTATGCGGAGTTTGGCGAGATCTGGATGGATGGAAATAAGATCTGTACGGCAGCGAGAGAGATCAAAACAGATATCACACAGAAGGAATCCATGGATCAGATCAGTGAGAAGGAATGGATTGGCTATGAGATAGAGGCTGTCTGCATTGGTGATCATGTAAAGATCAAGATCGGTAGCCGGTATCAGTTTGTGGATGTAACGGTCGCCCTTGCGGATTCAACGAGGTTTGTATTTTTGGGTATGACAGGGGAACACTGTACGATCCGGAATATCTCCATGACGAAAATGTCTCTGTCGATGGATCAGGATCACATTGAAAGGATCGCACCGGAAGTAAATTATTTTACACGCAAAGACGGCGATATCCCGAATGTGGAGGTAGACGGATACAGAGACGCATCCTCACAGGGGATGCCGGTGGAAGATGGTATGCGACTGTTCTTCCACACACGAAGTCTTCCGGAAGCGAGGCTGGTACATCATTGTGCCTACATTCTGCTCTATTATTCGGATGACGGGACGATAGACGGAAAGAATTATCAGGAATATGCCTGCATCCGAATGGATGGTGATGATGCGACTGTGAATCCGAAAGCCAAAAATGAGCTGATCATACAAAAAGATGAGGACTTTGCAGGCTGGGATGACTGGAAAGAAGCTAACAAAGCAGGCTTGAACTATGAAGTCGACTTCCTGCGCAAGAAAAACAAGATCACATTTACAACAGAAAATGCAGGACTTGCTTTAGAGTGTCACACGACGGTTCCAAAGGAAGCAGACTGTGTTTATGTGGCTCTGACCGGTAACTTGTGTGTACTGATGGATATCAGAATAAGATGATACAAAAAAGGCAGGAAAGGTTCCCTGTCTTTTTTTGTGCCTTTTTTAAAAAAGGGGTTGACAAAAAACAGCACAAAAAGTATATTAAGTGTATTAAGAGTCTTAATACACATAAAATGAATTGAGGTGAGTATGTGATTTTTATTGATTATAAGGATACAAGACCGATCTATGAACAGATTACTGAGAAATTAAAGATCCTGATCTTAAGCGGTGCCTTAGAGTCTGAAAGTAAGCTGCCGAGTGTGAGACAGCTAGCGATGGAACTGTCATTAAATCCGAATACCGTGCAGCGGGCCTATGCAGAGTTGGAGCGGGCGGGTTTTATTTATACCGTAAAGGGCAGGGGAAATTTTGTCTGTGAGAGCCATGCTCTTTTGGAGGAGAAACGACAGGAACTTAAGAAAAAATGTCAGGAACTGCTCAGAGAAGCAAAAGAGGTCGGAATCGACCGTGGGGAATTGATGAGATATATGGAGGAGATAGAGGATGATCGAGATTAGTCATGTGAGCAAGCAGTTTAGCGGTTATAAGGCTGTAGATGACGTAAGTGTCAACATACAGGAGAATCAGGTTTTCGGTCTGATCGGTACGAATGGAGCCGGTAAATCCACACTGCTCAGGATGATGTCCGGTGTTTATCAGCCGGATGCCGGAAGTATTACTATTGACGGAGATGAGGTGTACCGGAATGTGAAGGCGAAGAGTCGTCTGTTTTTTATCGCCGATGAACCTTACTTTTTTGAAAATGGTACACCGGCGGAGATGGTGCGCTATTACCAAAGTGTCTATCCGGAATTTAGAACTGAAAAGTTTTACAGCCAGATGAAAAATTTCGGACTGGATGCGGATCGCAAGATCAAGACCTTCAGTAAAGGCATGAAAAAACAGCTGGCAGTGCTTCTGGGAATTTATTCTGGTACAAAATATGTGTTTTGCGACGAGACTTTTGACGGGCTTGATCCGGTAATGCGCCAGGGCGTTAAAAGTATTTTTGCCAGTGAGATGGACGAAAGAGGGATGACGCCTGTTATTGCTTCCCATAATCTTCGCGAACTGGAGGACATCTGTGATCATGTGGGACTGATCCATAAGGGTGGGGTACTTCTTTCAAAGGATATCGAAGAATTAAAGTGCAACATTCAGAAGATCCAGTGTGTGTTTGCAAATCCGGATGATTGTGACAAAGCTGTCAGCAAATTAAAAGTGCTGAAGCAGGAAACACGCGGATCTCTTTATACATTGACTGTGCGAGGAACAAGGGAAGAGGCTCTGGCGGCCTTTGATGGGATTTCCATGACCTTCGTGGAGACTCTGGGGCTTAGTCTGGAAGAAATATTTATCAGTGAAACGGAGGTAGTGGGATATGATATCAAAAAACTCATTCTGGGTTAGGAGCAGACAAAATATGCGCAGGAGAAGCTGGTGTATTCTGGTGAATGTCATGTCTTTGTTTCTGACATTGCCTGTGACAATCCTGATTGCCATGAATCAGATCAAACAGTTTGATTATAATGCATTGGAAGAGAAGAAGGAGCTGTACAATACAGCAATGGACCTTTTGGGAATCAACATCGGCGTGTCTGTTCTGGTATTTCTGCTTGCCGTGATATCCGGAATACAGGGATTCAGTTATCTGCATGATCGAAAGAAGGTGGATATGTATCATAGCCAGCCGGTCAGTGACAGACAGAGATTTTTCTCAATCTGGTTAAACGGGATCCTGGCGTTTTTGGGGACGTATCTGTTGTGCATGCTCCTTTCATGGTGTGAGGTGGCAGCGTTTGGAGTATTGGACAGCGAAATGATGTTAATGTCACTTATTGGTCTTTCCTTGAATCTGGTATTCTTTCTGGCTGTTTACGCAGTGACCTGTTGTGCAGTGATGTTAACCGGAAACAGGATCACCTGTGTACTGGGAAGCATCGTACTTTTATTTTATGGTGCGGCAAGCGGTGTAATGCTCGAGGTGTACAAAAATGTATTCTTCATGACAAGTAACACTGGAAGATCAGAATTTTTTGACCGGTTTCCGGCAAGATTTTCTGTGATCGGTTTCTGGATTTCCTTATCAGAGGAGCATTCCCTGATCTATCAGGACAGCAGAACGGCAGGAGAAGTTGCAAGCGCCTATGGAACCTTGTATCTTGTTACAGCAGCAATTGCGGTTGCGGGAACTCTTCTTTCCTATTACCTGTTCTGCAAAAGAAAAGGAGAGATGACAAGTGTGTCAATGTCATTCCCTGTGACAAAAGGCCTGATCGAAGTGATGATCAGTGTTCCGGTAGCGATGCTGTCCGGATATATTGTGGGAGATATGGTTGGAACAATTTTTTTCTATCTCTTGGGAATTTTACTGGGCATGATCGTTTCCCATACGATCGTGCAGTGCATTTACGAGGCCGACATTAAAATGGTCTTTAAGACCTGGAAGGTATTCGCGGCAGGCACTGCGGCTACAGTATTGATCCTGCTTGGATTCCTGTTTGATGTGTTTGGATATGACAGCTATATCCCGGACGCTAAGAAGCTGGAATCGGCGGCGATATCTTTGGAAAACTACAGCGAGTATATTGATCTGGACAGTCTGGAAAGCGGACAGAACTATGCATCGATCATGAGCTGGGAATATATCCGAAAAAATATGTATTTCAAGGATGTTACCCTGATCGAGCAGCTTGCCGGGGCGAATTATTTCGCGGATGAAGGAAAAAGCGCTAAAAAGCGGATTAGGGCTTTTTTGAACAAAGACGCCATGTTTTATTCATATGACAGGGAGAAAGACTACATTACCGTAAATGTGCTGTATCGCTTTAAGAATGGAAGTGAAGAGGAACGTTGTCTGTATATTGACAGAGAACAGCAGATGGAGCTTTTAAATCAGATCACGGAAAGAACGGAATATAAAAATGCGGTCTTTGAGATTTGTGATGAACGGATCGCAAAGAAATGGAAGTACAAGGGATTTCAGGCGAAGATCGATGATTATCTGGATACCTATGCGGTATCGCAGGAGCAGATGGCAGGCTTAAGGGAAGCCTATATGAAGGACCTGGAGTTTTACAACTATGAGAAAGCAGCCTGTGAATATGCGGTGGCGGAAATGAAGATCGAACCGATTGACGGTTCCGAATGGCCTGTCTATACCTGTTATATTTATAAAGATTATGCCAATACACTGGAATACCTGGCAAAGGAGCAGATTTATAACGGAGCGGATCCGGTGAAACACGGTGCAGACTCGATTCAGATCATAAAGTACTGGGAGATAGAAGGAACTGACGGGGAAGAATCGGCGCTTGAGGAAACGGAGACTGAGGAAACCGGAGAGGAGGAGAGTCAGAGGGTTTATCCGGACAGCGATCAGGAGAGCGTGACAGAGGAGAAAGGAGTAGAAATCCATACAGGAACCAATTACCGGTCTGTAACCTATACCGATCCCGAGAAGATCCGACAGTTATTGCAGTTATTGGAGGTTTCTATCAAAGCGCCGTGCCATAATACCAATGACAGAGAACCGGACTTACAGGAGCTTAACATCATGATGGATGATGGTATTTCCATGAGCCTTAAAGAGGGGGCGCAGCTTCCGGAGTTTGTAAAGAAGGATCTGGAAATGCCCCAATCCGGTAAATAAAAAAAGCAAAAGGATTGTGCCATTTGTCTGTATGATATGCCTGTCAGGTTTGCCACGGGTAATACAGGGTGGATCAGTCAAAGTGTTTTTTCTGTTTTTTCCTTGCTTTTTACACCGGGATATGTTTAATATAGAAAGCGGAAACGACCTTACAATCTTGTTAGGGTAGAACTGTTTCGAAAGCCGGAAATATACCGGGAATAAGAAAGCCGGTATTGGCGAAGGTTAAAAAGAACAGAAATGGTCCGGCAGGAACACAAAACAGGAGAAAATGGAGGAAAAAAGCATGGCAGTACAGTCAATTGATGCAGAAGATGATCAGTTTGCCTATCGTTATGATACACAGCTTCTGATCGACAGAAGAGACCGGGATCTGGATGAGGATGAGATATCCGATTATATCACGGAGCATTTTGAGGGCAACAGCCTGATCGCAGCGGGTGATGAGGATCTGGTAAAGATTCATTTCCATACCAATGAACCATGGAAAGTGTTGGAATACTGCAATACCGTCGGCGAGATCTACGACATTGTTGTAGAGGATATGATAAGGCAGTCGGCGGGCTTACAGGGATAAGACAATAGGAGGAAAAGCGGCAGTTTCGGACGGAAGGATCCGGGGCGGCCGTTTTTTTTGCGCACGATAAGAATAAATGCAGAAAAACTATTGACATATAAAAAATATGTGCTATTATGAACATATGAACAAACATTCATATGTAAAGAGAAGTGTTCAAAACCATACATAGGACACAGAATGGAGAGGGCGCGGATGTGATGGCAGACAGAAGCGCATTTGACAAAAAAACATTTGTCCGGATATGAGATTTGATAGCGGGAGGAATATCGATGGAGAAAACGAAACCGGCAGAGAGCTGTGAATGTACCTGCGTTCATGAGGAGATTGTGGAGCATGTATGCGGGAAGATCCCGGATGATGATGAGTTGATGGATCTGGCA
The DNA here is from genome assembly GCA_015056815.1 of Lachnospiraceae bacterium. Taxonomy (GTDB): domain Bacteria; phylum Bacillota; class Clostridia; order Lachnospirales; family Lachnospiraceae; genus SIG333. The sequence continues at coordinate 214,711 of SVFN01000002.1, read as the reverse complement.
GAGTTCTTCAGGATCTTCGGTGATACGACCAGGATCAAGATTTTATTTGTGTTGTTGTGTTCCGAGATGTGCGTCTGTGATATTGCACAGCTTCTTGGTATGACACAGTCAGCGATCTCCCATCAGCTTCGTATTTTGAAACAGATGGATCTGGTAAAGAACCGCAGGGAAGGCAAGACCGTGTTTTATTCGCTGGCGGATGGTCATATCAAGACGATCTTAAGTCAGGGAATCGAACATATCGAGGAATAGAAGATTGCAGTCAGGTAATAGACCGGGCGAAATATTTTTGCACGAAAGGGAAAAGTAAAACCGGCAAAAATATAGGATAGATAAAAAACAAAAAAGGAGAGAAGTTTTATGAAAAAAGTATTTATTTTGGACGAGATTGACTGCGCGAACTGCGCTGCAAAGCTGGAAGCGGGACTGAAAAAGATTGAGGGCTGTCAGAATGCCAGTGTGAATTTCCTTACACAGAAAATGACGATCGAAGCAGAACAGGCGGATATGGAAGCAGTCGTAAAGGAAGCACTGAAGCTGTGTAAGAAGATGGAGCCGGATATGGACGTGAAGGAAAAATAGTTTACCAAAAGACCGCGCAGGAAAGGAGTTCCGGCGGTCTTTTATACTCATTTCATTTGTTTACGACAGGATGGGTCATTACAGACAGCGGATGCAGAGGTGAAAGATATGTCCAAAAAATTGAAGAAAAAAGGAAGAAAAATATTACTGGGAGCCGGCTGCTATGTGCTGTGTATTCTGCTGCAGCATTTCCTGCCGCATTTAAACGGCAATCTGATCTTGGGGGCGTTCCTTGCCGCCTATTTTGTGATCGGTGGAGATGTGGTAAAGAAGGCCGTGCATAATATTACAAACGGACAGGTTTTTGATGAAAATTTCTTAATGATGGTCGCGACAGTCGGGGCATTCATCGTGGGAGAATATCCGGAAGCGGTAGCTGTTATGCTGTTTTATCAGGTGGGAGAATGGTTTCAGGATTACGCGGTGAGTAATTCCCGCAAGTCCATCGCAGCGCTTATGGATATCCGGCCGGATTGTGCCAATGTAATAAGAGAAGGCGAAGTGATGCAGACGGATCCGGATGAGGTGGAGATTGGTGAGACGATCGTGGTAAGACCCGGGGAGAAAGTACCGCTTGACGGCATTGTGACAAAGGGCAATACGACGTTAGATACGATGGCACTGACCGGAGAGAGCGTACCGAGAGAAATCATGTGCGGTGATGAGATCATGAGCGGCTGTATCAATCTTTCCGGTGTGATCGAAGTCGAGGTCAAAAAGGCGTTTGGGGAGTCTACGGTATCCAAGATTCTGGAGTTGGTGGAGAACGCATCCGAGAAAAAGTCGGAATCCGAGAACTTTATTACGAAATTTGCGAGATACTATACCCCTGCTGTGGTGATACTGGCGGCACTGCTCGCCGTTGCAGGCATCCTTGCTTCCGGCGGCGACTGGGCGAAATGGCTGTACCGGGCGTTATCCTTCCTGGTTATTTCCTGCCCCTGCGCTCTGGTCATTTCTATACCGCTTAGCTTTTTTGGCGGGATCGGTGGAGCGAGCAAGGCAGGGATCCTGATCAAGGGAAGCAATTATCTGGAAGCTATTTCCCGGGTGGAAGTGGTAGCCATGGATAAGACCGGCACTCTGACAAAAGGAAATTTCACCGTAACAGAGATTTTTCCGGCAAACGGCATGCAAAAGGAGCAGGTATTAGAGCTTGCCGCTTACGGGGAGCACTATTCCAGCCATCCGATCGCGGGGGCGCTTTTACAGGCGTTCGGAAAGATACCGGATGAAGGCCGGATCAAACAGGCTTCTGAGCTTGCAGGCTTTGGGACGAAGGCGATATTGGATGGAAAAGACCTGTTTGTAGGAAATGAAAAGCTGATGAAGCAGGAAAAGATCGATTATGAAGCATGCGGGGAAGCCGGCACCATCGTCTATGTGGCATGGGGCGGAGTGTTCATGGGAGCAGTCGTGATCGAGGATGAGCTTAAAAGCGACGCGAAGGACTGTGTCTCACAGCTTCACAAGATGGGAATAAAAGATATTGTTATGTTAACCGGAGATCATGAAAACGTAGCGAAAAAAGTGGCTTCGCAGGTAAAGGTAGATCGCTATTTTGCGGAGCTTCTACCGGGCGATAAGGTCGATCTGGTAGAAAAACTGTTTGCGGAAAAATCAGATAAGGGGAAGCTTGCCTTTGTTGGTGACGGGATCAACGATGCTCCGGTACTTGCCAGAGCGGATATTGGGATCGCGATGGGAGGACTCGGTTCGGACGCTGCGATCGAGGCTGCGGATATCGTGATCATGACGGATGCACCGTCCAAGATCGCTCAGGCGATACAGATTTCGAAAAAAACCTTAACGATCGTGAAGCAGAACATTGTATTTGCCATCGGTGTGAAGGGGTTGGTGCTGATCCTCGCGGCATTCGGTATCGCCACTATGTGGGCGGCCGTGTTTGCGGATGTAGGTGTGGCAGTGATCGCGATCCTGAATGCGATGCGTGCGATGAAGGTGAAAGAGTAAGGAAATCATGAAAAAGATCAAGATACATTTTTTTTTGACAGAACGGGAATTACAGAAGGAAATGGGGCGGTTCGGCTTTACGAAAGAAGAACTTCCCCATGTTATTTTTGTGCACAGGCGATTGCAAAAAAACATACAGGCGGAAGCGTTTTATGAGCTTCGACAGCAATATGAGCGATCAGGAGGATGTCAGAAGGAAAAGGACTGCGAACAAGGTGCGAAATCCGACGATTATCTTGTCTGTGTGACGCTGGGCGATGCGCCTGACCGTTTGCAGGAGGAGTATCAAAAGAAGGAACAGCTATTACAGGCATATATTACGGAATGTCTGTCTATGGTGTATTTAAGCCATGCTTATGAGAAAGCATTTGCGGCGATGGAAGTACAGGAAAGAGCACAGCTTTCCTCTTTTGATTTCTGGGAAAACCGCTATTCGGTGGAAGCATTATCGCAGGCGGTGGAGCCGTATGCGTCGCTTACCGGTATCCGGTGCACGCAGGAAGGCTTTTTACGTCCATCCAAATCGGTGGTTTTACTGGTTTCCCTGCTTAATAGCGACCGGTCGGAAAAAGCTTTGGATCAAAATGAAAAAACGGAGCAGACAGTTTCGACCGAGAGTAATACTTCGTCATACAGTGACAATCTGCCATACATTGACACTCCGTCAGGCAGGGAAGTAAGGAATGTGCAGAGCAGGGAACTGTGGAATGGCGGGAGGAAAGGCGAAACCTGGAGCAGACAACAGATCATAGCTTCCATGTGTGCACGCTGCAAACGAAAATGTGCCAGACGAGAGGGAGTTCGACAGGATGCATAAAAAGCAGGAGCAGTTTCACGAAAGGCGGCTGATAATCTGTCAGGCAGAGTATACATAGCGGCAGACAAAATACAGAACAGTGGAAGAAAAGGAATACAGAACGAAAAAAGAAAGAGAACGATTGTTATAAAAACAAACGTTCTCTTATTTTGTATAAAATAACATGTGAAACAACGAGGCTTGCGATTTCAGGCGATTGCGAGATTTCCTGCAAACAGGTGTTATAGTAAAAACGACAGAAAAAACAGAAGAAAATATGTTCTTATGACAGCTTTGATTTGCAATATTGACTGAAAAAGTTTATGTCAGAGGATGAAATAGCAGGAAAGGCATGATATGATACAAAAACGTATGTTATATAAAAATAAGAAAGGACACGCCGGATGAAAATAAATAACAAGAGATATTGATCTTCGTTGCATGATATGATCGGAAAGATAAGTAATATTGGGAGATTTTTGTTAAGCTGCCATAGGAGAATTCAGAAGGGAATCTTAAATAAGGGTTACTATTCACAGCCGTTTTGCCTGTGAAAGTAACGGATTTTGCCATTTAAAATCGCTTCGCGATGGGCAAAATCCAATAACAGAGATAGTTTATCGAGCCGTAAATGCGCAGTAAATGCGCATTTCGGCTGTGAATAGTAACAAATAAGGAACAAGTTGGCAGATGATTCATTTTGGTCCAGGCAGAAATGCTTTATGATAAAGAAGAGCAAAGAAAAGAACGTCCGTGAAGATCATACACAGACGTTCTTTTCTTTTAAGAGTTCAATACTTCGTTCCAAAATCCCATTCATATAAGAAATCGCAAGTCCGTAATTGGTTATGGGAAGGTGTCCGGACTGTCCGGCGGTCTTGTAGCGGTGTTGCATCTGTCGATCATGCAGCATACAGCCGCCGCAGTGGATCACGAGGTCAAAATCAGAAAGATCAGTCGGAAACTCTGTTCCGCTTGTAAAGGTAAACGCAGGATCGCAGCCGCAGAACCGGCGGATGAGAGCCGGCAGCTTCACCGTACCGATATCTCCGCACTGGCGATGGTGAGTACAGCCTTCGGCAATTAAAATATGACTGTCATTTGTGATGGTATCAAGTGCTCTGACTCCGGCAAGTGCCTCTTGAAAATTTCCCTTATGTCTTGCCATAAGAATGGAAAAGGAGGTTAAAAGGATATGCCCGGGAACAATGGAGGCCACCTTTTTAAATGCCTGGCTGTCTGTGATCACAAGTTTTGGAGCGACCGAAAGCTTTAAAAAGGTATCGGCTAACTCTGTATCCCGAACGATCATGGTGTGGACACCGGTGTCGAGAAGCTCTCTGATCGTCTGCTGCTGCGGCAGGATCAGACGTCCCTTGGGTGCCGCCTTGTCGATGGGAACGACAAGGATCACCACATCGCCTGCCTGTACGAGATCACTTACGATCGGTGTGTTCTTTTCTGACAGCAGAGGAGTGGCGAGCGCGATGATCGTCTCTTTTAATAATGGGATGTTTTCCATGGTTTTCGTACTGATGGTTACAGCAGCCTGCCCCGGTTTATGGGAAGGATGCCGGGTAAGACTTTCTGTCGGCATGTTTGCAGAAGTCAAACAGTCAGTGCTGCCATTCGAAACATGTTCAGGGGAAAGGCTGTTTGGGTGACATTGCCTGATGGTACTGCCCTGAGTGTCAGCCGGCAGGTCGCACTTATTGTAGACATAGATCGTGGGAATCTTACGGGAAAGGATCAGCGCTTCGATCTCTCGATCTTCCTCTGTCAGACCGATCGTACTGTCGATGACCAAAAGTGCGAGATCTGTTTTGTGCAATGCCTGCTTTGCTTTTTCCACCCGGAGTCCTCCAAGCTGCCCTGCATCGTCCAGTCCCGGCGTATCGATGAAGAGGATGGGACCTAAGGGTAAAAGCTCCATCGCTTTGGATACCGTATCGGTGGTTGTGCCTGCTATGGGCGAGGTAACCGCGAGGGATTGCCCGGTCAATGCGTTTAACAGGCTGGATTTGCCGGCATTGCGCCTGCCGAACAGTCCAATATGCAGCCGCTCGGCGTTAGGTGTGTCATTCATACTCATGTCAGATACCTCTTTCTTTTAAAAACGAAAATCCCTTTCTCCGTTTTTGATCTGCTCCAGACGTTTGAGGACAACCTGCTTTACTGCTTCCTTCGGAATATTTTCAAGCTCCCGCATAATCAGTGTCTCTCCGATCTGACGGGTGTCCTCTGATGCATAGTCGATCAGATATTCTTCCAGGGTCATCAGTGCGTTGGGATGGCAGCAGTTCTGGATCTGTCCGCTCTTGCAAAGACTCATGAAACGGTCTCCGGTACGTCCTTCACGGTAGCAGGCGGTGCAAAAGCTCGGAATATATCCTTTTTCCATCAGCCATTTCACCACTTCATCCAGGGTTCTTGTGTCAGATACATCAAACTGCGCGGAGGTCAGATCATCTTCTGTCTCCGGCTGATAGTAGCCTCCCACACTGGTCTTGGAACCGCCGCTTATTTGCGAGATTCCATAAGGAAGAACCTTTTCACGGCAGGACTTGCTCTCGCGGGTGGAAATGATCATGCCGGTATAAGGAACCGCGATGCGGATACAGGCAATTAGTTTTTGGAAGATCTCATCGGAAATCCCGTTATCAAAAGCATCGGGATCAATATCGTCCGCAGGTTTGACTCTCGGCACACTGATGGTATGCGGTCCGACGCCATGGACGGCTTCTAAGTGTTCCGCATGCATTAAAAGCCCGGCAAATTCATAACGGTAAAGCTCCAGTCCGAACAATACACCAAGCCCTACATCATCGATCCCGCCTTCCATCGCACGGTCCATCGCTTCGGTGTGATAGTTGTAATCATGCTTCGGTCCGGTGGGATGAAGTTTTAAATAGCTTTCCTTATGATAAGTCTCCTGAAACAAAATATAAGTACCGATCCCCGCTTCTTTCAACAGACGATAGTTCTCCACTGTGGTGGCGGCAATGTTTACGTTCACGCGGCGGATATCCCCGTTTTTGTGATGCACGCTGTAGATCGTACGGATGGACTCCAGGATATATTCGATCGGATTGTTGACGGGGTCTTCTCCGGCTTCGATCGCCAGACGCTTGTGTCCCATATCCTGCAGTGCGATAACTTCTTTGCGGATCTCTTCCTGCGTCAGTTTCTTACGTGCTATGTGCTTGTTCTTTAAATGGTACGGACAATAAAGACAGCCGTTGACACAGTAATTGGAAAGATAGAGCGGTGCAAACATCACGATACGGTTGCCGTAAAAATCTTTCTTGATCTGATGGGCCAGAGCGAAGATGCGCTCATTGTATTCTGGAAGTTCACAGTCCAATAAAACAGCAGCTTCTTTATGGGTAAGTCCTTTTCGCAAGGCAGCTTTATTGAGGATCTGCTCCAAAAGGTCTGTGTTATTTTTGTTAATCTCAGCATAGGCTAAGGTTTCCATGATTTCATTATGGTCGATAAATTCATCGGCGTTAAGAGAATTGGGATTGTACATAAGATGCCTTCTTTCGCATATTTTTCGGTCGATACCAATCTACCGGTAAATAATAGTATATCACAAAGTGCCTCAGAGATTAAGAGTGAAATTATAGCTGCAACATCCCTGAAACAGGCTGAAAGCATGGGAGAATGAAAAAAAGCTTCCAAAATTACAGCCGGCATCATGAGAAAGGGATTGCGGCAAAATGCCGATGCTGTGATCAACAGAAAAATCCGGAAAGACAGAATGGTGCAAAATTGTCAGAGAATTGTCAGAAAAACAATAAAATCTCGACAAGAGTTACTCGATAAGGTAGAATGATATTGACTGTTTCGATAAGGCTTAATCGATTAAGGAGGAAAAGGAGTATGTGGACAAGAGCAGAGCTGAAAAGTAAAGCGAAACTGGCGGTAAAGAGTAATTATTGGGGACTGGTACTGGTTACTCTGGTGTTGGGATTTGCAACCGGCGGCGGAGGAGGCGGCGGTGGTGCCGGCGCGGGCAGGTCTTATAACGGTGGCGGTTCAAACAATGGAGGAAGTACGTCAAACGGGCATTTTAATATGCCGGATCTGTCGGTGATCCTTGCATTTATGGCAGTGTTTTTTGTGATCTTTCTGATCGTTCTGGCATTTGCGATCGCGTTTGATGTGTTTGTGCGCAATCCTTTGGAAATGGGTGCACAGAGATATTTTTTGGAATCTGTCTACAAACCCGGAACATACAATGGTGTGAATTGTCTGGGTACAGGGTTTCAGACGGGCAGATATTCCAATGTTGTAAAAACGTTGTTTTTGCGTGACATGTATATCGGACTGTGGTCACTGCTTTTCATTATCCCGGGGATCGTAAAGGCATACGAATACCGTATGATGCCTTATATTCTGGCAGAAGATCCGAATATGGACCCGGATGAAGTGTTTACGCTCAGTAAGCAGATGATGAATGGAGAAAAGTGGAATGCGTTTATTCTGGATCTTTCTTTTATTTTATGGCATATTGCTGCGATCTTTACGCTGTTTTTGCTGGAAATATTCTGGATCGGCCCCTATGTGGCCATGACGAATGCGTATCTGTATGAAGCATTGAAACACAAACCGGGCTTGGATTACTTTGATCCTCTCTTAGGAGGCAAAAAGGACTGGGAGAATCCGGGCTATTACGGTCAGGACAATTACAATGCCGGCGGAACATATGGACAGAACGGTTACAATGCGGGAACCGGATACGGTCAGGACAATTACAATGCCGGCGGAACATATGGACAGAACGGCTATAATGCGGGAACCGGATACAGTCAGGACAATTACAATGCCGGCGGAACATATGGACAGAACGGCTACAATGCGGGAACCGGATACAGTCAGGACAATTACAATGCCGGCGGAACATATGGACAGAGCGGTTACAATGCGGGAACCGGATACAGTCAGGACAATTACAGCACCGGCGGAGTCTACGACAGGAACGGTTTCGATCCGGGAAGTGTAAACAACTCGGGAAGCTACAGTACCGGAAACAGTTATGGCGGCGGGGATGGTTCAACGGATGGTGGTGCCGATACGAAAGAGGATGATCTCTTCGGTCCCGGTGGCTTTGAACTATAAAACCGGCTTTGTCTGCAAAAGAGGCAGACAGGAGGGAGAAACAGGAATGGATAGGGAAACTAACTTGTTTCTGTCAAACAGCGATATGACGACCGGCCGGGCAGAAGGCCTTTCGATCAGAAGCCGTCTTTTTCATGAAGAAAACATGTATTGCCGGATGAAGCAGACGGCTCTGGCAGAAGGATTAAATGCGACCGGCCGGGCGCTCCGGTACATGAGGGAACGTCACGCAGGGCAGTTGCGCAAGCAGGGCAGATATACGACGGATCAGGTTGCCTATATCAATCATCCGCTGATGATGGCGTGTCAGGCACATGCCTTCGGGATACGGGATGATTATCTGTTGGCGGCGATCCTTTTACATGATGTTGTGGAGGATACCGGGGTAAGTCTGGAAGAGCTTCCATTTGAAAAAGAAATCTGCACAGTGGTAGGACTGCTTACCTTTAAAGCAGCTGACGGCATGACAAAAGAAGAAGCAAAAGCAAACTATTATGAGGCGATTCGTTCAAACGGCAAGGCTTGTGTCGTCAAGCTCATTGATCGCTGCAACAATGTTTCTACCATGGCGGCCAGCTTCAGCCGTAAGCGGATGTCCGAATATATTTCAGAGACAGAACAGTATGTGCTGCCGCTAACAGATGTGATCGAGACAAAGTATCCACAATATGAAGATATCGCATTTTTGACAAAATATCATATCGTCAGTGTTCTTGAGACGATTAAAAATCTCATTGCGGATTAAAGGAATCATAAAGAAGGGCAGCTTATAATCGTAATCTGTATTTAGCAAAAGGCCGCAAAGAAAGAAAAAAAGCCTGTTTCCGGTTTGTAATAGAGTACAAATGTCCCAAACGGCTTTCCGAATGATCCTTTATATGTAAGGATAGAAAAGAACGGTAACGTTCTGTAAGGAGGGAATATGAAAAGGATCGTGGAATATATATGCTTTGGATTAATAGGCGGAATTGTTATTTTGATAAGTATTTATTTTCTGATAGGTGCATTAAACGGGATGCAGGATGTTGTGGCGGTGACAGGAAAAATAAAGGTAGTCACTCCGGCGAAAGATGATGTGCTGGGCCTTACGGATATGGGACCGGTTATATTCCGGGAAACAGAAATGTATCAATATCACAAAGAGGATATCCGGGTGAGTAAAGGTGGATCCACCTACTACTATCAATATGCCGAGAAAGGTTTTTTCAACAGTCCGCAGGGAGATTTTGAAGCGTATGAGAGCAAAAGTGCGGCACGGAGTCTGTTTGGGAGCACAAAAGATTTTAAGAATCCGCCCTTTCCCAAAGAATTTCTGAATGAGAGAGGAAGCGGGAAGGTGGTCATTTGCGGAACGGCAGAGATCGGGGAAGATGGCATTAAACTGGGCAAGAGCCTTCTCAGATACCTGGAGGGTGCGGAATTTACGATGGAGGATATGACGGTTCCCGCATACAATACACCGAAGGATGCGGGTGAGAGATTTGGCTTGAAACTTACAGAGAAAGGGGTGTATGCTTCCGAAGACAGTGGGCAGCCAAAGATCGGAGATCTCAGAGTGATCTGCAAAGTAGTGCCGCAGGAGAATCTGGAGGGTGAATTCACGGCTGTCGGAAAGCTGTCAGATGACAATACGCTGGAAGAAAATGACGATTACGGCGCACTTTATAAAGGCGTGGTCACCTTGGAAGAGGCAAACCGGAATTATAAAAAAGATCAGTTCAAAACCGGCATTTTGTTTTTGGCTCTGGGTCTTGGAATATATGCCATAGGTTTTTTGGTAATAAAAGTTTTTAACTGATCCGTTCATGCAAAATTACAACGGCAGCGAGGAGATGGCTGACAGAGAAGAGTATGAGCTGTCCGGTCAGTATAAGCTTCAGGTGGAGGAGCCTGCGTTAGAGCTAAAGGTCATCGTACTGAACATCAATGCAGGCAGAAACCGTGAATTGATGGAGAAGTGTCAGAAACTGCGGGCCGGGAGAGGGTCAGAGAATCCCGGGGGGTGGAGCAGTTGACAGAAAAGTAGTCTGCGTTTTATAGAGGAAGAAGTATGTTAATAACAGATGACCGTATAGATGCCGGAAAGGCGTTTGACTGGGGAAGGACCTCAGCGGAATATGCAAAATACAGGGATATATATCCGGAAGAATTCTATAAGAAGATCATTGACAGAGGGCTTTGCATGAAGGAAGATAATGTCCTTGATCTCGGGACCGGTACGGGAGTGCTGCCGCGCAATATGTATCGTTATGGGGCAAACTGGACCGGAACGGATATTTCTCCCGAACAGATTAAGCAGGCAAAACGCCTGTCGGATGACGCCGGAATGGAGATTGATTTTTATGCCGTAGCTACCGAAGAGATGGATTTTCCGTCAGGCAGTTTCGATGTCATCACAGCCTGCCAGTGCTTCTGGTATTTTGACCATGAGAAGGTCATGCCGAAACTGGCAGATATCCTAAGACCCGATGGAAAGCTTCTGATATTATATATGGCATGGCTGCCGGAGGAAGACAGGATCGCGAAAGCCAGTGAGGAACTGATATTAAAGTACAGTCCCGGGTGGTCGGGAGCAGGAGAAAGGCGGCATCCGATCCGGATCCCGGATGTGGCTTACGATTATTTTGAACTGGAAGAACATGAAGAATATGACCTTATGGTGCCTTTCACTAAGGAATCCTGGCATGGAAGGATGAAAGCATCCCGTGGTGTGGGCGCATCATTGTCCGAGGAAGAACTGGCGAAATGGGATGAGGAGCACAGAAAACTCCTTGATGAAACAGCACCTGAAAAATTTGAGGTTCTGCATTATGCTGCGCTTGCCCGGCTGAGGAAGATTCATAGTTACTATTAACAGTCGGTAGGATGTATGAAAAACAATTGACAATCTTCCAAAAATGAGTACAATTTTGCTGACAGCAGTATAAATGCCTGCGCTGGAATTAAGCGCATAAAAGAGATTATTCATGATGGATCAACGTCAGAAAAAATCGGGAAAGGGGCCCGGTTCTTTCTGACGTTTTTGAAGTAACGGGGATGAAATTTTTGATAATTGTCAGAAAAACAATAGAATCTCGATAAAATTCGCTCGATAATGTAAAATAGTGTTTTAGGTACTTGACACGTTGGCTCAAAATGATGGCAGGTATGGTAGTTGGATATGTCATCGGTTTTATAAAAGCGGAAAGAGAGGAATAGTAAAGTGAACTATAGGGTTATTGACAAGGAAAAGTATTACAGAGGCGGAGTGTTCCGTCATTTTACGCAGGACTGCAAGTGCTCAACTTCCATGACTGCGAGAATAGATGTAACGGATCTGGTGAACCTTTCTAAACAGACAGGCACTAGATTCTACATAAATTTTCTGTATGCGCTTTCAAAGGTGTTGAATTCGAGAGATGACTACAAGATGGGGTATCTCTGGCAGTCGGAAGAGCTGATCTGCTATGACATCATTAACCCGATTCAGTACGTTTTTCATGAAGATACGGAAACCTGCACTCCGGTATATACGACTTATTATGAAGATTATGAGATATTTTACAGAAATGCTGTTGAAGACGTGGAGAATGCCAAAAATACAAGAGAATACAAGCTCGATATGATGAATCATCCAAACTGGTTTGACGCTTCATATATATCCTGGCTGTCTTATGACTCGCTGAATATTGAACTGCCGGACGGATTCCTGCACTTTGCCCCGATCATTAACTGGGGTAAATACCGGGAGGAGAACGGCAGACTTATGATGCCGGTGAGTGTCCGTCTGAATCATGCCATTGCGGATGGTTTTCTTGTGGCAAATGTTTACAGGCTTCTGGAGAAAGAAATGGCGGCTTTATGTATTGTGATTCCTTGTGCCCGATCAGACAGAGTGCATGGAAAAACAGCTTACTAAAAAACTCATTACCGATTGTCAGGATGTCATATCAACTGTTATAATAACATATATATTAAACTGGCGCAAAAAAAGAAAATATGCAGGTGGTCGTTATGCTTATTGTCACATCCGGCGTTGCGGCTACCGCTACAGGCAATGAAACACAAAAAAGGCAGAAGGAGTCCGATATAATTTCCTGGAAACCATTAGGGAGGGTAAGTATGGACCAAAAAAAGAGATTTCACATTGATGAGCGCTATGTTTCGGTTAATCTGACATTAAGCATTGTCATTTATTCTGTGGTCATTCCATTTTGCGTTTATCTGAGCGTGGATAATTTTATTCATGGCAAAATACTTGTGGCAAAATATGCATTGTTCTGTGCTGTCATGACAGCTATTGCCATCGTGAATCTTTCAATCTGTAAATATGGCAAAAAGAAGCGCAAATGGCTTATGCATCTTGCGCTCAACATTCAGTGTGTGGTTTACTGGCTCACATTTACATTTTTCCTCTATACAGGAGGAACGGAGGGCACAAGCATTTTCCTGTTCTTTGTTGCGGTTCCTGTCGTTTTTTTCTTCTTTAATCTGTCATACGGGCTGTATTTTTGCATGGTTTTTTTCATTATTATGTGTGTTTATATGAACACGCCTTTAAAAAATATGGGATATCAGTTCCCTGCAGTTTATTATTCGCGTATTCCGATGATGTATCTGGCGAATGTCATCATGGTCGCTGTGGCACAGTATGAGATCGTCAAAGCGAAGATCAAGCAGGATAAAGCGCTTGAAGAAGCGAGACGGGCAAGTGAGGCCAAGACAGATTTCCTTGCCAATACCAGTCATGAGATCCGTACCCCTATAAATGCTGTCCTTGGTATGAACGAAATGATCTTAAGAGAATCCGCAAAAGCGGAGAAACTTTCCGGTGCAAGTCCCATGGCATATCATGAGGCGTTTAAAAAAATACGTAGCTATGCCGGTAATGTTGCCGGTGCGGGAAGTAATCTTCTTGCCATCATCAACGATATTCTTGACTTTACCAAGATCGAAGAGGGAAAGATGGATATTGTGGAAGTGGAATATCAATTAAGTTCTGTCATCAATGATGTCAGCAACATGATCTATTTTAAAGCCAGGGAAAAAAATCTCTCTTTTTTGACGGATGTGGATGAGACACTTCCGGACTATCTTTTCGGCGATGTTGTAAGAGTACGACAGGTGATCACGAATATTTTGAACAATGCAGTCAAGTATACGGATGAGGGAAGCGTATTGTTTAAAATTACCGGAAAACGCCGGGAAAACAGCATGGACGGAAAGCCTGTCATAGAGCTTGATATCGCCGTAACCGATACCGGTATCGGTATCAGCCGGGAGAATATGGGTAAGCTGTTCGGGAAATTCGAAAGAGTGGATCTTGAGAAAAACAGCACCAAGGAAGGTACCGGACTGGGACTTGCCATTACCAGGATGCTCCTTAAGATGATGGACGGAGATGTGCAGGTAGAGAGTACCTATGGTGTCGGTTCCACGTTTACCCTCCGGATTCCCCAGAAGATTATTTCGGATGAACCTGTGGGAAATTTCAAGGAGAAATTCGAGAAGAACCTTGATGGAAATAAAATATATCACGAGAGCTTCAGAGCGCCTGAGGCCAGAATTCTGATCGTTGACGATACAAAGATGAATCTGCTTGTAGCCACGGAGTTCTTAAAAGATACACAGATGCGCATAGATACTGCGGGCGGCGGAAAAGAGGCCGTGGAGCTTGCGCTTAAGAATACTTACGATGTGATCCTCATGGATCAGAGAATGCCTGAGATGGATGGAGAAGAAGCCTTCCGAACGATCCGCAATCATAAGGAAGGACCTAATATCAATACGCCCGTCATCTGTCTTACCGCAGATGCGGTAGTGGGCGCAAGGGAGCGATATCTTTCCAAAGGATTTAACGATTATCTTACCAAGCCGATTGACAGTACCTATCTTGAGACGATGTTAAAGAAATATATTCCGGCAGATAAGATCGAGATCGTTACAGAAGAGGAAGATATCGAAAAGAACGGTGCGGGTGAACAGGAAAATGTGGAATCTCCCTTTATGATCATGGAAGAAAACGGGATCAATACGGCTAAGGGACTGGCTAATTGCGGCGGGGATGATGAATTCTATCGTTCGATCCTGCTTGAGTATCTGAGAGGGGCTAAGGAAAAGAAGGAGGATATGAAGAAATTCCTTGACGCAGAGGACTTTTGGAATTATGGAATTCTGATTCATTCACTTAAGAGTACTTCCGCGATGATCGGGGCAGAGGAGCCTTATAATATTGCGCTGGAACTGGAGAGGGCAGCCAAAGAGGATAATAGGGATTTTGTCCTGTCAAATCATGAAGAATTTCTGAAAAAGTATGACTTTATACTGGAGGTACTGGAAAAAGTGGTATCCATAGAGGATGAGATAGAAGATTATGAAATCGATGAAAACGGAGTGATGGAATTTTCAGCCGGTGGAGGAAACGGAGCTTTCCCTGCAATTATCGGAGGACGGCAAACTGACGGTGCGTTGTGACAAAGCGGTCAGGATATTAAAATCGGTGCCGGCAAAGCTTAAGAAAAACGAGTATGCCGCAGCGCTGCACAGTTTACGCTATGCCGGCAACCAGATTCAGGTGAAGAAAAAACCGAATAGTAACGACAGAGTTACTATTCACAGCCGAAATGCGCATTTACTGCGCATTTACGGCTCGATAAACTATCTCTGTTATTGGATTTTGCCCATCGCGAAGCGATTTTAAATGGCAAAATCCGTTACTTTCACAGGCGGAACGGCTGTGAATAGTAACGACAGACCTTATTATTTGGTAAAAGTACGATTAACAGGACATACCTTTGTGTAAGATATAGGTAATCTAAGGTAGAGATCGAAATGATGACTATATTTTATACGGAGGTTTTTTATGATGAAAAAGAAGGTTTTTACACTTGTACTTTTTATTCTGGTGCTGGCAGAATGCATGGGGATCTGTATTCCCGCGTACAGCAGGGAAATTGACAGACGGAATGAACAGATCTATTATCAGAGGTTCGAACAGGAGTACAAAGAAAAGCTGAGGGACTGTCTGGAGCAGTTCTATTGCAAAAACAGCGGCATCAATCTTACTTCAGTTAGAGAAGCGGACGGGACACGAAACTACATTGTCCGGATCCATCACAGACATATAGAATCCATGACGTCCGACCAAAAAGGAGAGCTGCTTAAGGCAGTTGGAGAGATCCGTCTTTTTTCCGGGCAGCCGGACGTTACAGTTACATTTCTATAACAAACGTTGGACGAATCCAGGCTTTTCGATTATAATATAACTTATCGGAAGAAAACCAAGCGACCGCGAATGCGGGCATTTGGTTTTATCCGATAAGTTAGCGAAAAAACGAATGTTTTTGAGCATTCATGATAGCGAATGCTATCATGAAAGTCGGAAGAAAACCAAGCGACCGCGAATGCGGGTATTTGGTTTTATCCGATAAGTTAGCGAAAAAACGAATGTTTTTGAGCATTCATGATAGCGGATGCTATCATGAAAGTCGGAAGAAAACCAAGCGACCGCGAATGCGGGCATTTGGTTTTATCCGATAAGTTATATTATCATTAGATCAGGAGCCGGCTTATGAGACGTGAACCAAAACCGTATGAGATTTTTACACATTTTAAAGGAAAGAAATATCAGATCATCACCCTGGCAACTCATTCAGAAACCAGAGAAAAATATGTTGTATATCAGGCAATGTATGATGACTTCAGAATATATGTCAGACCCTATGACATGTTTATGAGTGAAACGGATCATGAGAAATATCCGGATACTCCTCATAAATACCGCTTTTTCCGGGAAGATGAAGACGGGGAAGCCGTTACGGGATCCGGGGAAGTGAAGCTTAAGAAAGAGCATTTTGCGGTTCAGACCGAGGATGACAAAGAAGCAGCACAGACAAAAACAGAGACTGCAGCTGATCGGACTGTTCAAAATGCAAAAGCGGAAGAGACTATGGAATGGAACATAGACCCATTGGTGATAGAATTTCTGGACGCCGATACCCATGAGGCAAGACTGAATATCCTTGCCGCACTTTTCCCTCGTATCACGGATGAGATGATCAATACGATGGCGGTAGCCATCGATATAGAGATTGATGACGGTCCGATAGAGCAAAGATATGCAGAGCTGAAAAACTGCATTCAGACGAAGATCAGATATGAGCGCCGGAGACAATAGGCTCAATTTGAAAAATGAGTGATGAAAAGCCATGGGTATTTGCCGTAATACTGCCTGACGCAGTAGGAAAGGAGAATGACTATGGCTTTTGATCTTAGCAAAAAACTGGTGATCGGTGTCAGTACCAGGGCACTGTTTGACTTAAGTTATGAGAACAGCATATTTGAGACGGAAGGTGTAGAAGCGTATCGCGATTATCAGAGAGCACATGAGAAAGAGCCTTTGAAACCGGGACCCGGTTTTGCGCTGATCAGATCATTTCTTTCTCTGAATGAGCTTTCGGAGCGAAAAGATGTTGTCGAAGTTATTATCATGTCGCGCAACAGTTCGGACACTGCGCTTCGTGTATTTCATTCCATTGACCATTATGGGCTTAAGATCGCAAGAGCTGTTCTGGCAGGGGGAGCGCCTATTGCACCGTATCTGTCTGCATTCCATACAGACCTGTTTTTGTCTGCACACGAAGATGATGTACAGGCGGCGATCGATTCCGGGATCGCAGCAGGAGTGATCCGTACAGATGGCAGGGTTGACTATGACCGAGAGGAACAGGGACATAAGATACGGATCGCCTTTGACGGGGATGCGGTATTATTTACAGATGAATCGGAGCGGATCTATCAGGAAAAAGGGCTGACGGCATTTGAGCAGAATGAAGTGCAAAAAGCGGATCTTCCTTTACAGGAAGGACCTTTTGCCAAGTTTTTGCAGGCGATTGCCCAGATTCAGGATGCGTTTGAAGGCAAAGAAGCGCCGATCAGGACCGCACTTGTGACAGCCAGATGTGCACCGGCACATGAGCGTGCGATCAAGACTCTCAGAAGCTGGGGTGTCAGAGTGGATGAAGCATTCTTTTTAGGTGGTGTTTCCAAGAAAGAGATCTTAAAAGCATTTGGGGCAGATATCTTTTTTGATGATCAGAGTATATATACCGAAGCAGCTGCGGAAGTGGTTTTTGCAGCGAGAGTCCCTTATAAGAGCACAGCATGACAGCAGTGAGAGAGATACAAAACTTAAAAACACGATCTGAAAAATGGAGCCAGAGGACAATGAACAGCGAAAGAGCGAATGCGAAAGAGGAGAGAATGTTCACTGCCTTTCTGCTCCATTTGTTCAGATAAGGAACTTAAAATACAAAAAACAGGTTTTATATGAGAAAAGAAAAGATACAAAATTTTCGGCAGTTAGATTATATTGTGGATCCTCTGATCGCATGGTTTGACCGGAATAAACGCTCTCTTCCCTGGAGAGATGATCCGGAGGCATACAGAGTCTGGGTATCGGAGATCATGCTGCAGCAGACCAGAGTGGAGGCGGTCAAGCCTTACTTTGCGAGATTCCTGCTGGAGCTTCCGGATGTGGCAAGCCTGGCGGGGGCAAGTGAGGAGAGACTTCTCAAACTATGGGAAGGACTTGGTTATTATAATCGTGTCCGTAATATGCAAAAAGCGGCCATACAGGTTATGGAAGAATATGGCGGACAGATGCCGTCAGACTATGAGGAATTATTGAAGTTAAAGGGGATCGGCAGCTATACGGCGGGTGCCATTGCTTCCATCGCTTTCGGACAAAAGGTTCCGGCAGTAGACGGCAATGTACTGCGAGTGCTTTCCAGACTGACGATGGATGCAGAGGATATTTCGCAATCGTCGGTAAAAAAGCGGGTGGAAGAGGAGCTTTTGCAGATAATGCCGGAAAGGGCAGGAGATTTCAACCAGGCTCTGATGGAGCTTGGTGCGATCGTCTGTGTTCCAAACGGTGCGCCTAAGTGTGAAGTGTGTCCTTGGAAGGAGTTCTGTCAGGCACATCTGAAGAAAAGGGAAACGGAATTTCCCTGCAAGGCAGCGAAGCAGAAACGGATGATCGAAAAAAAGACACTGCTGATCATAAAAGACGGGCATAAGATCTTACTTCATAAGCGCGCCTCCAGAGGACTTCTGGCCGGAATGTATGAGTTTCCCATGTTGGATGAATGGGCAGAGAATGAGTCGATCATACAGTATGTCAGACAGATCGGCTGCGAGCCGGTGTATATCGAACAGGTCAGGGAAGCAAAGCATATTTTCTCGCACAAAGAATGGCATATGAAAGGATATCTTGTCAAAACGGAACCGTTTGATTTTGGCACGAAAAGTCCTGCTTCGAAACAGGCAGATTTTTCTGCCCTGTCGGAAGAGCGTGAAGGAAAAGATGCCGATCAGAGCATGTTGCCAAATGGGTATATAATGGCAGAGTATGAAGTGGTGAAAAAGGAGTATCCGGTTCCTTCAGCCTTTGCAGCCTTTATTCCCTATATAGAAGAATGACCGAAAACGACAGGACACAATTAAGAAACAGATAAGCTTTCCATTCCGGGCGGCGAAGGGAAACGTAAGAAATAAAACCATGAGATCAAGGGAAAGACAATGACTATGAAAAGCAGGGGAAAGACAGAAACGATTTCGAATAAAAAAGTATTACGGGATCTGATGCTTCTATCGATACCTACGATCGTAGAACAGATTATGTCAACCATGATGCAGTATGTGGATACAGCCATGGTCGGACATCTGGGAGAAGAAGCTACTGCCGCAGTCAGTGTGACGACGACCGTCACATGGTTGATCGGTAGTATTTTCAGCGCATGTGGAACAGCATTTTTGTCGCTTTGTGCGAGAGCCTACGGAGCGGGAGATAAGGCGAGGATGAAGAAGATTTCAGGACTGGCATTATGGATCACGCTGATCTCAGGTCTTTTGGTAGGGCTGCTTTGTCTGGCATTGAGTCCTTTTATACCGGTCTGGATGCAGGCGGATAAAAGCGTTTGTCCGAAGGCTTCCGGATACTTTTTTATCATCTGCCTGCCTATGGTGTTTCGGGCGGCTTCCATTATATTAAGCTCCCTGCTTCGTTCCGTACAGGACAGCAGGACACCGATGCTTGTTAATATGACGGCAAATGTACTGAACGGTATCCTGGATTACCTGCTGATCTATAAAGCAGGACTGGGGGTTACCGGGGCTGCGGTAGCGACTTCGATCGCCGCGACAGTCGGTGGCATCTGGATTTTTCTCTTATATGCGAAGAATCCGGAGCTTGGGCTTGGATTAAAACTGGCTGGCAGGGGAAAAAATTCTATTAAAAGACCGGGGAAGGAACTGCACAAAACGAATGCATCCGGTCAAAGGAACACGAAAGCGGAAAATACATTTCTTCCGGGAGAAGAGAAGGTACCTGCAGAGAAAACGGCTTTTGCGCGAAAAGAGAGTGCACAGCAGAAACGGCAGATCATGAAGGAGATCCTTCGGACGGGACTCCCGGTACTGGCGACAAGCATCACATCCTGCATGGGCTATATTGTATTCGCGGGACTGGTTTCCGGAATGGGGACAACGATCTTTGCGGCGCATTCGATCGCAGTGGATGCAGAGACACTGTTTTATGTTCCGGGATATGGTCTTCGTATCGCGACCTCTGCACTGGTCGGTGCCGCAATCGGTGAGAAAAACTACGACAAGCTGATAAGAATCTGCAGGATCAGCACACTTGTCACGGTACTGATGATGATATTTAATGGTATGGTATTGTTTGTGTCGGCTTATGGGCTGATGAGTATTTTTACCAATTCGCAGGCAGTGATCACTTTGGGTGCACAGATGTTAAAGATGGTGGCGTTGTCCGAACCGTTCTTTGGTCTGATGATCGTAATGGAAGGTATTTTTTATGGTTCCGGCTATACCAAAATACCGTTTTACATAGAAACTGCCAGTATGTGGGGCATAAGGATCCTGATGACAGCGATCGTTGTGAATGTGTGGAAGTTAGAACTTCGGGAAGTCTGGTACTGCATGATCGCCGACAATGTATGCAAAGCGGTGATATTGGCACTGATGGCAGTGCGTTTTTACAGAAATGGCTTCAATAAACAGGAGAAAATATAGATATGAAAAAGAATCAGCAGGCACTGTAAAAGCTACAGAAACGAAAAAACTGTTTCAATTTCGTCTGTCTGAATGGATAGGAGAGGGAGCAGGAATGCCCTTAAGAAAAATCTAAGAAAACGGTAAGAAAAGTATTCTTTACAAATGGAGGGCTCCTTTGTATAATACAGCTTGCGTAAGAAAAGTATTCGTTTTATAAAAAGGAGTAATATTATGAAAAAGAAATGTTTGTTGGCAGTACTTATGATGGCAGTTATGATGACAGGGTGCACTGCGGCGAGAAGCACAGGAAATGCAGATGATGCCGTCACAGAACAAAAAGCGGATGGCGAAGCGCAGGACGAAGAAGCGGTAGAGGCAGAAAATGTGGAAGTGAATGAAACACCGGAAAATGCGGATGAGTCTTTGAAGAGTGAGACGTCTGATCCGGAAGAAGTGTCAGATCCGGAAGAAGCAAAAGAGGCAGGAGCTTCTGACGGGCAGACGGACGAAGTAATGAAAGCAGTGGAAGCTGCTGCTAAGGCAGGTTCTTTACAGGAAGAGCTTTCCGGGATCGAAGAGGCAGAGGCTTCTTATGCAGCACAGATGCGGAGTGCACAGACACAGGTTGAAATGACAGAAATGTCACAGAAACCGGAGCTGTTGTGGGATACAGAGTTAAACAGCTTGTGGAGCAGAGCACAGGAAACACTGGAAGAGAGCGAACTGGAGATTCTGACAAAAGAGCAGAAAGTATGGCCCTCGATCAAGGATAAGATGGCAGAGGAAGCAGTGAAGGACTTTAAGGAAGGAAGCATTTACGGACAGCTTCTTTTCGGAGAACTGACAGCGATCACAAGAACAAGAGCCTATGTACTTGCACAGGAGCTGGCACAGGCAAAAGGCGAGACGTTTGAACTTCCTGAGAGAAATGAGTGTGGCAAATATGTCAATCTGGAAGATACGGAAGAAGTCAAAGACTTTTTGATCGTAACAGAGTCCATGGAAAGCGGATATACAGGAATGGTATCGGTGGAAGGGATCGGCAAACTGGAAGGAAGTGTCGTAAAAAACGGGGAAGAACTGATGTTTACAAGCTATGATGAAGTGGTAAAAGCAAAAATTGCAGCGGATTGGAGCGGTGCGGTATTCGAAGTACTCGAGGCAAAGGAAGGTCCTTTTACAAACGGAGAGATCTATGAGTTTCCGGTAGTCATTCAATAAAGACAATGCGGTGGATATAGGAAAGCATGCTCTGCTTATATTGTCGGCGAATGCAGTTTAGGATGGTTGAAAATATGATTGAAATGGAATGACGCAGGTAAGTCAGGCGCACCAGCGACCGAAAAGCAGGTTTAAATGAAAACAGATAGCCGTATGGGATGAATGAAAAACTCATTTGGGAATCCTCTCGATCGGCTATCTGTTTTTTGGGTTTGCCGGGAACACATTATCATTTTATGACATTGTTCACGACAATGTTTATTCTGCTGTAGCATTGCAAAAATTCCGGAAAGTATCTCTTCCATACACCAGCACATACATCACTGCTGTCAGGGCAAAGGCGGTCAGAAGATCAAAAACAGAGTGCTGCTTGAGAAAGACCGTGGCCAGAATGATCAGCCAGCATAGGACAAAAGAGCCTGCCCGCAGCCATTTTTTACCGGAAAGATCTTTGCTGTTTTGAATCGCGATATCCGCAGCCAGGGAATTATAGCAATGAATACTGGGAAACAGATTGGTCGGAGTATCAGTGCGGTACAGTGCCTGAACCATGTGTACGAAAAGGTTATCTCTGTCAAAATGTGTGGGCCGTAGCTCATGGCCGTTTGGAATGAGCAGGGAGACAATGATAAAAAGCGTCATACCGCTTGCTAACATGATAAAGAGCCGATAGTAATCTCTCCTGTCATAAAAGGCAAGTAAGAGTACGGCTCCCGTGAAATAGACAAACCATAAAAAATACGGGATGACAAAATATTCACAAAACGGAATGTGATCATCAATCGCCATATGGACAATGTAGAGCTTCTCTACCGGTCTTTTTTCTATATAGAAGAAAGCACAAAGATAGAGAATTATGTAAACCAATGGGCCGATGATGAAAAAATAATGTTTTAAAAAGCTGTTGGAAGATGAGGCTGTTTTCATAATGATCCTGCTATTTTCCTTATAAAAATTTCAATTTCTTCTCTTCGCAGGTCAGTTCGAGCGAATCGAAGTGTCCGCAGATCTCTCCATCCGTATGAACCGGAAGAGGAGAGGAGGTTTTGATCCTGATCTTTTTGGCGCGATAGTTGTAGATCCCCTGCTTGCCGACGTGTTTTCCCTTCATGGCGAGTGGCAGTAAAAACGGTACCCGCCATTTACTCAGATTGGCGGCAAGACAGATATCCAGGTAACCATCGGCATCGTCTGCTTCAGGTGAAAACATAAATCCACCGCCTTCATATTTATGATTCATGGCAGCACAGAAAAGCATACGGTCAAAATGGATCGGTGTATCGGAATCATCCAGCCACAGATCGCAGGAAACAGGCTTAGCCTGGATCAGAAGCTTCAGGGCGATCATGCCGTAGGTCAGTTTGCCGAGACGGAAAAGATTCAACACTTTTTTGAGCGTGGAGTGAAGCGATTCCTCACATACGGCGGCATCAAATCCGATCCCGCTGCTGACAATGAATCTGCGCTTGCCGCCTTTGTAGCGGACAGCGCCGAAATCCATCTCAAAAGGGGATGAATCGGATAAATGCTCCAGTAATTCTTCCGGATCGGAAGTGCGTTTTAAGTCTCTGGCAAGATCATTGCTGGAGCCTGTCGGCAGGAAGGTCAGGACAGTGTTTTCAAAATCCTGTATCCCGTTTAATACTTCATTGAGGGTACCGTCTCCACCGAGCACTACGATCTTTAACGGAAGGGTGAAACTGCCGCCGGTCAGTTTACGGATACACTTGTAGGTATCCATCGGTCCTGAGGTAAACTGAACATTGTAAGTGACCATTTTCTTTAAAAACAAACTTTTTAATTCCTTCCATTTGCGCATGCCGAATCCGGACTTGGAGGAAGGATTTACGATCATATGATACATTGGTATTTTCTCCGTAGATTAAAAATGGTAACAACCAATCCCTATTCTAACATATACCGACAGGATACGCAAAAACTTTTACGGATAAAATTGAATTCATGGTTACTATTCACAGCCGAAATGCGCATTTACTGCGCATTTACGGCTCGATAAACTATCTCTGTTATTGGATTTTGCTGTCATATCCACTGCCGCCAGTATTTACTTTTTTGTATTCTTTTTTGATCTGTGTTATAGTAGGTGCATCTGAAACAGACATGTATTTCTAAACATTCTATGTTTTCGGAGGGAATGGTTGTTTCATTACCTTTAATGTCTGTCTTATCTGCAAAAGCAGAAAAAGATTGCTCCGGAAAAACAGAATGAGAAGGGGAAGCCGTATCGAAAAGAAGAAGTTTTAAGGCTTTCGTGGCTGTAAAAAAGGATACGAGGAGAAGAAAAATGATCAAAGTATGGTTTAATCACTGGTTCAGCACTTCCTACAGGCTGATCGAGCTGATGAAGCAGGATGAAAAAGAAGAAATAAAAGTGATCGCGACAAATAAACAGGAGGATTCTGTCATTCAGAAGGTCTGCGACGAATGGTATCCGGAGCCTTTGTCGGAAGGAGATGAATATATACAGGAATGCCTGCAGTTTTGTAAAGAGCACAAGGTGGACGTCTTTGTTCCCAGAAGAAACATGACACAGATCAGTGAAAACAGACAGAGATTTCAGGAGATTGGCGTAAAGGTCATGGTGGATGATAATAAGATACTGAAACTATTGAATGACAAAGCGGCGACTTATGATTTTTTCAAAGACTGCGGAGAGATTTCCATTCCGCAGTACCACATGGTGAATACGGTACAGGAATTTGAACAGGCATACCGGGAACTGAAAAAGAACTGCGATCAGGTCTGCGTGAAATTCGTAAAGGACGAAGGGGCGATGAGCTACCGCAGGATCATCGAACAGACCGATCGTTTTCAGAGATTACGTGTCTATCAGGGCGCCGAGATGACTTACGGCGATTATGTGGCGGCACTTGGTGAAGTGGAACGGTTTAACGATCTGATGGTCATGCCGTATCTGCCGGGAAAGGAGATCAGCGTGGACTGTCTGAATACAGAGCAGGGACTGATCGCGGTTCCGAGATTTAAAAGCAGTTCCCGCCATGAACAGATACGGTTTGATAAAGAGATCTTAAAAATGAGCAGGATCATCATGGAGAAAACAAATTTACAGTATCCCTGCAACATCCAGTTTAAGATCAAGGATGATATCCCATATCTTCTGGAGATCAACACGCGCATGTCAGGCGGTCTGCAGATGACCTGCGAGGCAGAGAAGATCAATATCCCCAACATCGCCTTACATAAGGTGCTTGGGCGAAAAACGGAATGGTACTTTGAGCCGGTGGAGCGGACAGTCTCTTATATTGAGCTTCCCAGGATCATACGGTAGGAAACCCACATGCAGAAATAGAACGAAATCCGCAAATGTAAGTGAAAGAGTGGTGCCGGCACGGACCCGGCGAATGGATGAAGGGAGAGGAAAAAACTGCATGGAACTGTATGAAATTGCCGAAAATGTCAGCCTGTTATAGGAATAAATATGAAGAAAACACGAAATAAATACGTTTCCTGTCAGAATATACTTTCCATTCAAATAAACTTATGCTACAATAAAAGCGTTTAGGGTTCCGGGACGGGCATAGGATAGTTATGGGGAACGGACCCGCAAAATAAGAGAAATTTTACGGAGGTAGTTATGTATTCACTGGACGAAGTAAGAAATGTAGACCCTGAAATCGCACAGGCGATCGTGGACGAGCAGAACAGACAGAACAGCCATATCGAGCTGATCGCGTCTGAAAACTGGGTTAGCAAAGCTGTTATGGCAGCAATGGGAAGCCCTCTGACAAACAAGTATGCAGAAGGTTATCCGGGCAAACGTTACTATGGCGGATGTGACTGCGTGGACGTGGTGGAGGATCTTGCCAGAGAACGTGCTAAGGAACTGTTTGGCTGTGAGTATGCCAATGTGCAGCCTCATTCCGGCGCGCAGGCGAATATGGCAGTCTTTTTCGCGATCCTTGAGCCCGGAGATACGTATATGGGCATGAATCTCGACCATGGCGGACATCTTTCACACGGTTCACCGGTCAATATGTCCGGTAAATATTTTAACTGTGTACCTTACGGTGTGAATGATGAAGGTTTTATCGATTATGATGAGGTACTGCGTATCGCGAAAGAGTGTCAGCCGAAGATGATCATCGCAGGTGCTTCCGCTTACGCGAGAACGATCGACTTCAAGAGATTCAGAGAGATCGCCGATGAAGTGGGTGCAGTTCTTATGGTAGATATGGCCCACATCGCAGGACTTGTGGCAGCAGGTCTTCATCCGAGTCCCATTCCTTATGCGCATGTGACGACGACTACGACACATAAGACTTTAAGAGGTCCCAGAGGCGGTATGATCCTCTCAAGTGCAGAGGTGGCAGAGAAATACAACTTTAACAAAGCGATCTTCCCGGGGATCCAGGGCGGTCCGCTGATGCATGTGATCGCAGCGAAGGCAGTCTGCTTCAAGGAGGCGCTGGATGATTCCTTCAAGGCTTATGCGCAGGGGATCGTGGATAATGCACAGGCTCTTTGCAAGGGATTGCAGGATAGAGACATCAAGATCGTATCCGGCGGTACGGATAATCATCTGATGTTAGTCGATCTTACTCCATATGATCTGACCGGTAAGGCAATCGAGAAGCTGTTGGATCAGGCTCATATCACAGCGAATAAAAATACAATTCCGAACGATCCGAAATCTCCGTTTGTTACAAGCGGTATCCGTCTCGGTACAGCAGCGGTTACATCCCGCGGACTCAATACAGAGGATATGGATCAGATCGCAGAGGCTATTGCACTTGTGATCAAAGGCGGTGAAGAAAAAGTGGATGAGGCGGCAGCCATCATCAAGACACTGACGGATAAGTATCCGTTGATCTGATAAAAGAAAGACCCCGGGGATTGTTCCCCGGGGTTTTTTACGTGGTGCAATAAAAGGCAGCGGATGAATGATGAGAAAAAACTTGAAAAAACTAACAAATCTACTTGCACTAATTTGTATACTATGCTAGAATATCTTTCGGTGACATACAACTGTCTTTTGTGTGCGGACGGATAACCGCATTCATGAATAAATATTCAGGAGAACAATATGACACAGGAAACAGGTTATTATGTGGTAAGGCGGCGGGCACTGCCGGAGGTATTGTTAAAGGTTGTGGAGGCGAAAAGCCTGATTGAGAGCGGCAGGGTCTTATCTGTTCAGGAGGCGGTGGATCAGGTCGGGATCAGTCGCAGTTCCTTTTATAAATACAAAGAGGATATTTTCCCTTTTCATGATACGGCGGAAGGGACAACACTCACGTTTACGGTCGAGGTGGATGATGAGCCGGGACTTCTTTCGGATGTGTTGAAGGTAGTTGCCGATTATGGTGCAAATATCCTGACGATCCATCAGAGTATTCCCATCGGCAGGGTGGCTTCTTTAAGTATCAGTATACAGATCCTCAAGTCGACAGGGAATATTTCGGAAATGATACAGGAAATGGAACAAAAAGAAGGCGTACACAACGTCAAAATATTAGCTAAGGAGTAAAAATCATGGTCAAAGTAGCAGTGTTGGGATACGGTACTGTCGGAAGCGGTATCGTGGAAGTGATCAAAACGAATCAGGAAGCGATCAATCAGAAAACGGAAGACGAGATGGATGTCAAATACATCCTGGATCTGAGGGATTTTCCGGGAGATCCCTATGAGAATCTCATCGTGCATGACGTGGATGTTATCATGAATGATCCGGACGTGAAAGTAGTAGCGGAAGCAATGGGCGGTGTGGAGCCGGCATATACATTTACAAAGAGAGCACTCCTTGCAGGAAAGAGCGTGTGCACTTCCAATAAAGAACTGGTGGAGAAACATGGGCAGGAGCTTATGACTATTGCCAGAGAGAATCAATGCAACTATCTGTTTGAGGCAAGTGTGGGAGGCGGTATTCCGATCATCCGCACGCTCAATACGGCATTGACGCCTGAGAAGATCGATGCGATCACCGGTATTTTGAACGGCACCACCAACTATATCCTGACGAAGATGGAGACAGAGGGAGCTGATTTTAACGAAGTATTAAAAAAAGCTCAGGAGATGGGATATGCAGAACGCAATCCGGAAGCTGATATCGAAGGATATGACGCCTGTCGTAAGATCGCGATCCTCTCTTCTCTTGCATTTGGCAAAAACGTGGATGCGGCAGATATTTATACAGAAGGTATTACAAAGATCACAACGAATGACTTTGCGTATGCGAAGAAGTTTGGAGCGACCATTAAGCTTTTAGGTATGAGCAAAATGATCGACGGCAAATATTTTGCAATGGTTTCTCCATTTATATTGTTCCCGAAGAATCCGCTGTTTTCCGTTTCGGATGTTTTTAATGCGATCCTGGTACATGGAAATAATCTTGGGAATACAATGTATTATGGAGCCGGAGCAGGGAAACTTCCGACGGCCAGTGCGGTGGTTTCGGATATGATCGACTGTGCACGTCATCTTGGCAAGACATTCCCGTGCCGTTGGGATGCAGAGAAATTGCAGCTTTCCAGCTTTGAGGATTCCTCGAAACGTTTCTTTGTCCGCATCGACTGCGCAGAGAAGGTAAAGGCAGAATCTGTTTTTGCGGGCGCAGAGTTTGCGGAAGGTGTGGTTGAGGGAGAAATCGGATTCGTTTCCCCGGCAATGTCTGAGAAGGAATACCAAGAAAAGGCAGCACAGTTTGATAAAATAATCAGCATGATCCGTGTGGAAGAATAGAATAATACGGATGGAGATCAGTTAAATTCCGGGACGGCTGAGATAAAACCAAGAAACAAAAAGAAAGTGTAAGGTATGGAACGGTCCCGTTTGGAAGACGGATCGTTTGACAATACTCAGAACAGAGGAGTAAATTATGAAAAAAGTAGTAAAATTCGGTGGCAGCTCTCTGGCGAGCGCAGAACAGTTTTTAAAGGTAGGCAAGATCATTCATGCTGATAAATCAAGGAAATACGTGGTTCCGTCCGCACCGGGCAAAAGGGACAAAAAGGATACCAAGGTAACGGATATGCTTTATGCTACCTACGCGCTGGCAGAGGCAGGAAAAGACTTTTCACAGGAGATGGCTTTTATCAAGGCACGTTATCAGGAGATCATCAACGGCTTGAAGCTGGATCTTTCCCTGGAAAAGGAATTTGAAAAGATCACGGCGGATTTCAAGAAAAAAGCAGGAGAAAATTATGCGGCCAGCCGCGGCGAGTATCTGAATGGTATTGTAATGGCAAATTATCTCGGCTATGAATTTATCGATGCGGCAGAAGTAATTTTCTTTGATGAGAATGGTGATTTTGATGCGGAAAAGACCAATGATGTGCTGAGCGAGCGCCTTGCGAAAACAGAGAGAGCCGTAATCCCCGGCTTTTACGGTGCACTTCCGGATGGAACCGTTAAGACTTTCTCCAGAGGCGGTTCTGATGTGACAGGCTCTATTGTTGCGAGAGCTGCGAAAGTGGATGTGTATGAGAACTGGACAGATGTTTCCGGTTTCATGGTGGCGGATCCGCGTATCATCGACAAACCGCAGTCAATTGATATGATCACGTACAGAGAGCTCAGAGAGCTTTCTTATATGGGAGCCAGTGTTCTTCATGAAGATGCGATTTTCCCTGTCCGCAAGGAAGGAATCCCGATCAATATCAAAAATACCAATGCACCGCAGGACAGCGGTACCTGGATCGTGGAGAATACCTGTCAGAAATCCAAATATGTTATTACCGGTATCGCCGGCAAGAAAGGATTCTGCTGTGTCAGCATTGATAAGGACATGATGAACGCAGAGGTCGGTTTCTGCCGGAAGGTGCTTCAGGTATTTGAAGACAATGATATTTCCATTGAGCACATGCCGTCAGGGATCGATACCATGACTGTTTTTGTGCATCAGGATGAGTTTGAAGAAAAAGAACAGAATGTGTTGGCAGGTATTCATAAAGCAGTGAAACCGGATACTGTGGATCTGGAGTCTGATCTTGCTCTGATAGCGGTAGTGGGACGCGGTATGAGATCTACCCGCGGTACTGCCGGAAGAATCTTCTCGGCTCTGGCACATGGAAATGTCAATGTCAAGATGATCGATCAGGGATCTTCTGAGCTTAACATTATCATCGGTGTGAAGAACCAGGATTTTGAGGCTGCGATCAAAGCAATCTACACGATTTTTGTGGATGTTCAGTTATAAGAAATAACAGGTTACAATAACAGCAATCTGCACTGCAGCGTGTTGTTGGCAGACAGTAAGATAATGAATTTGGTTTCCCCGCCGCAGATTAATTGCGGCGGGGTTTTGATTAATGACCAAACCTGTTGTGGGAGGAGGGCGGAAATCATAAGGGTGTTGGCGAATCTTTCTTCGGAAAAAGACAGAATAGTACCGGGTGGCCAAAAAACAATATTATAAAGCATGTTAAAACAATATAATTGTCAGATAACATAAGCATATAAACACAATAATTATAAAATAAATATAAAAATAAAATAATGTATTGACAATTATTGCACATTCGATTATACTGTACATATATCACAGAAGGATATTAAGAGATAGATAAATCTAAAGAAAGGGAGGTACGGACCACCAGACAATTAAATTTTAAATCAGGACAAGAAGCTTTTAAAATAGCCGCAGGTGAGTACAGTAGAGGGTAACGGGAAAAGGAACAGGTATTTACATATTCGAGCGGTGTGGATGCCGGAGTGTTACCGATACAATCAGTATCAAAGAAGAGGTGGAAAGCGATGCGACAGAAAAGGAGGTACAGTCCAATGGGATAGGTAGCCGGTAGTAGAAAAGGATGTGACAATACTTGATTTATCATAAATTGGAGATATGTTATTTTTTCAAAACATTGAGATACATTTAATGTATTGGCAATTTAATATAGATGATGTATATATACATACCAATTTATATAGATGAGTCTGAAGGAAGAGAGGTATATTCCAATGGGACAGACAGATAGATAGCGGGTATCGATCGAAAGATTGATACCCGCTTTTCTATTTTGCAGAAACTTGCGATCTCCTGTCAGGTAAAAACGTTCCCGGAGAGTGTACCGGGGGCATAACCGCACTCACGCGGGATGAAAAAGAGGCCGATGTCAAACGGCCTTATTGTTATGACAGATCCTGTTGTATTTTACCTGTGAAATCGTCAGAATAATCGCGCATCAGACTGGTTTAAAAACACACAATTATCATATGAAAAAGTAATTATAAGAAAATATAAAATTTTACAAGAAAAAGTGTTGACAATTAAAGGGGTGTATAGTATACTTGAACCATACAAAAGAAGTGACGATATAAAAATCTAAAGAAAGAGAGGTACAGACCACCGTCATAATTAATTTTATTCCAAAAAAGTAATAAGCAGTATGTTGTAGACAAGTACATGGAGAGAGTAACGAGGTTGGGAAGAAAGATTTGCTGATTAAACGGAGCAAACGCCTGTTACGGATACAATCAGTATCAAAAAGAAGATGGAACGTTTTACAGCAGAACAGGAGGTACAGTCCAATGGGACCGGAAGTTCATTAGCGGGTATCAGTCGAAGGTGATTGGTGCCCGCGTTTTTTTGTATTTTTGCCCGGAATCCGGAAAATCTCCCGGATATCACACGATTGCATTTTGCAGGCGGAATATGATATAATCAGCTATATATAGGCAAAATGGATCAGGAGGTAGTTTCATGCGTTTTCCATTTGATTTTTCTAAATTAGCGTTGCGTTTTC
This sequence comes from Lachnospiraceae bacterium, assembly GCA_015056815.1. Classification (GTDB taxonomy): domain Bacteria; phylum Bacillota; class Clostridia; order Lachnospirales; family Lachnospiraceae; genus SIG333. The sequence goes on along the minus strand of SVFN01000002.1, from coordinate 183,232 downwards.
ATAGACAGAAATTTGTGCCTCTGCAGGAGGTTGATGAGAATCTATCCAGGGAGGAAGTAAGAAGAAAAAGAAGACAGAAGGAAGAGATGCAGGCCTATGCTGCCGTGGGCGGTGCAGCAGTTGCAGTGGTCGTTTTCCTGATCGTGATCATTCATCTTCTGACAGGAGGAAAAGCCGGAAAACAAGAGGCGAAAGCAAAACAGTCACAACAACCCCGGACGAAGGTGGAACAGGCTTCGGAGAGTGCACAGAATACGGAAGCGGAACAAGGAGAGGAGGAATCCGATATTGCCAAACAGGTGGCGGAGGCTGCTGCGAAGGAAGAGGCAAAACAGGCAGAAGAGAATCCGGTGCCGGATGAAGTAAAGATTCTGGATGAAGTGATTGCGGGATACCTCAAATCCATGTCGCTGGAGGAAAAAGTTGCGGCACTGTTTATGGTTCAGCCGGAGCAGCTTATGAATACCGGTGCCATGCTCAAGGCGGGCGGGGATGTCAGCGATGCATTATCCCAATATCCGGTAGGTGGCATCCTGTTTACCGAGAAAAATATGAAAGATGGAGATCAGTTTCTGGAACTGGTTTCAAATATGCGCACCTATTGCAACAAAGAGACATTTATGGCTGTTGCAGAGGAAGGCGGAAAAGACAGCCCTTTCTATAAAAAGAAGCTGGTTGAAGAGGTTACTTTAAGCCAGTCGGAGATTGGAAAGCAGAAGGGGGTAGCCGATGCGTACAGTGTCGGGATCGAGTTTGGGCAGAGACTAAGAGCCTTTGGACTGGATATGAACTTAGCGCCCGTAACGGACGTGGTGCTTGATAAAGGTTCTGCGATCACCAGCCGTTCGTTTGGAGATGATCAGGAGGATGTTATCACGTTTTCCAAGAGCGTGATGAATGGTATGATAGATCAGTATGTGCGTCCCGTGATCAAATATTTTCCGAGCTACGGAGACGTTAAGACGGATGGCACTGCGGGTGAGGTTGTTTCCAAGAGGACTTTGGAGGATCTGCAAAAGAATGAGATGGAAGTCTATAAACAGATGATCCAGGCCGGAGCGAATATAATCATGGTGTCAGAGGTGGAGATGCCGGAAATAACGGGCGATGATACACCTGCCTGCTTTTCGGAAAAGATTGTGACAGATCTTCTCCGAAAGGAACTTGAGTTTGACGGAATCGTCATGACGGACTACGTCAATAAGGGCGCGATCAACAAAACCTATAAACAATCAGCCGTAGCAGTGGAAGCTGTTAAGGCGGGATGTGACATGATCGTAGCACCCGGTAAATTTAAGGATGAATACAATGGACTCTTAAAAGCGGTACAAGACGGTGAAATCACTGAAGAGAGGATTGAGGAATCTGTTTATCGTATTTACAGAGTTAAGTATAAGAATCTGATCGATTATGAGAATTATACTCCGGAGGAATAAAGGAGTATGCGCAGACGATAGGAGACAGGCGTAAGTGACGGGGGTATAAGGGATGAATAAGACAGGGATTCTGATGACAGGTTTTGTGACTTTTGTGATAGTGATACTGCTTGGCGGTCTGGTCATGTATTGGTTTGCGGGAAGCCTTAATTTCTTCGGAGAGCAGGGCTTCCATGGCGATCCGGATTATTTTTTCTCCGGAGCACTTGCAAGTGCATTCCTGATCGCCCCCTGCATCACTGCTTTGGTGTTTCGTATCTGTCAATACCGGAAGCCGGCCAAGATTATGCTGATATGTGCTATGATCTGCTGGCTTTTTTTTCTTGGGGTTCTTCCGGCTGTACATACTGTACAGCAAAAAATCAGAGATTCTGCGTCGCCTGCGGAGATTGCAAAAAGAGCGATAGACAGAACCGACAAAAAGATAAAAAAGGAAGGGAAAGTGCCGGACTCTGCAGAGTATGCGCGACGCACCGGATCGGGTCTGTGGATCTTTGAAGGGACAGCCACTCGTCTGGATGCCGCGAAAGAAAAAGAAGTCGTTGAGTGTGCGGCAGAGCTGATCATGGAGAAGAAGGAGCTGTCCCCTGCTTTTTCGGATTATGGATGGCGTTCGGTCTACAACGGAAAAGATCTGTTTTATTATGCCATGATCCTGTTTTATCAGGATGGCAGTTATGTGATGATGTACGATATGGAACTGGAAAGATGGCAGGAACTGGGCTTGAACGATCCCCCAAAGAATGAAGGGACAAAGGATGCGTCGCTTTGATGGAAATGGATACATGAAGATTGTATAAAAATTTTTTCCTTTTTTGCAACATTTTGGATACCCGATCTGTAATGGTAGTAAAGGAACTTATTTAAAGATTTCAGATTGGGAGGAAAAGGATATGAATAAGAAAAAATCGATCTTAGTGTTGGGAATTGCAATTTGTCTGACAGGATGTAGCACAGTTACACAGAACATCAGAACGGCTTCCACAGGACAGATGATCAGGACTGCTTCTGAAAAGGTACGGGATGTGGAAAACGGAGAAAAAGCGGAAGAAGGAAAGGAAAACGAAAAAGGGAAAGAAAAAGAGACAGAGAGGGAAAAAGCCACTGCGCTGACGGAAAGGGAGATCAGTGAGTGCATAGAAGCAGCAGAAAAAGAATACGACGGGTATACATCTTACGATCATCCATCGATTGATTCGATCCTGTTAAGCAGGGATCTGCTGACGGAAGATGAGACGGAGATACTGAACCGGTGCAAGTCAAAAGAAGAAAAGAATGTCGCAAAAGAGTATATCGGACTGATCGGAAAGTTCAGAAAATACTTTAAACAGATCAGTGTTTATGAGCCGAAGGAAGACGTGATGATCGCAATAACGGGGAAAAGACTCTACGAATACAGACTTTCCGATACGGATGAGATCCTGGCATTGTATGAAAAGATACAAAAAGCTAAGATGCAACTTCCGGACTCCTATATTTATTGTGAAGAAACTGAGGCTGTTAATACGGGAAGCGGGTTGTTCGGCGGGATCGTTAACCAGATTACGGGAGGAGCTAAAAGTAAGAAAACTCCGGGAAAATCTGCGATGGCGGATTCGGCAGCGGTATGTACGGAAACATGTGAAGAAGCCGCTGCAGATGATGGAGGGGCATATTATGAGGAGAGGGAAGTGCCATCGGAGGATGCGGCATATGAACAGCAGGACTGGAATACAGAAGAGTACAAGAGTTTTGCGGAAAATCGTTTTCTTTCTGCACAGACAAGTCCGTTTTCGACCTTTGGCATGGATGTGGATACTGCTTCCTATGCAAATTTCCGTAAGAAAGTGTTTAATGGGCGGAATATACCCAAAGATGCTGTGCGGACGGAAGAGATGATGAATTACTTCGATTATGATTATGCAGATGCAAAAGAGGGTGAGAAATTCGGCGTTACGGCAAAGATTGCGGATACACCCTGGAACAATGATACAAAACTGTTAAAGGTCGGCGTGAAGTCGGAAGAAGCCGACGTGGAAAATATTGCTTCAAATGTGGTGTTTTTGATCGATACTTCAGGATCCATGTTTGATCCGGATAAACTTCCGCTGGTGCAGAAATCCTTTTTGATGTTATTACATAATCTGGGAAGCGATGACCGCGTGTCCATCGTAACCTATGCAGGGGGAGATGAGGTGATCTGTAAAGGCGTTCGCTGCGATGAAAAAGAAGAGATCACATCGGACATTGTGTCGCTGGAAGCATGGGGCGGCACCAATGGATCGGCCGGTATTAAGACAGCATATCAGATCGCAGAGAAATACTTTATTGAGGGTGGTAACAACCGCGTGATTCTTGCGACAGACGGGGACCTGAATCTGGGACTTACCAGTGAGAGTGATCTGGTGGAACTGATCAGGAAAGAAAAAGAGAGCGGCGTCTTTTTATCCGTGCTTGGCGTCGGAGAGGGCAATTATAAGGATTCCAAGATGAAAGCTCTGGCGGATAACGGAAACGGTAATTTTGCATATATTGATTCTACCGGCGCTGCAGGAAAAGCATTGATGGATGATTTCGGAAGTCTGATGTATACAGTAGCAAAAGATGCGAAGATGCAGGTGGAATTCAATCCCGCAAAAGTAAAAGGGTATCGTCAGATCGGCTACGAGCTTCGTCAGCTGGAGACAGAAGATTTTGCGGATGATACAAAGGATGGGGCGGAAGTCGGTTCCGGACAGTGTGTGACTATTCTCTATGAGATCGTACCTGCGGACTCTGATATGGAGATTCCCGGAGTGGAGTCAAAATATGGAAACGGAAGTGCCGGCGACAGTGATACGGATGAACTTTTAACCGTGAACATTCGTTACAAGGAGCCGGATGGCGATAAGAGCCGTCTGATCGAGATTCCGGTGACGGAGAAAGATTACAGCAGTCAGATGGATGATGATATGTCCTGGGCGGCAGGTGTTGCACAGACTGCAATGCTGATCAGGGATTCCGAATACAAAGGAACATCCACTTATGATGAGATCTATGATCGACTGAAACAGGATCACCGCATCATGGAAGATGACAATCGTGCCCAGTTCCTTGCCATTTTAAAGAAACTGGATAACAGCGATATCGAACTAACAGATGAGGACGAAGAATACTACTGGTAATCCGGAAACAGACCCGCGGACTAAGGGAGGATGTCCGCGGGTCTGCTTTGTAAGATCGTAGAAAAAAGAGCCCTCTCGGGCTCTGCAAAAAAAGAACATCTTAACGATGTTTTTTCTACGTATGCGCGAGACGGGGCGCTATGTGCCGGTGGCACATGCTAAGCGCCGACCGAGGCGAGTTCCTCACTCGCCGAGATTCGGACCCGCGTGTGGATACATCCACCCGTGTGTGCAGAGCCCTCTCGGGCTCTGCAAAAAAAAGATAGAACATCTTAACGATGTTTTTTCTACGTATGCGCGAGACGGGGCGCTATGTGCCGGTGGCACATGAATAGCGCCGACCGAGGCGAGTCACTCACTCGCCGAGATCCGGACCCGCGGGTGGATCAATCCACCCGCAGTGCAGAGCCTCTCAGGCTCTGCAAAAAAAGAGAGAACATCTTCTCGATGTTCTCTCTTTTTTACTAAGAGCGCGAGACGGGACTCGAACCCGCGGCCTCGACCTTGGCAAGGTCGCGCTCCACCAACTGAGCCACTCGCGCATGTTTCTGTGTTGTTCCTCACAACAAATAATACTTTACACTATCATTCGATATTTGTCAACATATAATATCGAAAAAAAATCTTTTTTTGTTTCTTTTTTTATTTTCAACAAGGAATCCCTGCATTTTTCTCTCTTGTTTTGAAATAAATTAAAAGATTGCATATATACAAGATATGAGTTATAATCAAATTGACTGAAAAAAGAGATGAAACGATAATCGATTTGTATAAAATGTTTAACCGCGAAGAAGCTGATACGAGCGAAAGCGTAGGAAGGATTGATTATCTGTAAAGGAGCGTGGAGTATGAGACAATTTTATGGAACCAGCAAAAGCGGAAATCTGAAAGAAGCGCTAAAAGGTCTTTCGTCACCGGAACTGATCATTCTTATGTCTAACCCCGATCAGTTTGAAAAACATGTTACAGAGCTGGAAGCATTATTTCCGAATGTCCCCAGTATCGGTGTGATCGATATGTGCTACGACACGAAGGTGACAGAAAAAGGAGTCGGGATCACAGCATATACGGAGGGGGTTACAGCAGCCGCAGATGTGATCGGACAGGTGTCCTCTATGCCGGCGAAGTATATCAGCCGCGTGGAACAGGCGGTTGCCAAAGTGAAACCGGGAATGAATGACACAGTATGCATTGATTTTTGTACGGGGAATGATGCCTGCGTACTGACCACGATCTACAGCTACCTTGGCAAAAAGAATGTGAAGCTGATGGGAGGCACCGGTGACGGCGGGAAAGTATCCTGCAATGGGAAGATATATGAAGATGCCTGTGCATTTGCATTGATCAAAAACAAAGGCGGTAAGGTGGAGGTTTACAAGGAAAACATCTATCGTCCGATCGACAAGGATTACAGGCTGATCGCTTCTAAGACCGACCGCAATAAATACTATATCGGGGAATTGAACGGAAGACCGGCGAAACAGGTCTATATGGATATTTTAAAAATTCCGGAAAAAGCGATCCAGACACAGACATTCCAAAATCCTTTGGGCAAATTAAACGGGCAGGATATCTGTATCGTTTCCTTAAAGGGGGTTGAGGGAAACGGGCTTATCTGTTTCAGACAGGTAAATGACTCTGACGTATTAACGATGCTTGAACTTAGGGATTACCGTGAGATCGCCAGGGATACGGTAGCGAAGATACAGAACGACTTCAGGAGTATTTCGGCAGTGTTTGCGGTAAACTGTCTGTTCCGGTATATTTACTTCAGCCAGAATAATGCGATGGATGAATACCTTAATACTATGGGACAGTTAAATCATTTTTGCGGATTCGTAGGATATGGAGAACATTATAACAGCCAGTTTGTGAATCAGTCCATGAGCTGTGTGGTCTTTGAGTAAAGTCAGTTAAAGGAGTATTGCTTATGTTTGGAAAAAAGAAAAAAGATGCGGAAGAAACCGTAGTGGTACAAAAAGACATACAACAGGAGCTTCATTCCGTTGAATACATTGTTCAGAGTATCCGGGAATATCAGAAAACACTTGCGGATAACGAAGTGGCTTCCCTGCACGAATTAAAAAAAGTCCAGGACTCTTTTGAGGAAGCGATCCAAAGCAATGATGAACTGAAAGGTAAGATCGAAGATTTTGGCTCTGTATTTGATCAGATGAGTGCGAGCGCGGATGAGTTTGCAGGTGTGAAAAATGACATCATTTCTTCGATCGAAGACGCGCAGGGAAAAATGGAGACGCTGAAAAGCAGTTCTGCCAGAGTGCAGCAGCAGTTTAAAGACATGGAACAGATCTTTGTGGAGTTTAAGGATTCGGTAGAGAAGATCGACGACAGCATGAAACAGATCGTAAAGATCGCGAATCAGACCAATATTCTGGCACTGAATGCTTCGATCGAAGCGGCGAGAGCCGGCGAACAGGGGCGGGGATTTGCGGTTGTTGCGGGAGAAGTCAACAATCTTGCAGAGCAGATCAAGCGGCTGGTAGAGGAAGTAAACGGATACTTAAAGAGCGCCAGCGACGGAACTGACGAATTGAACCGGAGCATTCAGAATTCCCAGAAGGCTATGGAGACCAGTGTGAATGAAGTCGAGGATGCCTGTGACACGTTTAACGGGATCATCGAAACAACACGCGGTGTGGAAAAAGTCCAGCAGGGAATTTCAAAGGCGTCAAAGGATGCAGAAGGAGAAATTTCCAGGATCGGGGAATCCATCAGCGATGTGGAACGAAGTTATGATGAACTGATGTTGCACATTACCCATGTGAGCGAGTATGGAACGGGTAAGAGTGTGATGTTTGAAAATGTTGATAATATGCTCTCGCAGATCGTACCGATCTTAAAAGAACAGGAGAAATCTTAAAGATTTTTTAAGGCGGCCTTAAGGCTGCCTTTTTTTATTGCGCATGAAGATAGTGCTGAGTATAATGGAAGAAATATAAACCTTGTCCGGCTTTGACATGGTCCGGAAAGAACGCAGGAGGATGTATGTCAGAGAAATTATTGATCGCGGAAGACGATAAAGACATCGTGGAGCTTTTGAAACTTTATCTGGAGAACGAAGGATTTCGGGTAATTGCCGCACATGATGGGAAAAGTGCTTATGATCTGTTTATAAAAGAGCGGCCGGATCTGGCAATATTAGATATCATGATGCCGGAGATGAACGGTTATGAGCTGACTCAGAAGATCCGGGAAAAAAGCAATATTCCTCTCATTATCCTGTCTGCCAAAACACAGGACAGCGATAAGATCCTGGGACTGGACATCGGTGCGGACGACTATATCACGAAACCTTTTAATCCCCTTGAAGTAGTGGCAAGAGTAAAATCTACCCTGCGCCGGTATCTGAAATTGAACAAAGGGATGAAAGAGGCTGAGGAGAATGTTTTAAGTGTCGGCGTACTGCGGCTGGATACGAAGCGTTTCACATTGTACAAAAGGGGGGAGGAGATCCTGCTGACGCCCACAGAGTTTAAGATCCTTGCCATGCTGATGGAAAAGCCAGGAAGGGTGTTTACAAGGGTGCAGATCTATGAACGCATCAATGGTGAATATTTTATGAATGATGATAATACGATAATGGTACACATTTCCAAACTGCGTGAAAAACTGGAGGATGATTCCAAGAATCCTGTGTATCTGAAGACGGTAAGGGGGCTGGGATACAAGATTGAAAAAATTGAGAAGATGGAGTAAGGGGAGTCTTTATTCTTTTATCCTCCGTAATTTTATCGTGATCATACTGATCGTGGTTGGGCTTTATCAGGGACAGAATGTCTTATGTGATAAAGTGATCCACTATGTGATGATCCACAGATACGGTCCGAGGATCTGGGAACAGGAGGAATGGCCGAACGAAGCGTATCTGCTGATCGTGCGGGTTACAAATCTGTTTATGCTTTTATTCCTGATCCTGTTTGTCCTGATCATCCTGTATTCCTCGCTTCGCATGCGCAAACGCCTGGTAGATCCGATCCGCAATCTGGATTATGCCATAGAACATTTTGCAAGTAAAGCAGATGAAGGACAGATCGAGACCTTTCCGGAGGTGGGGATCAGGGAGATCGATCATATACGTAACAGCTTTACGCATATGGTACAAAGGCTTAAGGAAAGTGAAGATGAAAGCAGGAGACTGGAGCAGGACAGGCAAAAAATGTTAGCGGACATCTCACATGATCTGAAGACTCCGATCACCGTTATTCAGGGATATTCCCAGGCATTATATGACGGGATCGTGGATGCAAAAACGCAGAAGAAATATCTGCAGACTATGGTGTACAAATCGGAAATGCTGGCGGAGCTGGTAAATTCCTTTTACGAGTTTAGCAAATTGGAACATCCGCAGTTTTCATTGAATCTGGAAAAGGGAGACGTATGTGAATATTTCAGGGAATATCTGGCAGTTAAGTACGAGGAGTTAGAGACGGCAGGCTTTGAACTGATCGCGGAGCTTCCGGAGGAACAGGTGCCTTGTGAATTCGATCATGCTCAGTTAAAGAGGGTATTTGAAAATATGATCGCCAATTCCTTAAAACATAATTCTTCCGGCACGATGTTGTTTGCAAACATGACGGTGAAAGATGAGGATGTGATCTTAAGGCTCGGAGATGACGGAGTCGGGATACCGGACAGTATCCGCGCGAAGATTTTTGAGCCCTTTGTGGTGGGAGACGAAGCCCGTACCAGCGGAAATGGGACAGGACTTGGCATGGCGATCAGCAGGCGGATCATTGAGGAACATGGCGGTACGATTACTCTTTTGCCGAAGGGAAGCTACAGGATGACGACCTGCTATGAGATCAGGCTGCGATATGCTGGAAAGGCTTCTGTATGAGGAGAGAACGGGATGCCGTATCCGTATCGGAAGAGATAAGCGCAAGAACACAAACAGAAGGATAAAAAGAGTGACACTTTGTGGGGGTGTCACTCTTTTTGTGGAAAAATAGGTGTTGGTATGATAAAATGATATCAGGGTCAAAAGTTCGAATGCGCCACGAAAGTGCGGAATGTGGGAGTGTGAAGTACGGACAATCCGGATATCGGGTTTTGTCCCCGCTATCATAAAATATGAATAATACACATCATTGTACAATAATTTGAACAGGAAATGAAAAACGTGAGAAATGACTGAGTTAAAATGAGGGATCGCGTATGTTTTTAAGAATACTTTTGGTGGTTCTGGCATTAGTCATGTCGGCCTGTCTGGTAATGGAACTGCGGATGAAGCAGCGCAGTGTGGGATTTATGCTGGCTGCGGCTTTTGCGGTCGCCTGCAACATGATCTGTTTTTTCCTGCTGGACTGTGAGGAGGCGCAGAGCGCACATGATGCTATGGTGGCTTTTTACATCTGCTATGCATGGCTCTATTTTGGTGTGTTCCTGACAATGTGCGACTTGGAGGGAAATAAGAGCTTTCGAAGACTGCGTGTTCTGACGGCGATCATTGCTTTGTACCAGACCGGACTGATCTTAAGTGACCCGGCGGGAAACCGGATCCTTACTATGGTACAGCGCGATCTTTTGGGAAGCGCATGGTGGATCGTCAAAGAGGCGGATTACCGGTATTTTCTTTTCAGCTTTTATATGTATCGGGGGTTACTTTTTGTCGCTTCGCTTCTGATCATTTATGTGATGGTAAGATCCGGCATTCATTGCCTGAGGATATTTCGCTTCAGGTATTATATCCTGATATCTCTGCAGACAGTATTCCTGATTGTGGAAACGGTTTCGGAAATGTATGCCCTGCCGATCTGGATCATTTGCATGTGGATGGCTGTAGTCTGTGTGGCAGTATTTTATTTCTTCCACTTTTATTGTGATCATCGTTTCCGGGAATGGGCGCTTATGAGCTTTGCCAATGAAATGAGTGATGGGTTTCTTTTATATGATGAGGATGAACAACTGATCCATATGAACGATCGCCTGAAAAATACACTTCCTCAGGAGCTTTTGGAGAGCTTTGCCGATAAAGATGAGCTGGATGAATGGATCTCAAAGACGACTATGATCAACAATACCAGAATACTGGTTTATTCCAGCATGAGCGAGGAGATTTATTATAAAGTCAAAAAGACGGAGCTGGGGGGCCTTGGTACGATCTATATCCTGCATGATACAACGGAAACGATCTTAAAAATCAGGGCAATGGAGCAGGCAAATCTTGAGCTGGAAAGAGCAGCCAGGATGAAATCGGATTTTCTTGCCAATATGTCTCACGAGATCCGCACTCCCATGAATGCGGTTATCGGCATGACAGAGATCGCCATGAGGGAAAAGCTCCCGCCGCATGTCCTGGAGTATCTGTCCCAGATACAGAATTCCGGAAAGAACCTGTTAAACATCATCAATGATATTCTTGATTTTTCCAAGATCGAGGCAGGGAAGATGGAGATCGTGCCGGAGAGGTATGAGCCTTTGGCGGAAATAGGTGATATCGCTAATGTGCTGATGACAAGAGTCGGCGATAAGAAACTGGAGATTTTGGTTACGGCAAAGACTCAGATCCCGCATGCGCTTGAGGGTGATGCCATGCGTATCCGCCAGATCATCATCAATCTGGCGAACAATGCGATTAAGTTTACCAAGGAGGGTGTCGTACAGATCTGCATTTCCTGTGAGCAGACGGACAAAGAAGAAGTAATGCTGACGTACCATGTGATCGATACGGGATCAGGGATCAAAAAAGATGATCTGGATAAATTGTTTGAGAGCTTTCAGCAGGTGGATTCTAAGAGAAACCGCTCTGTGGAAGGTACCGGACTGGGACTTGCCATTTCCAGAAGACTATGCGAGCAGATGGGCGGAAGCATGGGAGTGACGAGCGAATATGGAAAAGGTTCCGATTTTTATTTCACGATCCCACAGAAAGTATTGGAGCCGGAATCGGATCTTATCGTGAAGGATGCAAAGAATAAGCATGTCTTCTGTATGAATGAAGATGAGAGAATGACCGGAGAGTTTCTGGCCGAAATGACGAGACTGGGGGTTGAGGGCAGAGTGATCACTTCTTTGGACGAGTATACCCCGACCGGGGAGAAAGATTATCTGCTTTTTATTGAGGATGCTTATGATGAAGAAATACATAGCCTGCTGGTGAAATACCCGGAATGTTCCGGAGTGATCCTGGTTGATTTTGATTCTGCTTTTGAAGCCGATCTGCCGAATCTGCGTGTGATGCGAAGGCCGGAGACAACGCTTGGAATGGTTATGATCTTAAATGGTCAGGAAGTGTCGAAACAATACAAGACGGGCAAAGACTCTTTTGCGATTGACTTTATCGCGCCGGAAGCAAGGATACTGATCGTGGATGACAATGCGATCAATATCACGATCACAGAGGGACTTTTGCGGCCGCTAAGAGCACAGTGCTTTTCAGCACTGAGCGGCAGAGAAGCGATTGAGATGGTGGAAAAGGAATCATTTGATCTGATCCTGATGGATCATATGATGCCGGAGATGGATGGCGTTGAGACAACCAAAGTGATCCGTGAAATGATCCCTTCCGCAGCCGATACACCGATCCTTGCATTGACAGCGAATGTCATGGAGGGTGTGAAGGAAATGTTTTTACGGGAAGGCATGAATGATTTTATTGCAAAGCCCATAGACATTCGAGTGCTGGCAATGAAAATGAAGCAATGGCTTCCGGAAGATAAGATACTGGACGGCGAAGAGATAGAGCTTGCGGCAGTGGAACTCTCTGAGGAAGATTCTGTGGAGTATAAAGGACTGGACAGCGTGAGTGCCATAAGGGCGCTTGGCTCTGTAGCGCTTTATCAAAAGGTTGTGGAGGAATACTTCAGGACAGGACGGGCGAAATATGAAAAGATCATGGAAGCCTATGAAAAGGAAGAATGGGAGGATTATACCATCAAGGTACATGCTTTAAAGAGCAGCTCCAGACAGATTGGTGCCATGGAACTGGGGAATCGGTCTGAGGAGCTGGAGAAGGCAGGCAAAGCACTTGATCTGGATACCATTCATAAAAAAAACGGAGATACCATGAGACTTTATGAGGAACTGTTAGCAGGTCTTTCCGGGTATTTTGCGGAAGAAAAAAAAGAAGAAAAGGAACTGCCGTTTATCGAACCGGAGGAACTGGAAGAGATTCTGGAGGGACTGACGGATGCCTGTGACAATCTGGACATGGATGAGATGGAAGCGGCAAAGGAACGTCTGCAACAATATGCCTATGAGGGTGAGTTTAGGGAGGCAGTGAACGCATTGTATCAGGCGATCGATGACATCGATATTGAAGCCTGTATGGAGATCGTTGCGCAGATGCAGGCGCAGATATAAAGGATCTATGACAGAAAGAGAGAATATCATGAAAAAACGGAGATATCAAAGGATAGTCTGCCTCTTTATCATCCTGGTCTGGCTGGGAGGGGGATTCAGACAGCTGAATGCGGCAGAAGCAGCCGGTGCAGATTATGGTGTGTACATCGGTAATGATGATATGAAAAAAATCTGTCAGAAAGCGGCAGACAAAACGGTGGTGGTGATCGAGGGGCAGAATTTTTCAGCCGGACAGATCGCAAAACTGAAGGCAGATGGGAAAAAGGTATACAGCTATCTGAATGTCGGCTCAGTGGAAACATATCGGTCCTATTATCGAAGATTTGAAAAATATACGCTGAGTCAATATGAAAACTGGTGGGATGAATACTGGATCGATGTGTCGAAGAAAAGCTGGCAGAAGTTCATAGCGGGCAAAGTCGCAGGCAAACTTGCCCAAAAAGGAATAGATGGTTTTTTTGTTGATAACTGTGATGTCTATTATCATTACAAAACGAAGAAGACTTATCAGGGGCTGACAGCGATCCTGCAGACTTTGCGAAAGTATGACAAGGATATCATCATTAACGGCGGCGATGTTTTTGTATCGAAGCTGATCAAAGACAAAAAGACAGAGTTGATCGATGGCGTGAATCAGGAATGTGTATTCAGCCGGATCGAGGATTATGACAGGGATAGATTTAAGAAGCAGGAAAAGTCGGAGGTAAAGTATTTTCAATCCTATCTGAAAAAAGTAAAAAAAAGCGGACTGAAGATATTTCTGCTGGAATATACAAAGGACAGAAAGCTGAAGAAAAAAATAGCGGATTATTGTGACCGGAAGGAATACGGGTATTATATCTCGGAATCTGTGAAGCTATATTAACCCCCGTTTTTCCTGCCCCGGCTCACAAATGCGGGAGGATCTGGAAATGGGGAGACAGACACCGATGACGTAGGACCGGGGGCTTATGAACGGAAATCAGTCCAGCCACTGTACCTCTGTCACATAGATCAATTCGCAGGCACCATCACCCGTATCATCTCTTGAGGTGCTCGAATGCCAGGTAAAGGTGGTATCCTCCCCTTTATAGCCGACAACGTTGACCAGATAGCCCTTTAATCGGATATGATCGCCGGTTTTTATCTTCCGGATCTCTTTTTTTACGTTTTTATCGGCAGGAATGATATGGTTATTGGAAGAACTTTTGGAGACTCCGTCCAGACCGCCGACCGGATCCAGTTCGCGAATATCATCCACTTCGAAAGTGACCCATCTGGACAGCTGGTTCCAGTGAAAGTCGATACGGTCGTTATACTCCGCAACCTTTCCCCAGGCAAGGGCGAGGTCTTTGGGGGCGAGTTTGTCGCCGACCGAGAAGGAGAGGGCGCCTCCATAGGTTTTGGTGTGTACCACAAGTGCGGTAATATCATAGGAATACTTGTACAGGATCTGCATCTGATATCCGCCGATTTCTTTGGTGGTCTGACCGAGACATTCCTTCTGGATGGGAGCTTTGATGCCGGCAATGCCGCGTCGGATACCCTTGTGCTGCGTATGAAACATAACAGCAAATAGGATGAGACCGAGGATGATAAAGTATTTAAAGTATGAATTCTGCTTTTGATACATAAGAATACCTGTCTTTCCAAAGGAGTGTTATGGTTTGAAAACATACAGGAGAGATCTGTATATTTATATAACAAGTTTAAGATAAGCAGGAAGTTTCGTCAACAGGTAAGCCGGGCATCCGGTAAAGAAGGGGAATTGAATAGCAACATCGGAACTGTTTCGGAAAGGATGTAATCTATCAGAATTGTATGATGAAACAAAGGATACGTATTTGGTCAGAAAGAATGAATAACCGGGAGAAACTGCAATGAAAAAGAAATGGAAATCTTTATCGGTGCGTCTGCCTTTATTATTTATTTCCAGCTTTCTGTCAGTCATGCTTTTAGTGGTTTTTGTCATTTATATGCGCTTTGAAAAACGCATGATCGATGAGTACACCCGCATGGCACAGGGGGTTACGAAACTCATGCAGAAAAGAATTGACGGAGATAAGATTGATGAATATATAGAACGGAATTTCGAAATGGCGGAGTACAATGAGATTCTGGATTATTTTAGTGCGCTCAAAGAGAACTATCCGGATGTTCAGTTTCTCTATGTTTACCGGATGAAGCAGGATGGGGGACATGTGGTGTTTGACCTCTACAGTGATACGGAAGGATATTATGATCCGCCCGGCACGGTCTATGAACTGGAAGACGATCTGAAGAGTCATCTGGATAAACTGTGCAGGGGAGAGGAAATCCCGGTACTGATCGATCACACGAAATATGGATACCTGCTTACTTATCTGCGCCCCGTTTTTGACAGCAGGGGTAACTACCAGTGTCATGTGTGTGCAGATTTTTCCATGGATTATCTTCATGAGCAGGACATTGCATTTTTGTGCAGTATTCTGCTGATCCTGGCGATCGTGGTCGCGATTCTTCTGCTGATCGATATCCGGCTGATACGAAAGAACATTACCGGTCCTTTAAAGCGAATGGTAAAGTGTGCGGATGAGTTTGCGTATGAGACAGAAAAAGACCGGTTTCGCAATATACAGTTGATGGAAGAACTGGATATTCACACCGGTGACGAGATTCAGGAGCTTTATACAGTGTTTTTGTCTGTGTTAAAGGAAAGTATTTTTTACATGACGAATCTGAGCCGCGCAAAAGACGACATACAGGATAAGGAGTTGAAGATCGGACAGATCAGCAAAAAGGCGTATAAGGACGACCTGACCGGAGTGGGAAATAAGGCGGCTTACACAAGTGCGGCAGAAAAGCTCAATCAGGACATCGCAAAAGGGACTGCCGGCTTTGCGATCGTAATGATGGATATCAACAATCTCAAATATGTCAACGATAACTTTGGACATGAAAAAGGAGACGACTATATCAGAGGGTGCTGTACGATGATGTGTGAGGTCTATAAGCATTCCCCGGTGTTCCGTGTAGGCGGCGATGAGTTTGTGGCAGTTTTACAGAACGAAGATTATGTAAACCGATAGGAACGTCTGGATCAATTGGCGGATAGATTTGCATGTACTTATGAGCGGGAAGAAAAAGAAATGTGGGAACGCTATTGCGCATCTGTGGGAATGGCGGAATATACACCGGAGGATGAGAGTGCACAACGGGTATTGGCGAGAGCAGATGAAGCGATGTATGTGAATAAAATGAGCTTTAAGCAACTGTACGGCAGCTATCGCTGAAGCTAAAGGAGAGTAGAAAATGCGGGAGAAAATCCTTTCGTTCAGGAAAAAATGCAGATTGATCTCCATTCGTCTTCCCTTATTATTGGTTGTCGGCATGATCGTGATCATGGTCTGTGTGATCGTGACGGTATATCACCGTTTTAATGACCGTATGATCGATGAATATGAAAGGCTGGCAGAGGGAATTACGAGTCTGATGGTCAGGGAACTGGATGTGGACAGAATTGATGAATACATAGACAAAAATTTTGAAATGCCGGAATATCGGGATATCCTGGAGCATTTTTATGATCTGCGGGATAATTATCCGGATGTATTGTTTTTGTATGTGTATCGTTTTGATAAAGAAGGCGGGCATGTGGTGTTTGATCTGGACAGTGAAACGGGTGGCGCCGCAGATGCTCCGGGCGATATCTATGAGCTGGATGAGGCAACGCTGCCCTATGAGAAACAGTTATGCGCGGGTGAGAGTGTTCCGGCGATGACGGGAAAGACGCCGGATGGATATCTGCTTAGTTATTTCCGGCCGGTCTATGACAGTCAGGGCAAATGTATGTGCTACGCCTGCGTTGATTTTTCCATGGATAAGCTTCACAGGGAAAATATCCGGTTTGTGCTCAGCAGTCTCGGAATTCTGTTCGTGGTGATCACAGTGGTCCTGTGGATCAATATCTCTGTGATGAGAAAAAGCATTACGGGACCGATCAACAAGATGTCCAAATGTACGAAAAAATTTGCATATGATACGGAGGAAGAACGGTTTGGAAATATTCAGATCATGGAAGAACTGGATATTTATACCAGAGACGAGATAGAGGATCTTCATGGCATGTTTGTAAATGTCATGAAGGAGAGCATGCTCTATATGATGAATTTAAACTGGGCGAAGAATGATATCAAAGATAAAGAAGAGGAAATCGGTCAGATTCGCAGGAAGGCATACAAAGATGACCTGACAGGGGTCGGCAACAAAGCTGCTTATACGAACGAAGTGGAGAAGCTGACGCAGGAGATCGCAGACGGGACGGCAAGGTTTGCCATTGTCATGGTGGACATCAATAATCTGAAATATGTGAACGATACCTTCGGCCATGAAAGGGGAGACGATTACATCAGAGGGTGCTGTGCGATCGTGTGTGATGTCTATATGCACTCGCCGGTGTTCCGTGTGGGCGGTGACGAGTTTGCTGCAATTCTGACAAAGGGCGATTATACAAACCGCAAGAGACTGTCGGAAGAGATCGCTGCATTGTTTGAGATTACCTATGAGCAGGAGAATGCGCAGGCGTGGGAGCGTTACTCCGCATCAGTCGGGATGGCAGAGTTTCGCGCAGAGGATGAGTCGGTCGAGCAGGTATTTAAACGCGCCGATGAGGCAATGTATGCCGCGAAGACAGAATTTAAGAAAAAATACGGGAGTTATCGTTAGAGCAGACAGGAAAACAGTTATCGATCCGGCGAATCTGACAGCGGAAGAAAGAATGGAGAAGGACTGGCTGTAAAAGGAGGGTTTCTATGGGAATACTGGCAGGATTTATGGTGCCGCATCCGCCGATGATCATACCGCAGGTGGGACGCGGAAGTGAAGAAAGAGTAAAAAAAACGATCCGGGCATATGAAGAGGTGGCAAAACAGATTGCCGCATTGCAGCCGGAGACCATCCTCATCTCCAGCCCTCATACAGTCATGTATGCCGACTATTTTCATATTTCGCCGGGCAAAAGGGTAAAGGGTTCGTTTGCGGATTTCGGAGCGCCCGGAGTGTATTTTGAGGAGGAGTATGACACATCTTTGACAGAGCAGATCGAAGAGCTTGCGGGAAAGAGACATTTCCCGGCAGGAACCATGGGAGAACGCGGGAAGCTTTTGGATCATGGGACGATGGTGCCTCTATATTTTGTGCACCAAAAATATCGGGATTTTCAGCTGGTAAGGATAGGCCTGTCCGGTCTGGATCTGATGAAACAGTATGAGATGGGACAGCTCATACGTGAGGCAGTGGAGAGGACCGGAAGGCGTGCGGTGTATATTGCGAGCGGAGACCTGTCTCACAAACTGCAGGAATATGGACCCTATGGCTTTGCACCGGAGGGACCGCAGTATGATGAGCGGATCATGGATGTCTGCTCCAGAGCGGCTTTTGGAGAACTGTTTGAGTTTGATGAAAATTTCTGCGATAAGGCAGCTGAGTGCGGACACCGTTCTTTTGTGATGATGGCAGGAGCCTTTGACGGGCAGCAGGTGGAGGCAAGGCAGCTTTCCCACGAGGATGTGACGGGAGTCGGATACGGAATCTGTGCTTTTTATCCGAAAGGTCCGGATGCATCCAGATATTTTCTTAAAGCGTATTATCGGAAAGCGGAGGAAAAACTGCAAACACAGAAGGAGCAGTCGGATGCATATGTAAAACTGGCGCGAAAATCGCTGGAGAGTTTTATCCGCACGGGGAAGAGGATCGAAGTATCACAGGATCTTCCGGAAGAGATGTTAGGTAAACGGGCCGGAGTCTTTGTCTCGATTCATGAGCACGGACGGCTGCGTGGCTGCATCGGTACAATCCTTCCTACAACAGACTGTGTTGCACAGGAGATCATTCAGAACGCCATCAGCGCTTCTGTCAGGGATCCCCGCTTTGATCCGATACGGGAAGAAGAGCTTAAGTGGCTTGAGATCAATGTGGACGTGTTGGGCGAGGCGGAAGAGATCGCATCCGAAGAAATGCTGGATGTGAAGCGGTATGGCGTGATCGTGAAAAGCGGCTATAAGAGAGGATTGCTCCTGCCGGATTTAGACGGAGTGGATACAGTCAGCCGGCAGATTTCCATCGCGAGGCAAAAAGGGGGGATCGGACCGGAGGAGCCTGTCACCTTGCAGAGATTTGAAGTGGTAAGGCATTTTTAAAAAATCAGAAGATGTGCATACGGATTATAAATTAGTAAAAAACGGGGAGGAATCAACTATGCCGGAATGTGAAGTCTGTTTCAGACATTGTAAGCTGGAAGAAGGTCAGAAGGGACTCTGCGAAAGCAGGATCTGTAAGGATGGGGTTGTGCAGGCTGCCAATTATGGAAGGATTACTTCTATGGCATTGGATCCGATCGAGAAAAAGCCTCTGCGGCGTTTTTACCCGGGGGCAAAGATTCTTTCG
The DNA here is from genome assembly GCA_015056815.1 of Lachnospiraceae bacterium. Taxonomy (GTDB): domain Bacteria; phylum Bacillota; class Clostridia; order Lachnospirales; family Lachnospiraceae; genus SIG333. The sequence continues at coordinate 163,929 of SVFN01000002.1, read as the reverse complement.
ATCGGAAGCTACGGCTGCAATCTGCGATGTCCTTTCTGTCAGAATCATGAGATCTCCTGGGGACCTGAGGCAAAAAAAGCGGCAAGGCAGGCGGAATATGTTTCCCCACGGGAGATCACGCGGACAGCAGAGTTTTATCAAAAAGAGGGGAATATCGGCGTGGCATTTACCTACAATGAACCATTGACCGGCTATGAATTTGTCCGGGATACGGCGAGGCTTGTAAAGAAAAAAGGAATGGTCAATGTGCTGGTGACAAATGGAACGGCACAGCTTTCCGTCTTGCAGGAGCTGGCGCCTTACATCGATGCCATGAACATTGATCTGAAGGGATTTACGGAAAGATATTACAAAGAGATTCTGGGAGGAAACCTCGGGATGGTAAAGGATTTCATCACACAGGCAGTGAAGGTGTGCCATGTGGAGCTTACGACATTGATCATTCCGGGAGAGAATGACTCGGAAGAAGAAATGCGAAGCCTTACAGAGTTTGTGGCTTCTCTGGAGAATGAAAAGGGAGAGACGATCGGGGAAGATATCCCGCTTCATATTTCCCGGTTCTTTCCGCAGTTTCATATGACAGACCGCGCGGCTACGGATGTGGAACAGATCTACCGGCTGGCAGAAGTGGCGGGAGAGAGATTAAAGTATGTGTATACGGGAAACTGCTGAGAGGCATCTGAAGTTTGCAGGCCGGAGCAATGTGGGTAAAAACGCATAGGGTGTTACGGATTGAGATAGCTGATGAGCAGGATAAATGATCGGAGAAAGAATGGCAGGGGATTTTGGGGCTGTAGATAGGATCGGACAGCCTGGGAAAATATGTGACGGGATGGATATATGGGGCATAACGGTAAAGGCACACAGGTAATCAGGAGGCAGTGAAGCTGCCATGAGAGAGAGGGAGGATAAAGATGAAGCTATATTTAATCATGTTAGCAGTTGCACTTGTGATCAGTGCGATCGGATTTTACAAGTATGTTTATTTTATTTCGTTAGGTTACGGTTTTTCCGTGGCTGCGATCGGAGCGGCGCTTCTTTGGAGCTTTCGGAACAGTCTTACGATCAAAGTGTGGATGATCTGTCTGTTGTTTATCGTTTACGGCTGCCGCTTAAGCGGCTATCTTCTGATCCGGGAGCTGAAAAGTGCGGCATACCGGAGTACGATGAAAAAAGAGATCAAGGATGGGAAGGAAGTATCTTTTCCGGCGAAGATCACAATCTGGATCACCTGCGGTCTTTTGTATGCCTGTCAGATATCACCGGTTTTGTTCCGTCTTGAAAATGGAAAGACAGATGATACTGTTTTGCTGGCCGGTATGATCATCATGTGTCTGGGAGTTGTTGTGGAATCGATGGCGGATGTTCAGAAATCTGCCGCGAAGAAAAAAAATCCGAATCGTTTCGTGGATACGGGATTGTTTAAGATCGTACGCTGCCCGAACTATTTCGGAGAGATGCTTTTCTGGACGGGAGTGCTGGTGTCCGGAGCTAATGCGATGAGCGGTGTGCTGCAATGGGTGATCGCGCTTTTGGGGTACCTTGGCATCATTTATGTGATGTTCAGCGGAGCACGCAGACTGGAGCTGAGGCAGAACCGCAATTACGGGAAGGATCCCGAGTATCAGGAATATGTGAAAAAGACTCCGATCATGGTGCCTTTTATCCCGCTGTACAGCGTGGCGGATCAGAAATGGCTGGTCGGGTGATAAATATGTCAGGCAATATTTAAACCATATAGAAAACTTTTACTTTATAAAAAGGCCGGCATATGCTATAATGCTTAATGGAGTGAAAACTTCAGAGAGTCATCAACATACTTTTTCACAAGGGAGGAAAAAAATGGGATTTTATGATGGAAACAACAGTTCCCCGAATGATTATGGGTACGGTGGACAGTCAAATTATGGCGGACAAAACATGCAGGAGAATTTTTATGAGCAGCAGAGTCAGTTCTCGGATTTTACTGGAGGATTTGACGGCGGTAATCCGGTACATTATTCCGGACACGGGATCGGAGCCGCAATCTATGAGGATGTCATTTCGAAGGCATTTCTCTTTATGGTAGTGGCGCTTTTGATCACGGCATTTGCGGCATATACGGCGACCGGACCGATGCTTCCGTGGCTGGTACAGGGCAATCATCTGTTTCTTGTGTTTGGCGCGGAAGTTGCGATCGTGTTTATTTCTAATTTTGCGATCCGCAAGAATAACGCGATCCTGTTAGGCATTTTGTTTACCGCATATTCGTATCTGACGGGAGCGACGTTAGGGATCATTTTACTGCTTTATACAGCAAGCTCTGTCGCATCGGTGTTTGTGATCACGGCAGTTTTGTTTGCGATTATGGCAGTTTACGGTACTGTTACCAAGAAGGATCTTTCTTCGATCGGAAGCATCTGCCTGATGGGACTGATCGGTATTATCCTGGTAGGACTGGTCAATATCTTCTTCTTAAGAAGTGATATGGTGGATATGGCTATTGCCGCTGTCGGCGTGCTGATCTTTGTCGGCTTGACTGCTTACGACACACAGAAGATCAAGCAGAGCGTTATGTATGCGGATTCTTCCAATGTGCTGACACTGGCGTTGGCAGGAGCATTTGAACTATATCTGGATTTCATCAATCTGTTCTTAAAGCTGCTCAGGCTTTTGGGAAAGAGAAAATAACAAACGGTAAATGGAGATGGCGTGCATCAGGTGCACGCCATTTTTAGTATTCTTTTTTCTTTAAATTAATGTGCAGGCTATCATTTTGTGATAAAATATTAATGTTACTACATTTTTTATCAGGAGGTATTAAGAAATGGCATTAAACAAAGTGGTGGTTGCGGGCGGAGGCGTGCTTGGTACACAGATCGGACTGATGTGTGCCTACACAGGACATGAGGTTACGTTCTGGCTCAGAAGTGAGGGCTCCATCGGAAGGACGCAGCCAAAGATCGAACGGTATTCCAAGCTGATGTTAGAGGATCTGGAGAAGGCAAAAGCACTGATCGGCAATCCGATGGGAGCATATCTGTATCCGAAGGGACTGATCAAAGACTGGAACGGGATCAGCACAGAGAAGATCGATGAGCTGACAGAGCAGGCGAAGAAGTATTTCGCAGAAAATGTCCATATCGAGATCGATATGGCAAAGGCTGTTAAGGATGCGGATATCGTGATTGAGTCCATGTCGGAAGATCCGCAGGCCAAGATCGATGTGTATGAGAAAATGAAAGACCTGCTGGAGGAAAAGACGATCCTTGTGACGAACTCTTCCACAATGCTTCCGAGCCGTTTCGCAGAGCATACCGGCAGACCGGCAAAATATTGTGCACTGCATTTTGCCAATACGATCTGGAAAAACAATACGGCAGAAGTCATGGGACATCCGGGAACCGATCCGGCGATCTATGATCAGGTAGTGGCGTTTGCGGACGAGATCAACATGGTTCCTTTGAAATTGCACAAAGAACAGCCCGGATACATTCTGAATTCCATGCTCGTTCCGTTTTTGGAGGCGGCACAGGGACTTTGGGCGAACGAAGTATCCGATCCCGCGACGATCGACCTTACCTGGAAGCTGGCTACCGGAGCACCGGCAGGACCGTTCCAGATCTTGGATATCGTTGGTCTTGAGACCGCGTACAATATCAACAAGATGAAACCGGAGACTGCCGTCGAGGGCTCGGTAAATTATAAGATTGATAAGCTCTTGAAGGAGAAGATCGACAAGGGCGAGACCGGTGTCAATGCCGGAAAGGGATTTTTCGATTATAGCAAATAATGGGATGGGGCGCACATGTGCGGAGTGTGCGCCTTCTTTCAACACTTTCTGTAAAAAAGGAGAGCCGCCTATGAATAATATGAAAAAGATCGGAATAAAAATGAGTCTGCTGATGGGTGTTACGCTCAGCTTTTTTCTGTCACTTGCGGGAAATTTGAGTTCGGGACATTTTACGCTGCCGGGATTTTTGATCAGCTTTCTGATCAGTTTTCTTATCAGTATGATCATTGGATTCCTGGTGCCGATGAAAAAGGTCAATGATGCGCTGGGAGCCAAATTGGGACTGATACCGGGAAAGGGGTTTTCAAGATGCATCGAAGCGTTTGTTTCCGATCTGATCTATACGCCCCTGATCACGTTTGCCATGATCGTGATGGCACATAAGCAGGCGACGGCGCAGGGAGCTTCCATTCCGTTTTTGCCGATGTTTTTCAAATCATTGTGTATGAGCCTGGTGATCGCATTTGTTCTGATCTTCATCTGTACACCGATCTTTATGAAACTGGTGCTTGGGAAAAATATGATGGGTGACAGGAGCGGGCGGACATGAAAGCAGGCGGAAAGATTTCCTATCATCTGCCGGGGCTTTTTGAATTCTATGAGTTGTATCAGGTGTTTCTGCCTGTATTCAGAGAACACAGGGAATACTTTTATGACTGGTGTGAGATCGGCTCGATCTATGGTGCGCCGGCGGACTGTATATGGGGCGGAGGACGTGTGGGATTCGGAGAGGCGGATCCGGAAGAAGTCCTTTCCCTGCTGAAAGAATACGGGATCTCTGCGCGACTTACCTTTAGTAACTCGCTTCTGAAGGAGAGCCATCTTTTGGATAAGAGGTGCAATGATCTGTGTGCGATGTTTGAAAGTGGCGGAGGAGTACGCAATGGGATCATTATCTGTTCGGAGCTGCTGCTTTCATATATCAAGGCAAAATATCCCGGCTTCTATTTTGTCTCTTCCACGACGAAGGTGCTGACGGATTTTTTACAGCTTCAGGAAGAACTGGAGCGGGAAGAGTTTCGCTATGTCGTACCGGATTTCAGGCTTAATAAAGAGTTTTCAAAGCTGAATGCGCTCTCTGAAAAACAAAAGCGCAAGGTAGAATTTTTGTGCAATGAATGCTGCTTTTACGACTGCCATGACCGGAAGAACTGCTATGAGAATGTCAGCAGAAAAAGTCTTGGCGAGGAATGTGAGGATCACATCTGTGTCTCTCCCAATGCCCACAGAGGATACCGGTTCTCGGATGCCATGCAAAATCCGTCCTTTATCGGGATCGAAGAGATCCGGAACGTATACTCGCCGCAGGGCTTTGAGGAGTTTAAGATCGAGGGACGGGGTCTGGGAAGCGCCATCATTTTGGAATTTCTTCTTTACTATATGACGAAACCGGAGCATCAGCTTAAGGTGCGGGAGGAGATTTATCTGGATAGTATGCTGGATCTGTTTTAGGATGTTTTTCAATAGAAAAGGTGCTGTGGAAAATTGGTTTTCATTTTTCCGCAGCACCTTTGTCTAAACGTGATGAAAATGAGAGTTTATTTTTCAATTACCGCAGGTATCTGGTTTTAAAGGAATCGCTTCTCCTAGAGCAGCTTGTCCAGACGGGTAGCAAGGTCTTCTTTTTGCATTCCGCCGACTGTTTTGTCTGCGACAGTTCCGCCCTTGATAAATAGGAAGCTTGGAATGCTCATGATGTTGTACTTTCCGGCAAGATCCGGTTCTTCATCTACGTTGATCTTGCCGATCTTTACTTTCCCGTCATATTCGGATGCAAGTTTTTCCACGATCGGACCCATCATCTTGCAGGGACCGCACCAGTCAGCATAAAAATCGATCATAACAGGAATGTCACTGTTTAAAACTTCTGTTTCAAAATTCTGTGCATTAAATTTGTTTGCCATATTGTCTCCCTTCTTTCTTAACTTACAAAAAATGATTGTGATCTGTTGCTGATACTGTTATTATATATGGTATCAAAAATATATCAAGTACGCAGAAAATGTTAATCTGGTAAGAAAAATGTTACCGCCATGTGCTGGTGGGCCAAAAGTGATTTTGCCCGTCATCATACAGAAAGGAAAGAACATAATGGCAGAGGAGAAGGAAGTACGCACCCACGAAGCATTGTGTGAGAGTATCGCGGGAGAAGGATGCGGATTAAAAAAGGTTTTGGATATTATCGGTGGCAAATGGAAGATCATGATCCTGTGCGCGATCGATAATTCGGATGTGATAAGATATGGGGAGCTTAGGCGGAGTGTTTATGGGATCACTAACACCATGCTGGCCCGCTCCTTAAAAGAGATGGAGGATGACGGACTGATCTGCAGGGAACAGTATGAGGAGATGCCGGTCAGAGTGGAGTACAGACTGACAGAGAAGGCAAAGAGCATTATCCCGATCCTGTTGGAACTGAAAAGGTGGGGCGAGAAAAATCTGTGAGCAGGACAGGAACGGACGAAATGAAAAAAGAGGTTCAATAGGATCAGATGGGAAAAAGATTATGAATAGAAGAGATGGGATCCTGATCACGATCCTGCTTTTGACTGCTGGAATTCTCTATATGATCTTCTCTTATGCGGATGGGCAGGATGCAGACCGGGTCGTGGTCACTCTGGACGGAGAGCTGTATGGAGTTTATCCGCTTTCTGAGAATAAAGTGTTTACAGTAGAGACGGACAGGGGGTATAATGTGATCGTTATTGAGGATAAACAGGTTTACATAAAGGAAGCAGACTGCCCGGATGGCTACTGCATGAAGCAGGGAAAAATCAGAACAGGACAGGAATCCCTGGTATGTCTGCCGCACCGGCTTGTGGTAGAGGTAGAGAGTACGTCAGAGACGGAAGGGCAGGAGAAACTTGATGCTGTTACGCATTAAAATAAAGGATGCATCATTTTTTCGGATACGGAACTTAAAACAGGAGACAAAGACATGGCGAAGCGTGTGGCGCGGATGGGAATATTGACAGCACTGGCGATGGTGTTCAGTTATGTGGAGGTGCTGATCCCGTTTTCTTTCGGGATTCCGGGTGTGAAGCTGGGCGTTGCCAATCTGGTGGTGTTGACCGGACTGTATCTGCTACAGCCGCAGGAAGTTTTTCTGATCTCGTTAGTGCGCATCCTGTTAATGGGGGTTTTGTTTGGAAACGCAGCATCTTTGTTTTACAGCATTGCAGGTGGAACACTTAGCTTTTGTGTCATGCTCATCAGCAAAAAATCCGGATGGTTTTCCGCAATCGGAGTCAGCGCAGCAGGAGGAGTCTCTCACAATCTGGGACAGCTTATAGCAGCGATGGTCGTGCTTGGCAGCAAAAAGATCGGGTATTATTTCCCTGTTTTGATCCTGGCAGGGATCGTAACAGGAGTACTGATCGGGATCGTGTCGGATCGCATTGTGAAGACGTTGGGAAAGCTGGAGCCTGACGGGATTTTCTGAGCAGGAAAGCGAGACGAACGAAACGACTTAAGCTGACAAACAGTAAAGAACAGCGGGAAACAGACAGGAATCTGCAGCAGTAAAAGAGAAAGAAAAAATAAGAGGAAAAATCATGCAGATAAGTATAAGAGATGCAAAACCGGAAGATGCAGGAAGATTGTTGGAAATCTATTCCTACTATGTGGAGAATACCGCGATCACATTTGATTATGATGTGCCGGCACTTTCGGAATTTGAGGATCAGATGCGAAAGATCATCAGTCGCTATCCCTATCTGGTGGTCTGCCGGAACGGGAAAGTCATGGGATATGCCTATGCCCATGCGTTTGTGGGCAGAGCTGCCTATGATCGGTCAGTGGAGCTTACCATCTATCTGGATCATGAGGTTCGAAAGTGTGGCATGGGACGTTTACTATATGAAGCATTGGAAAAACGATTAAAGGCAATGGGAAAATTGAACCTCTATGCCTGCATCGGGTATCCGGAGGTTGAAGATGAGTATCTGACAAAGAACAGTGCACAGTTCCATGAGCATTTGGGATTTACTTTAGCAGGACGATTTCGGGAATGTGGCTGCAAATTTAACAGATGGTACGACATGGTATGGATGGAGAAGATCATCGGGGAACATCTATAAAAGAAAAGATATTTCTTGCAAGTTGTATGAAAATATTTTATGATATGTAAGACAGAAACTATTCAGACAGAAGAAATGTTTGGAATAGAGATATCATTCCGAAAGAAATGCGACAACATTGTTTGAAGGAGGATTTTATTATGGCATGTTTTTTGGTACCCGGAGTGGAAGCTGTGATCACAACGACTGTGACAAAGATCATTGAAAACAAAGAAAAAAAGCAGGAAGCGGTACAGCTTGAGAAAGGTGTCAGCCTCGGCGAACTGCATAAAGAGAAGCTATCCCGGAAGTTAAACAGACTGAATTATCTTCTTTGGGGCGGAAGCGGACTTTTGGCATTTGAACATTTATGGCATGGAGAGATCCAGCCGTTTTTCCCGTTTTTAACAGGAGCAGAGAATCCGGCTGAGATGTTTGGCGAGATGTCTACGGTGGGTGTTGGCATGGCGGTGGTTGTGACTGGTGCATGGGCGCTTGTGACATTTGCGACTGACCGTATTTTGAAAAGAGAAGAATCCGGTTTGAAAAGGGAGGCGAAATAAAGATGACACTTTTGATCACACTGATCGCTGCAGTCTGCGTGACTGTGATCTGGTATAGTAATGAGCGCGCGAGAAAGTTAAAAGTAGGCGCTTTATGTTATATGTTCTGGGGAGCATCCTTAATGTGGATGGTGGACGCAGTGGCAGAGTACATAGAGCTTCGGGCAGACTATTTTACACCTTCGGGGGCAGATATGTTAAATGATTCCTTCCTTGGTCTGTCCGTGATCGCTCTGGCACTTGTGGTATGGATCCTGATCGTTTTAGTCAAAGATCCGGAGAATGTGATCCAAAAAAGTCTGAAACAGAATTCCTGAGCAGTGAAACAGAATAAGAACTGCGGAAAGGCATCGTGTAAAAGCGGATGCCTTTCTTTTTTATGGCAAAGCATGAAAAAAAAGGACCGGATGTTTTTGAGAGTGTAACATATGACATAAAAAACGAAAGAAAAGACAAATGAGTTGTGTTGAAGATGAAAATTGCCTTTGTTATAATACAATCAGGTTAAAACCGGAAGGAAAAAGGAGGAAGGTTTTATGAAAAACAGACACAAAAAGGTATTATCCAAAGCACTTGCAGGTACTTTGGCCGTTGCACTCGGAATGCAGCCGGTACCGGGATTTACTTTGGAGGCAACAGCTGTGGAGGCTTCCGATAAAGGAAAGGATCTGACAGCTTTGAAAGAGGCAGACAGTGCTCCGCCCAAGCAGACATTGCCGGAGAACTTCGGGAAGGCACTGGAAGACAACAATGGATTGACACTGGCAGAAGGGGCTTTGATGACAGAACTGGATGGCTTTGGAAAAGCATTGAATGTTACGAGTCATTGGAACAATAAAAATCAGTATCACGCATCGGTCAAGGATGCGGCTTCCCTGTTTCAAAAAAAGGCATTTACGGTCTTGTTTGATGTAAAGCAGGGGGCACCCACAGAGGATACGAATGAAACAGAAAAGAGAACGGCGTTTTCAATCGGCAACAGCGCGAACAACATCCATGTGCTTACTTATTCCGGCAAACTGGGATATGGCAGCTCAGAAGGCGGGATCTCTTCGAATACAACTGTACTTTCGGGTGTGGCAAAGGATGACTGGAACAGTGTGGCGCTCACCTATGAAGAAGGTGACGGCAACGGAAAAGTGATTGTTTATGTAAACGGTCAAAAGGCCGGAGAGGTTGAGGATATCGGATTTAAGCTCAGTACGATGAGTGATGTTTCCGCGATGTTTGCGCGTACCTTCAATACCAGTTATATGCAACAGGGTATCTATGATAATATCATAGTTGGTGACAGTGTGCTGGATGAGGAGACAGCAAAGGCGGTTACCTTATATGGCAAGTATGCTAAGGATCATATGGGAGATAACGTGGCAGCCGGTACGATCGCAATCAAAGGATCGGATGTGGAAGAAGCAGCGAAGAATATAAACGGTCTGACCTATAAAGGATTTGGTATGTTAAACGGTAACAGCACCAGTAATCTGCTTCTGGATTATAAGGATAAGAATCCAAAAGAGTATGAGCAGATGATGGAATTCCTCTTTGGCGGGGATTATCCGCTGTTTACTCATATCAAGATGGAGATGGGTAATGACGGTAATAATTCCACCGGAGCGGAGGCATGTACGATGCGTTATGAGGATGAGGAGGCGGATGCATCCCGCTCACCGGGATTTGTCATGGCAGCAGATGCCAAGAAGATCAATCCGAATGTAAAGATCAGTATCTTACGTTGGGAGATGCCGGACTGGGTGGCCAGGAAATGGAGTAACAATACAGGCAACCAGGGATACGAGGCAATGTATAAGTGGTATAAGGAAACCATTTTCGATGCTTATGAAAAATATGGATATGTAGTGGATTTCGTCAATCCGGATAAGAATGAGACAACCAATCCGGATGCTTCGTTCATCAAGTGGTTTAAGATGCGCCTGCAAAATGAGACGGATTTCCCGGAGTATATGGACGAGAAGGCACAGGAGGCTTTCAAAAATATCCGCATTATCGCATCGGATGAGAATAAGTCCTTAAATATCGTACCCAAAATGCTTGCGGATAATGCTTTGTATGATTCCGTGGATATTGTGGGATTCCACTACCGTACAGATGCGAATGACTCGTATGTGAAGCTGGCGGATGACGATGAAAAAGAGGTCTGGTATTCGGAAGGCTGTGCGACATTCGGGTATACGGAGCTTCAGGAGAATAAACAGATCGCATATGGCAAGGAAAGCATTGGCGGTTTCCAGAGTCCTCTGGCACTTTGCGACAGCTTTATCACAGCCTTTGCGTCATCAAGACGTACACATTATATTTTCCAGCCGGCGATCGGATCCTTCTACGAAGGCATCCAGTACGGACATAAGGAACTGTTAAGTGCGCGTGATCCATGGAGTGGATACATTCATTATGACCCGGCTCTTTATATGCTGGAGCATTTCACGGCATTTGCCAAAACAGGCTGGGAGGATTCCGATGATTCACAGAATGAAATCTGGCGTGTGGTAAAGGCGGCGACACATAATTCCTATGCCGGGACCAGTAATGAACATCAGACGGCAGGCATTGACGGAGATGCCGGTTACATGACAATGGCAGCGCCGGATAAATCTGATTTTTCAGTAGTCTTCGTGAACAACACGCAGAATGAAAAGAAATTCCATATCACAGCAGAAGATATGAAGCTGTCCACAGACAAACTTCACTTCTGGCTGACAGAGACGGATGATTATATGCAGGAGAAAGGAATGCTTTCCAAAGACGGCGATGGATGGGATGTGACACTTCCGGCTTACAGCATTGCCACTGCCACGACACTGGATACGAAGCCGAAACAGACACCGGCGCAGGATATTCACAACGAAGATCGCTGGGTACTGGATACGGATGAGACCGGAGCGGTGAATAGTGTAATCACGGATGATGTGCTGTACGCAGATGATTTCGATTATGCATATGAGCTTGCAAAGAATCCGGAGTATCTGAAAGAAAGAGGGTTTGAACCCCGCTATATGTTAGATACACATGGAGCATGGATCGTGGAGAACGGCATGCTCAAACAGGAGCTTACGACCAGTGTGGGTCAGTGGAATAAAGGAGATCCCAGTACGATCGTGGGAGATTTCAGATGGATGGATTACGAGGTTTCCACCGATGTGGACTTCGGTGAGATAACGGGAAATGCTACAGCACGCCTGACGACCCGCGCCCAGACCGGTATGAACTGGGATAACAGCGGTTATACACTCTGTATCAATAATGCCGGAGCATGGGAATTATACAGAGTCGGGAATAAGCTGGCATCCGGCTCAGTGGAGGCAAAAGATACCTACAATCTGAAACTGACGGCATCAGGGCAGACGATCACGGCAGAGATCGATGGCGAAGAAGTTAGTTCTTATGATGATATCAATGCGCCGATGCTTTCCGGCCGTGTGAAGCTTAGCTCTACCTGGAACAAAGTCGGTTTTGACAATCTGCGTGTGAGCAAAGTGGATGGCGGGATCCCGTATGCGACCACCATGATCGATGGACAGGATGACAATGTGACTTATGAGGGTGATTGGAAGATCGAAAATCCGGGCAGCGGAAGTGCGGATAACTGGTATCGGACCATGTCTGTGACAAGTACCGCGGGAGCAGCTTTTTCCTTCCCGGTAAAAGGCTATGGTTTCTCTCTGCTGGGCGGCAACAACGGAACAGCGAAACTGGATATTTATGTGGATGACAAGCTGGTGGACAGTGGAGAATCGACCTATGCAGCGCCGGCAAGAGGAGAATTTTATTCCAGAACGGATCTGGAAAACGGGGATCACATTGTGAAAGTGGTCGTAAAATCCGGTACCGTTAATCTCGATGCGATCTATGCGATCGCCCAACCGCAGGCTAAGGAAACAACAGATCCGGGAAATCCCACGCCGGGAAATCCCACGCCGGAAAATCCCGAACCGCAGAATCCGGATCCTAAGCCCGTAAATCCGACACCTGCACCGGGCAGCACACAGCAGACACAGAAAACAGTACTTGCCGCAGGGACTGTGACGACAGTCGGAGATGCTTCTTACCAGGTGACAAAGTCAGATGTTACAGCACCGACGGTTGCCTACAGACAGGCAACGGATAAGAGTGCAAAGAAAGTGACAGTGCCTTCCAATGTTGTGATAAGCGGTGTGACTTATAAAGTAACAGCCATTGCAGATAATGCCTTTAAGGGAAATAAGAAGCTGACTTTAGTGACGATCCCGACAACTGTGGTAACCATCGGAAAGAATGCTTTCGGCGGTTGTACAGCACTGAAAAAGGTTGTGATCCCGGCTGGAGTGACAACGATCGGAGCCAATGCCTTTAAGGGAGCTAAGTATTTAAAGAAGATTACGGTTAAATCCACTGTTTTGAAGAAGATCGGAAAGAATGCATTCAAGGGCATCTATAAGAAAGCTGCCGTGAAGGTACCGAAGAAACAGAAGAAGGCATATGCAAAGCTTTTGAAAAAGAGCGGACTTCCTTCCGGGGCAAAAATTAAATAATCGGAAGAAACCAAAAACAAATCCGTGTTTTTTCGGAAGAGACAGAACAAGACGGGGGAGTATCCATGCTGCGGTATGGGTACTCCCTTTTTCCCGTTCGGCCGTTTACAAGATGCTTAAAAAATAAATGTGGAACGTGATAAGAGATTATGTTAAAATAGGACAGATATTCAAGAATAAAAGCCCGGATAAAGACAAAATGACGCATGAGAAGAATGACATCCAAAGCAAAATAAAAAAAAGATACAAATGCAAGGCTCTAAAACAGAAAGGAAGCATAAAAATGAACAAAAAAATGAAAAGAAAGGTGTTGGGTGTGCTTGCGGGTGCATTTGCAGCGGCTATGGCAATGCAGTCTGTGCCTGTGTATGCGACCGGCAGGCAGAGTGCGCAGAAGGAAACAGTGAAAGCGGAGAATGAAAAAACAACCGATTATCTGTTTGCCTATTTTGTGGATAACGCAGGTGCGCAGGAACAGCAGATCTGGTTTGCGGCAAGCCGCGATGGCAACAACTGGATGGATCTGAATAACAAAAAGCCGGTATTATCTGTGGCAGATTCGGTAAGGACGCAAGAGGATATCGATAAGACACAGAATCAGGCGGGGGTCAGGGATCCGTTTTTAGTGCGCTCGCCCAGGGAAGGAAAATTTTATCTGTTTGCCACGGATCTTTGTATCGGACCGGAAAATATTGCAAACGGAACAGTGGGGTGGGGAACTTCACAGTTTAACGGAAGTCATTGCCTGAGAGTCTGGGAATCGGAGGATCTGGTAAACTGGTCAGAGCCCTGGCTTGCGGATGTGGCACCGGCTGATACCACATGTGCATGGGCGCCGGAAGCGATCTATGATGAGGAAAACGAAGACTTCATCGTATACTGGTCTTCCATGACGAAGAAGGCGGCTGGTTCTTATCAGAATGTCTATTACAGCAGAACAGAGGATTTTCAGACCTTTACCCAACCGCAGGTTTTTATTGATAATGGCAATGATCACATTATCGATACCACGGTGATACGTGACAGTGAAGGAAATTATTACAGAGGTTCCGCTGCAAACGGTACGATCAAACTGGAGAAATGTATAGATCAGGATGACTGGCTTTTGCAGGAAAACTGGGAAGAACAGGGTTATATCAGTAAGATCGCAGGCTTTAGTCCGTCGCTGGAAGGACCGGAACTGTTTCGCTATAACGAAGATGACTGGATCGAGAAAAACGGCGTGAAACAGGAAACCTATGGACTGTATGCGGACAATTTCGGCGGCGTCGGCTATGTGCCTTTTTACACAACAGATATTGAAAATGCAGACTGGATCAAGACGGCAGACAATGATTACAATTTTGATACGCTTCACAAACGGCACGGAACGATTTTAAATCTGACAAGTGAAGAGTATGACAGAGTTATGGAGGCGTATGGTCCTGAGAGTATCGAGGTAAAAAAACTGCCGGGGAAGACAACTTATAAACAGAATGCCAGACGGATCAATCCGACCGGACTGGTTTTGACGGTTTTTTATCCCAATGGAGAAAAGGAAGACGTCACATACGAGGCAGGAACGAAGAATACACGACTGTTTACCTTTGACGCAGATCTGTCAAAAGCGGGAACACAGGAGGTCAAAGTGACCTATGGAGGACAAAGCACGGATTTTGAGGTCGAAGTGGAAGCGGTGAAAGAGACTGATAAAAAGACGCTGGCTGAGTTTGACTTTGACGATGAAGATAATGGATTTATCAGTGAATATGCAAAGGCAGAGGGAAGCTTTACGTTAAAGGACAGCTACGACCGGACACAGGGAAAGGCTTTGTATCTGGATGGAAGCAGCGGACAGTATCTGACGGTTACAGACAGAGAGGGCGGCAGTCTTTTAACGGGAGCACAGGAGCTTACAGTTTCCTTTGATATGAAACCGGACCGGAAAGATACCAACTGGCTGTTTTATGCCGCACCGGATACGAATGCACAGACTTCTTCCGCGGAGCATTATATCGGCGCATTGGTAAACAACGGGAAAACAACGGTAGAACGCTATCACAATACCGGAAAGAGGCCGGTCAGTCCAAGCACAGAGACAGGAAGCGACTGGTGCAGAGTCGATATCGTATTGGAGGAAGGGATTACTTCTTTGTATGTAAACGGAGAGCTTAAATCAGAAGTGGATAGTGCATATGAGATCCCGGCCATTTTGAGAGACAACAGTATTTTGTATCTTGGAAAAGCAAACTGGGGAAGCGGAGAATACTGCAAGGGTCTGCTTGATAATTTCCGGATCGTCAATTATGCCATGACGCAGGAGGAACTGCGAGCCGGCATGCCGACACCTTTCAGGGAAGCACTTCTTACGGAATTTGCGGGTACGATTCAGGGCATTGTGCTTGATGAGAGGATCGTAGAGCTTCCGGATTATGACGGAAAAGTGACCTGGAAATCAGAAAGTGAAGATATCCTGATCGGGGAGGATGGTAAGACGGCGACGGTAAAACAGCCTGCGAAAGCGGAGAGTGAAAAGACAGAAAAACTGACTGCAGTGATCGAAATGTACGGGCTGCAAAAAGAAATCACGGTTTCTGTTACGATCAAGCCTGCAAAGCAGGAGAGTCCGCAGGAAGTAAAACCGTCATCCGCAAAGCCGGCTCCTTCGGTACAAAAACCGGTGCAAAAGAGCATCGGTGTGATCAGGGCCGGGAAGAAAACTGTGAAGGCTGCCAGATTAAAACAGTCAAAGCAGACTGTAAAATTGCAGGCAAAGACCAATGCAGGCAAACTGACTTATAAGGTTAAGAAGTACCCTGCGAAAATGAAAAAGTATATCAAGGTATCCTCAAAGGGAGTGGTTACCTTTAAGAAGGGGGCAAAAAAAGGAAAATATGTGATCGAGATCACGGCAGCAGAGACAGATAAAGTGAAAAAAGCCGTGAAGAATGTTACGATCACAGTAAAATAGGAGGTATAAAAAAGTATCGCAAAAAAACAAAATGGATTGCGAAAATGCTGGGAGCGGGGATGCTTTACACAGTATGGATAAATGGCGGTATATTTTGTTGAAAAAACGGGGCGTATTTAGTAAAATAAAAAAATAATATGACGGTAAATGGAGGGAATAAATATGTATGTAGCAGATGAAAACCGTTATGAAAAGATGAAGTACAACAGGTGCGGTGACAGCGGATTAATGCTGTCGGCCGTTTCGCTGGGGTTGTGGCACAACTTCGGAGATACGGGTGTGTATGCCAATATGGAACAGATGTGTTTTACAGCCTTTGACAACGGTATCACTCATTTCGATCTGGCAAACAATTACGGACCAAAGCCCGGCAGTGCAGAGGAAAACTTCGGAAAGATCTTAAAAGAACATCTGGGAGTTTACCGGGATGAACTGATCATTTCCACAAAGGCCGGTTATGATATGTGGAAGGGACCGTATGGCAACTGGGGCAGCAGGAAGTATCTGATCGCCAGTCTGGATCAGTCTCTTAAGCGTCTGGGACTGGAATATGTGGATATTTTTTATCATCACAGAATGGACCCTGCGACACCGCTTGAGGAGACGATGGGAGCACTGGAACAGATCGTAAGAAGCGGGAAGGCGTTGTATGTGGGTCTGTCCAATTACGATGGTCCCACACTGGAAAAAGCTGCGGCAATCTTAGAAGACAGACATGTGCCTTTTATCATCAATCAGAACCGTTACAATATTTTGACCAGAACGATCGAGGAAAACGGTCTGAAAGAAACTTCCCATAAGCTGAAAAAAGGGATCATCTGTTTTTCACCGCTTGCGCAGGGAATGCTGACGGACCGGTATCTGAATGGGATTCCGGCAGACAGCAGAGTGCGGACAGACGGCAGATTTTTGCATGAGGATCAGTTGAATGCGGAGCAGATGGAGAAGATAAAAAAGCTCAACGATATCGCGGCCGAAAGAGGACAGACGTTAGCAGAGATGGCGTTGGCATGGCTGTTACAGGATCAGGATATCACATCCGTTATCATCGGAGCCTCCAGACCATCCCAGATCATCGATAATGTGAAAGCGATCGAAAATACAGTATTTACAGAAGAAGAATTGCAAAAGATCAATGCTTGTATATAACGGATTTTGCCACGTTAGTTTATTGAGCCGTAAATGCGCAGTAAATGCACATTTCGGCTGTAAATAGTAACAATGCTCCTGCCACACCGAAAGAAGACGGGGTGGCAGGAATTTTTTTGTAAAAAATCAAAAAAAACTTGACATATTATCAAAAAGATATTATCATACAGACATAAAGATAATATCAAAGTGATAATAACAAAAAGTAAAGAAAAGAATTATTTTTTTAAACAGAGATATTATCAAAAAGATACTAACAAAACAATAAAAGAACAGGCAGACAGAAGAAAAGGAGGAGTGTTATGAATGGTATGTTTGATGGAATGTTCGGAAAGATCGCGCCGGGTATGTGCAGACTTTCCGTGGACGGAAAGATCGCGATCAAGACGACAGGCGGGTATAAGACATATGATGTTTTGAACAAACGTCTGACCAACTGTGATAATTTTGTTTTCCATGTCGGAGAAGAGTTCTTTTTCCTGATCCCGGTAAACAGAGTAAAGACCGGTGATATCATTCTGGCGGGCGGCAGACCCAAATGTGTCATAGAGGCCGACAATGATTCGATCATCGCGATCAATTATGAGGATTCCACGGTGGAAACCATTTTGCCGGAGCGGCATGTATTTATGGGAAACACTTATTTTTACGGCAGGATCGTTTCCATGTTCGGCAATAATCTTGCGAAGGATGGCAAAGGAATGGGGAAGATACTGAAATACATGATGCTCTCCGAGATGATGAAGGGAACAGGCGGGAAGGGCACGGACGGAATGTCAGGTATGCTGCCGCTTATGCTTATGGGAGGCGGTAAAGATATGTTCTACGATATGTTTGCGTTTGATTTCGACGAGGCAGATGCTGAATGAATGCTAAATGATTTATTTCATCTGTTTCCGACCGCAGAGAATAAAAACAGGACATGGAAAAAATTGGAAAAAGTGAAAGCAGCAAAATGATCAGAGATTGAAAGGAGAATGCATTATGGGAAGCGGAGCATGGAGAGAAGACACATTCAGAAGTTATGCAAAGAAGATGAACAGAACAGTGGGAGCAGACGGGAGAATTGCGGGAGAGATGAGCAATCAGGAGATATTTCTGGCAAGAAACCTGGATAAGATGTTAGATCCGGCAAATGTTACCAGAGAGTGCTGTGACAGTGAGGAACATCCCAACACGATCCCGGTCATACTGGCACTTGATGTGACAGGATCCATGGGAAATGCGGCTGTGGAGGTGGCAAAGCAGTTAAATGTGATCATGACGCAGCTTTATGAAAAGGTAAAAGATGTGGAATTCATGATCATGGGAATCGGAGATTTTGTCTATGACAGATGCCCGCTGCAGGTATCACAGTTTGAGTCTGATATCCGCATCGCAGAGCAGCTTGACAAGGTGTTTTTTGAATTCGGAGGAGGCGGCAACAAATACGAATCCTATACGGCGGCGTGGTATTTCGGAGCACGCCATACCAGACTGGATGCCTGGAAGAGAGGCAAAAAAGGCATGATCATTACCATGGGAGATGAGCGGATCAATCCTTATCTTCCGAAAGAACAGCTTCAAAATATCATCGGGGATAAATTGCAGGGGGATGTGGAGACAAAGGATCTGTATGCGGAAGTGACAGAGAAATACGAGCTTTATCACTTGAATGTCAGACATGGCAGGGACTGGGATCTGGCAGGGATCCGCAGATCCTGGAAGGAGTACCTGGATGAGAAGCATTTCCGGGAAGTAAATTTGAACAGCCTTACCAATGAGATCATCGATATCGTAACAAAAGAGGCGGAAGGCGGGAACGAAAACGAGGAAGAGGCGTTCCTGACGGATAT
The DNA here is from genome assembly GCA_015056815.1 of Lachnospiraceae bacterium. Lineage (GTDB taxonomy): Bacteria > Bacillota > Clostridia > Lachnospirales > Lachnospiraceae > SIG333. Next base: position 145,076 of record SVFN01000002.1, on the reverse strand, counting down.
TGGCATGAAGAGCGCGCCGGCAGAACCAAAGAAAAAAGCGCTGCTGCCAAAACTTATGGGGATTTCATGGTAGGATACGGAACTTAAAATAGGAGGCATACAGCATGACGGATATCAGGATTGTGATCGGGGCAAATTTCGGGGATGAGGGAAAAGGTCTGATGACCGATTATTATGCGGCAGAGGCGATCGGGCAGAAAAGGACGGCGATCGTAGTCCTGAGCAATGGCGGAGCCCAGCGTGGTCATACGGTTGTGACCCCCGAAGGAAAACGGCATGTATTCCATCATTTCGGAAGTGGAACCTATGCCGGAGCGGACAGTTATTATCCGGAAAAATATATCATAAACCCGATGGTGTTCATGAAAGAGTATGAGGAGCTTTGGGGAAACGGACAAAAGACAGACCGGGAAATAAAAATATATGCCAACCCCGGATGTATGGTAACGACACCCTTTGAGATGATCACGAATCAGATGATAGAGCAAAGCAGACAGGATGCAAGACACGGAAGCTGCGGGATCGGCATCTGGGAGACGATCGTCAGGGATGGCTGCCGGCTGGGAGAACTGCTTGTCATGAATGACGAACAGCTGCGAAATTACCTGGAGGAATGCAGAAGCTTTCAAAAAAAACGTCTGGCGAAGAAAGGGATCACGCAGATCGATGACAACTGGCAGAGCATTATTGACGATCCGGAGCTTATCGGACATTACATCTCAGACTTTAAGGAAATGTCCCGGCTCATAAGGCTGTCAGAAGACGGAGTGATCATGAATTATGACCGCATCATTTTTGAAAACGGACAGGGACTGCTATTGGATGAAGACCGGACGGAGTTCGGGGTGCATACCACACCAAGTCATACCGGACTGAAAAATCCGGCAGAGCTGTTAAAGAATGTGTTTGGAGAAGTGGATCCGGGCAAACAGGAGAAAAATGGAAAAAGAACGATCGATACCGAAGTCTGCTACGTTACCCGTACCTATATGACCAGACACGGAGCCGGACAATTTGCCGCCGAGTGTCCGAAGGAGCAGATCAACCCGAACATGACGGATCTTACCAATGTGCCCAATCCCTATCAGGGAACGATACGCTATGGACATCTTGACCTGGAAGAATTGCAGGACAGAATACAGAAAGATTTTGCCAAAGAAACACTTCCGGAAATCTGCGCAGGACATATCGCTATCGCCCTGACGCATATAAATGAATACAGAATGAAAGAGCAGACGGCAGCCTACGTGTCAGACGGAGAGGATCGCAATTCCGTAAAAAAGCTTCTCGCAGAATAGTCATTTTTCTGCTATAATCAAAAGGACTTAAAGATTCAAAGAGCAACAGGACTTTGAGAGATTCATGAACCTTAAACAGGAGCGGACGATATGGCACCTTATAAAATGACACCGGACGAAAAAGAATTTCTTGCCGGATATGATATGAGTAAATATGACAGACCTTCCCTGACCGCGGATATTGCGGTGTTTGCGATCCTGACACAGGCGGAGGAGGAAAAGGAAGATTACAGGAGGGAACCGCGACAGAGAGTGGGACTGTTGCTGATCAAAAGAGGAGGATTTCCCTATAAAGACTACTGGGCACTTCCGGGCGGTTTTGCGATGAAGGATGAGACACTCTCACAGACGGCCATGCGGGAACTGCAGGAAGAGACTGGTGTCAGTCGGGCATATTTAGAGCCGTTTGGCGTATTCAGCACGCCGGGCAGAGATCCCAGAGGATGGGTCGTGTCGCAGGGATTTCTGGCACTGATCGATGCGGACGGAAACAAAGTACAGGCCGGATCGGATGCAGGAGAGGCAGACTGGTTTGTGATCGACATCGAACAGGAAGAAATGAAAAAACATGTACAAAAATCCAGAGCCGAGATACGGACAAGATTCTTACTGAGCCTGCGAAGCTTCCGAAGCGGAGAAAAACTGACAGCCACAGTGGAGCAGGTGCGAAGCTTTCTGACACATCATGAGACAGTAAGTTATGAGATCATCGAACAAAACGGACTGGCATTTGATCACGCAGAGATCATCGTGAGAGCATTTATGGATTTAAAGGAAAGAGCTCAGGACGCTGGAAAGATCGTATTCGATCTCATGCCGGAGAAGTTTACGCTTTACAGCCTGCAGGAGACCTACGAGATCATTCTGGGGGAAAAACTTACGACTCCGAATTTTCGCAGAAAGATCGCTCCCTACGTGATCGAGACGGATGAGACCGTTACAGGAGCAGGGCACAGACCGGCGAAGCTGTTCAAACGGAATCTGGAGATGTTTTATCAATAAGTTCTATCAATAAGTTTTGAAAATGGTATTGTCATTTCTCCCGATATACTATAAGATAGAGTCTGAAAAAATCAGGGAGGAATCACGATGGAAAAGAATTTAAAAACCAAAGAAGACGGCATTTATGACGCCAGGCAGCTGGGAGGCGGCAAAATGCTGATGCTCGGTGCACAGCACATGTTTGCCATGTTCGGAGCGACCGTTTTAGTACCGGCACTGACAGGACTCAGTGTGTCGGCGACCCTTCTTTTTGCAGGACTTGGAACATTACTGTTTCATTTTCTGACCAAGAGAATGGTTCCGGCATTTCTGGGTTCTTCTTTTGCCTTTCTGGCAGGATATGCAGCGATCGCACCGGGCGGAGAACGGGAGCTTCTGCCCTATGCCTGCGTCGGCGTGGCGTGTGCGGGACTTCTTTATCTGATACTTGCAGGTCTGATCAAAGCGTTTGGCGCAGAGAAAGTCATGAAGTTTTTCCCGCCGATCGTAACGGGGCCGATCATCATCGCGATCGGACTGACACTTTCCCAGTCTGCGGTTGACAATTGTGCAACCAATTGGCCGATCGCAGTGATCGCGATCCTTATTATCATCATCTGCAATATCTGGGGAAAGGGAATGATGCGGATCATTCCGATCATTCTGGGCGTGCTGGGTGCGACTTTTGCAGCGATCGCGATGGCATTTATTTTTGGCGAAACGATACAGGATGCGAACGGGACAGCCTATATTGCAATGGGCGGACTTGACAATCTGAGATTGTTCAGCCAGTCAAGCATCGAGGCCATCAAAGAAGCGAAGTGGATTGGAATGCCTTTTGCGATGGAGGATACGGTATTTGCCCTGTTTGGAAAGGCAGATAAGAAATTGATCATAACTTCCGTCATCACGATCATGCCGATCGCATTTGCAACGATCGTGGAACACATCGGCGATATTTCCGCGATCTCTTCGACAGTCGGAAAGAACTTTATCAAGGAGCCCGGGCTTCACAGAACCCTGATGGGCGACGGACTGGCTACGGTACTGGCTTCCCTGTTCGGGGCTCCGGCCAATACGACCTATGGTGAGAATACCGGTGTGCTTTCGCTGTCAAAAGTCTACGATCCGCTCGTGATACGGATCGCGGCAGGATTTGCGATCCTGTTTTCCTTTTCTCCGAAGATCTCTGCCTGTATCTCAGCGATCCCGACGCCTGTGATCGGTGGCGTTTCGTTAGTGCTTTACGGTATGATCTCGGCAGTCGGTGTCCGTAATATCGTGGAGAATCAGGTTGACTTTAATAAGACCAGAAATGTCATCATTGCAGCGATCATTCTGGTACTTTCCATCGGGATCAAATACAGTGCGGTCGGGGCGATCGTACTTCATATCGGGGATATGAACATCGGTCTGTCGGGACTTGCCGTAGGATCTTTGATCGGGATCATACTCAATGCAGTGCTGCCGGGCAAGGACTATCATTTTGAAAACGAAGAACAGAAATGATCCGGATACGGGCATTTGGTACGGTGAACATAAACAGCAGGGCTGATGTGTGCAAAAAAGCGCAGGAGATTATTCTCCGGCGCTTTTTGTCTTTCGGGAAATTTTTCCGGAGTCCGATAAAATGAAAAAAAACGGTCATACTAATGAAAAAAGAACAGGAGGAATAAAGGATGATGGAATCAGATACCATTCAATTATTGAGAGAATGCGATGCGGGGATCAAGATGGGGGTGGAGTCCATCGATGAAGTGCTGGAGTATGTGAATGACAGTACGCTTCGTAAATATCTTACAGAAGGCAAGAGCGATCATGAAAAACTGAAAGAGGAAATACAGGTTTTACTGGACCGTTATAAAGATGACGGGAAGGAGCCGAATCCCATGGCAAAAGGAATGTCCTGGGTCAAGACAAACATGAAGCTTGTGATGAAGGAATCCGATCAGACCATTGCGGCCCTGATCACAGACGGGTGCAATATGGGAGTCAAATCCCTGAACCGGTATTTAAACCGGTATGAAGCGGCAGATCAAAAGACAAAGGATATCACGAAGAAGCTGATCCATATCGAAGAACGGCTTGCAGAGGATATCAGAGAGTATCTGTGAGCTCCAAAGGTACTATGCAGATTCGTGCTTGCAACAAGACAACAGGGTTGGTATACTAAAAGACGGAAATTGAGAGGGGGACAGGAGGATTTCCTGTCTCCCGCTTAATAATATAAAACAGACCGGAGGAAGAAACATGGCAGATAACAGGCCAAGGAGCAGAGAGAAAAACGTGACGTCCGGCGGGGGCAATGTCAACCGCAGAGGCAGTGGATTAGGAACGGGACCGGTAGGCTCGTCTGATGGATATGGTGGAAGAAAAAGCACAAGAGGCGGCGCAAAACGCGCGGCAGCCGGAGGCGGCGGATTTTTGGCGGTGATCGCGATCATCGTCTATCTGATCCTGGGAGGCGGCGATCCGTCTACCTCTTCAGATGGCGGGGCAGATACCGCAAATGATCAGACCGCCGTCATGCAGCAGGTCACAGACGTATCCAATGATCAGTATAAGATCAATACAAAAGTAGCCGAAGGCTCCAGAGAAAAGCGCACACAGATCAAGGGAGACGGTTCGGATGTTGTGACGCTTATGATTTATCTGTGCGGTACGGATTTAGAGTCAAGAAGCGGTATGGCCTCCAATGATCTGGGGGAGATGGCGGCTGCAAAATACGGGGATAATGTGAATATCCTTGTATACACCGGAGGCTGTAACCAGTGGAAAACAGGCGGTATCAGCAACCGTGAGAATCAGATCTATCAGGTGAAGGATGGCGGATTAAAGCTGCTTGTGGAAGATGACGGCGATAAGGCAATGACCGATCCGGCAACCCTTACTTCCTTTATCAAATGGTGCAGTGCCAAATATCCGGCAAACCGTAATGAGCTGATCTTCTGGGACCATGGCGGAGGATCCGTCAGTGGATTTGGCTATGATGAGAAGAATAAAAACAGTGGTTCCATGAGTCTTGGCGGTATTCAAAAAGCCCTAAAGGAAGCGGGGATGACTTTCGACTTTATCGGATTTGACGCCTGCCTGATGGCGACGGCAGAGACTGCACTGATGTTGGAGCCTTATGGCGATTACCTGTTGGCTTCCGAGGAGACGGAACCGGGGATCGGCTGGTATTATACGAACTGGCTGACGAAGTTGGGTGCGGATACCTCCATGCCGACACTGGAGATCGGAAAAAACATTATTGATGATTTTACGAATGCCTGTGCCTCACAGTGCAGAGGACAGAAAACGACTCTTTCCGTCATCGACCTGGCAGAGTTTTCCAATACGGTGCCGGATAAGCTGACAGGATTTTCGAGATCGGTCAATCGACTGATAAACGAAGAGGCTTATAAAACGGTATCGGATGCTCGTTACGGTACCAGAGAGTTTGCAGCAAGCTCTAAGATCGATCAGGTGGATCTGGTAAACCTTGCAGAGAATATGAATACGGATGAGGGAAAAGAGCTGGCGAAGGTCCTGCGGGATGCGGTAAAGTACAACCGTACTTCTGCCAACATGACGAATGCCAATGGTGTTTCCATTTACTTCCCGTATAAGAGAACATCTTTTGTGGACAAGGCCTGCAATACATACAGCGATATCGGCATGGACGCGGAATATGCGAAATGCATTAAAGAATTCGCGGGACTGGAGACTGGCGGACAGATTGCGGCAGGAGGCAGCAGTTCGCCGATCGGTTCGCTTCTCGGAACAGCGGCATCCGCGGCGGGTTCGCAGGGCACAGAAGTGTTCACGCAGCTTTTGACTTCGTTTCTTTCCGACCGCAGTATGGTGGACGGACTGGACGATTCCAATACAGAGTTTTATACAGACAGGGCTTTGTCGGAGGAACAGACCGGCAATTATATTTCCATGAATCATCTGGATGCGAACAGCCTGTTCTGGACAAAGCAGGAGAATGGCGATTTCGTATTAAAACTGTCCGAAAGTCAGTGGTCTCTGGTGCATGACATTGATCTGAACATGTTCTATGATGATGGCGAAGGTTATGTGGATCTGGGACTTGACAATCTGTTTTCCTATGATGACGAAGGCAATCTGATCGCGGATACGGAGGGAACATGGTTAGCGATCAACGGACAGGTGGTTCCTTATTATCACATCGATACGACAGAGGAAGGAAACGATGCTTATACGATCACGGGCCGGGTACCGGTTCTGTTAAACGGTGAGAGAGCCAATCTGATCTTAGTGTTTACGGACAAAGAGCCGAAAGGCTTTGTGGCCGGTGCAGTGACAGACTATGTGGAGGGGCAGACAGAAACGATCGCCAAGAGCATGACCGGATTAGAGGACGGCGATACGCTGGATTTTGTTTGTGATTATTACAGCTATGACGGGACCTATCAGGACAGCTATCTGTTGGGGGAGCAGATGCAAATAGACGGCGGGCTGACCATCAGCGATGTGCCGGTAGGTGACGGGCAGAAGAAATTGACTTACAGACTGACGGATATTTATAATCAGGAATACTGGACGCCGGTCGTGGAGTAAGACTGCAGCGAAGCGGGAAATACATAAAACGCGCAAAACGGTAATTTGCCGCAGATTCAGCCGGGAGAAAGGAGGCGGATCGGAATGACAGCAGGACAGAACCATAAACAGCCACAACAGAAGATCTACCGGAACGAATGGAAGTATTATGCGACGGACAGACAGCTTGATCTGTTAAAGGAACGGCTGCTACCTATCGTGCCGCTTGACAGGTATGCGGGGGAGGATGGGATCTATCTTGTGACAAGCCTCTATTTTGACGACCACAAAGATACCTGCGCCGGCGAGAATGATGCCGGGGACAATCAGAGGTTCAAATACAGGATACGACATTATGGCGCACAGGCGGGGGAGACATTTAAGCTCGAGCGCAAGGAAAAGCTTTTTGGCAGATGCTGTAAGGATACCTGTACGATCAACAAAGAACAGGCGATCGCTTTGAGCAAAGGCGGGGCGGCAGAGCTGTTCTGGGAAGCGAAAGACCCGCTTTTGAGAAGATTTTGTCTGGATATCATGCGTAAGAAGTTCGAACCAAAGGTTGTGATCCGGTATGAACGGACGGCTTTTTCGGAGCCGCTGACACATATCCGCATCACGTTTGACAAAAATATTCTGGCGTCACCGCGGACGGAGGGATTTTTTACAGGGATACAGGACTGGTATCCCGTTTCTCAAAAACAACAGATCCTCGAGATCAAATTTGACCGGATCCTGCCGGGGTATATCCGCAAGAGCATGAACATTGACCGGTTTCCGGTAACGGCATTTTCCAAATATTACCTGGGCCGCAAAACAATAGAAGGAGTGTACAAATGAATCATTTACAAACTGTTTTTCAAACCATTGCCGATTCTTATTCCAAACAGGAGGTGGGGACTGCCGTGATCGTATCGGTGCTCTTTTGCGTGCTGCTGCTTTCTGTTTATGAGTTTGTGATCTATCGTGTTGTGTCGCACAGAGCGTTTTACAACCGGTCTTTTCATATCAGCATCGCGGTGATCCCGTTTTTTATTTCCACGATCATCCTGTGCCTGCAGTCGAATATCGTGATCACATTGGGAACCATCGGTGCATTGGCGATCGTGCGTTTCCGTACCGCGGTCAAGGATCCTGTGGACATGATCTACATTTTATGGTCGATCCATACGGGGATCATATGCGGCTGTCAGCTTTATGAAGTGGCAGTATTAACATCACTTCTCGTGACGATCGTGCTTTTGGTGATGGAAAATCTGCAATTTGGCAAAAAACCGTATGTTCTTGTAGTGCAGAGCCGCAAAAATGTGGAAAATGAGATCGTTGCCGTGATCGGGAAGCATACGAAGGCGTATAAGGTACAAAGCAGGATCTATCAGGGAGCGGAGGATATTCATCTGGTGATAGAGCTTTCGGTGAAAGATCCGGCCGGGTTTACAACAGAGCTTGGACAGATCGAAGGAGTGGAACGCTTTTCCTTATTGACATATGATGCAGAGGATCTGGTATGATGTTTTTTTGGAAACGCAGGATGGCAGGAATCGGTATATTGGTGCTGTCTTTTGTATTGTTCTTTGCGCTGGCAGCCTGGGCGGAGGGTGAAAAAACACTTTCACAGTACAGGATCTCTGGCACGGAATGGGAAAAGATCACAGCCGGCCGGACAGAGACGAACGAGGAGTTACTGGAAGCGCTTGCATTTAACGGATACGATCTGTTTTATGATGACGAGACGGACGAGTGGTATTATTCGCTGATCGAGGGGCATCCGCACGCGCAGGATCCTTATGTGACCTTCCGGCCCATAAAAGATAACGTGCAGGTGGCATTTGAGACATCACAGATCACACGGGAAATGCTGGAACAGGATGAGAACATAAAGATCTTAGTCTATACCGGGACACAGTATCATCAGACGACACTGCACTGTACGAGCCTGCCATTGATGGAAGTGACGCTGGGGGATGGGACAACGGATATGAGCGTTATTCTTTTTGATAACCGTAAGCAGGCTGCGAACCGTTTGGTGGAATCCGACGCACTGATCCACGCCAGAGGCGGCATGACCCGCAATTATCCAAAGGCCGGTCTTCGGATCTCTTTGCAGCAGGACTCTGTGGGAGGCAGTCTGCGCAAGAATTCCCGTTCCCTTTTGGGAATGCGGCAGGATGAGGACTGGATTTTGTATGCGGCATACAACGATCAGGAACGTGTCCGGAATGTTTTTTGTTCGGCACTGTGGTATGATTCCTGTGCCGGCCACAATCTGTTCGGGATTCAAAACGGGATGGAATACCGTTTTGTGGAGCTGTTTGTCAATCACAGATACTGGGGGCTGTACGCACTGGGATATCCGATCGATGAAAAACAGCTGGGAGTTTCAAAAGACAGGAAAGGATATTCCGAAGGCTGTGTTTTTAAAAAGAATTCCCATGAAAAATGCGAGTGGGACAAAAAACTCAGGCATCAGTTCCCAATCGTGGGATATGAGATCAAAAGTACGGTGGAAGATGAGACGAAGGCCTGGGAATTGCTTGCAGGGTTCTACGATAAGCAGGAGGATGCTTCCTGTCCGGAGGAAATCTACCGGCTGGTCGATGTGGACAATGTGATCGATGTTTATCTGTTTTTGAATCTGATCCAGGGAAAAGATAACTGGTCAAAAAATATCTTCACGACATTCCGGATGTATGAGGGAGAGTATAAGGCCTTCTATACGCCGTGGGACATGGATATCTCCTGGGGAAATATCTATGACGACAGGGTAGAGGCGAACTATATCGCGCCCTACGGATATGATGTAAAAGAACATAAAAATATCCTGGATCACTCGGCACTCGGCAGGCTCTATGAGCTGGGCGATGAGACGTTAGACCAAAAGATCCTCGCGCGTTATCGAAAGCTCAGAAAAGATGCCTGGTCAGAAGAAAAACTCCTTGCCATGCTGGAAAAATACGAGAAAGAGATCTATGATTCCGGCGCATATGTAAGGGACTGTAAACGCTGGCCTGAGAGCACGAAACAGAATGCGGCGCTTAAATTGTCCGTATTAAAACAGTATGTTTCCAAAAGACTGGAGATTATGGATGCTTATATGGAGCAAACGCATGGAGCGGCGGATGACTGACAGGTGCTTTGCGGAAGAATGCGCACAAGCCGGCCGTGAGGATAAAAAGACGTTGGTACTTTGGACTTGATGCTGCACAACGATGAGAAGCCGGAAGGAAGGGAAGACGTTATGAAGATCATAAACCTTATAGAAAATACAGAGGGACGCGCAGGCTGCATTGCCGCACACGGGCTGTCTTTTTATATCGAGACGAAACACCATAAGCTTCTTATGGATCTTGGACCATCGGAGGATACCCTTGTAAATGCGAAGACGCTCGGGATCGATTTAAGCCTTGTGGATACGGTGATCTTAAGTCATGGGCACTATGATCATTCCGGTGGAATTTTGCCGTTTGCAAAGAGTAATCCGACCGCAAAGATCTATCTGCAAAAAACAGCTTTTGCAGATTATTATGCCTATGACGGTTCTGAAAAAGGATATCGCTATATCGGGATCGATAAGGAGATCATGAAGCTGCCGCAGGCAGTGCCTGTGACGGGGAATCTGAAAATCGATGATGAGCTGTTTCTGTTTTCACAACTCTCCGGCAGTTATCCGGTGCCGCGGACAAACAAACGGCTGCAGGAGCTGAAAAACGGCGCTTATGTACAGGATACGTTCGGGCATGAACAGTGTCTGGTCATCTGCGAAAAAGAGCGCCATGTGCTCTTTTCCGGCTGTGCCCATAACGGGATCTTAAATATCTTAAAACGATATGAGACATTGTACGAAAGTGCACCGGATGCGGTCGTCAGCGGATTCCATATGATGAAGAAAACAGAGTATGACGAGGAAGAGATCCGAACGATCGTAGAAACAGCGAAGCTTTTAAAACAGTATCCGACGAAGTTTTATACCGGTCATTGCACCGGGATGGCAGCGTATGAATGGATGAAGGAACAGATGGGGGAGCAGCTGGTGTATGTACATACAGGTGAAGAGATCCGGGTATGAAGCAACGGTGGGAGGCAAAACAGTTCACCGCTGTCAGGGTGCCGGCTTAGGCATATTCCACCGCCATCCTGGTCAGCGCATACGGCAATACTGCTTCCGGCTTTGCACCCGGATCGATCCAGTCATCGATCTTTTCGGGCGGAAGGATCAGAGGCATTCTGTCATGAATATGCTTTACAGAATCACCGGGCTGTCTGGTCAGGATCACAAAGACCGGCAGCCCGTTTTCAATCCGGTAAAGACCGCACAGACAGGTCAGACAGGCATCACCGGGCTGAATGGCATATTTTCTCCCGGGCTTGGTCTTACCGTCTTTCATCCTGATATGTTCCCACTCAAAATAATAAGAGGCGGGAATGATGCAGCGGTGAGATCTCCAGTCATCCCGAAACGCAGGCTTGACAGCGGCTGTCTCGCATCTGGCATTGAAAAGTTTCGTCTTGTGCGCAGGGATGGTGTAACCCCATTTCATGGGATAAACGGAGCGCTCCCCATGAGGGCTGGGTGCGATCACAGGGACGACATCGGTCGGACGGATCTCACCTTCGGTCAGTACGGGATACCCCAGGTGATTAAATTTATTTGCGAGCAGACTGTCCTTTGCGGCCTGCAGGATATCCGTCAACTCTTTCTCGCCGACTTCAATGAAAAATCTGGTACACATAGCTGTCACCTCCTGTCTGCTTAGTTTACTCCATTGTATCATAAGTATCCTCTCCCGATGCCGGAGCTTTTGACCGAAGTGCTTCGTCAAAGCCTTTTAGGGCATCAAAAGGAAGAAAGATCTTGGCACGCTTAGAAAGCGGCATGGGCGGATGGTCCACGAAAAAGCTGTCGCCTTTTTCGTGAGTGGGTCTGCCTTTTTGCAGGACTTTCCGATATCTATGGTTCATGCTTTGTGACCTCCGATCTGCAGATTGCGTTCCATGGCGGTGGCACCCTCTAACAGACTGGTACCTTTGAGGATGGCATTCTCTCCGAAACGGGCGCGGATCTTACGCATAGCGTCCTGCAGTCTTTTTTCTTTCTCCTGTTTCTCATAATCCGTAAACAGATCAAGCTGGTAAATGCCGTCATCACTTTTCACTTCGCAGGCGCATACGTTCAGCCTGCGGAATAAGAGTCTGTGGTCTGCTCTTTGTCTGAAATCTTTCTGCAAAAGCGGAGTGACCTGCGCGGAAAGATTCGTCCGGCTGGCCGTGCGGACAGTGCCGGTGGAATGCTTCGGATGGAGTCTTCCGTAAAAGTCCATCGTGATAGGACCATCGTAGGAAGGGCATTCTTCCAGACTCTTATAATCATAGCCGGTCCACCATTTGAAGGTAGAGCAGACCAGGTGCTTCTGATATAGATCATGGCAGAGAGCATCTGACATCTCCGTAAATACGATACAGGCTTCTTCAAAACGGTAGGGGCGCGCAAGCACCTGCCCTCCGGAGACGGAATTGTGATCGCTTTTATAATGCTTGATATCGCTCATACGCACCGGCTCAATCCCCCAGGCATGGTCGATCAGGATCTCGGCATCGATCCCGAAGGCGCGGTAGAACCATTCTTCGTCCCACTGGGAGCGCTCTGCGATATCGCCCATGGTAAAGAGATAATTGCTCTCCAGTCGTCTGGCCCTGCCGCGTCCGATCTGCCAGAAGTCTGTAAGAGGCCTGTGTCCCCACAAAAGACAGCGGTAGGAATGCTCGTCAAGCTCTGCAATGCGGACACCGTCTTTGTCCGGGATGGCTTTTTTGGCAACGATATCCATGGCAACCTTGGCCAGATACAGATTGGAGCCGATGCCGGCAGTGGCGGTGATGCCGGTCTCTTTCAGTACCGCGCGGATCATGGACAGTGTCATGATGTGCGCGGGAGAATGACCGCTTCTTTCTGCCTCTTCCCGATAGAAATGAAGATACTGTGTGCAGTCGATGAAGCACTCATCGATACTGTACACATGAATATCCTCCGGTGCCGCGAAGCGCTGATAGATCGAATAGATCCGGGCGGAGATCCTCTCGTATTCCGCCATGTGCGGCAGTGCGATGATGTATTCGATTCGCGTATGATGCGCCTGCTCGTAGCGGCGGATCGCCTGTCTGGCTTCAAAAAGTCTCGGTCTGGAAGGAACACCGAGTGCCTTTAGAGCAGGGGAGACAGCAAGACAGATCGTGTGATCGCTGCGGCTTTCATCCGCTACGAGCAGATGGGCGCGAAGCGGATCCAGATGCCTTTTTACGCACTCGACGGATGCATAGAAGCTTTTCATGTCGATGGCGATATAGGTATAAGGATGCCAAATATCCTGTTTGGGAAGGTATAAGAAATCGTTGTCCATAGGGCTCCTTCTTGTCGGCAGCGCATGGTGCGGCAAACAGCACTTTTACAGTCAGGCGCAGCATTCTGATTTGATATGCTATTCATTTATTCTGACTTATTACTGACTTATTCTGACCCTATTATAAAAAGAATTTCGGGAAAAAGCAAGAACATATGTTCGAAAAAAATTACCAAAAAAGTTGAAAAAAGGAAATTTTCATGGTACGATTAGATATCTGAAAGAACAATGCGCGCATACAGACCTGAGGACGGCAAAGAGATAATGTCGTATGAGCGTGATGACGAATCCGGGGATGTGATTTTTATGAAAAAGACAAGAGAACAGGTGTTGGCATACGGATTGTCCTTTCCGGACACTTATCAGGATGCACCGTTTCATGATCCCAACTGGCAGCTGATCCGTTACAAGGGAAATAAAAAGGCTTTCCTCTGGACGTATGAGAAGGACGGGTATCTTAATCTTAACGTGAAGGTGGATCCCGAGAAAGCATTTTTCTGGCGGGATATATATCCTTCGGTCATTCCGGGATATCACCAGAATAAGGAACACTGGAATACCATCATTCTGGATGGCACTATTTTGCCACAGGATGTGAAAGCGATGATCGCGGACAGCTATGATCTGATCACGGACAGCCCGGCGAAGAGGATCTATGCGGCAGTAAGACAGATCCCCTGCGGCCGTGTGGCAACGTATGCGCAGATCGCAGAGATGGCGGGCGACAGGAAGATGGCAAGAGCGGTCGGCAATGCACTGCATAAGAATCCGGATCCGGACAGGATCCCCTGCTACCGCGTTGTGAATGCGAAGGGGGAGTTGGCCGGAGAATTTGCATTCGGCGGTTTGGGAGCACAGGCGAGGCTTTTGGAAGCAGAGGGAATCGAAGTGAAGAATGGAAAAGTGGATTTGGAGAAATATCAGATGAAGCAGGACGGGAAGCGGACGCAGCGTTTGAATGCATTGGCAAAGGAAGAATAGATGGAATTGTGTCCCGCGGAGAAGACAGAGGAATCATGTTATTTGCAGCCGAAATGACTGTGAATAGTAACGGTATCATGAAAAAATATGCAAAAAGGATTGACAAGCCTAACCAAAGTATGCTATAACTAACTCGAATAAATCATGTGATTCTCCTTCCCGGTCTGATCGTAAAAGATGACAGGGGAGGAGGTATCTTTTTGAGGTGATATTTTAGCATAAAAGGAGGACCAGAGCATGGCAAAATTGTGTATTGAAAAAGTGATCGGAAGGGAGATCCTGGATTCCCGCGGCAATCCGACCGTGGAGGCGCAGGTGACACTGTGTGACGGGACTGTCGCGCTCGGAACAGCGCCCAGCGGCGCTTCAACCGGCGAATTCGAGGCGTTAGAGCTCAGAGATCAGGACGCGGACAGATATCTTGGAAAAGGGGTTACGAAGGCAGTCGAAAATATCAATACGATCATAAATGATGTATTGAAGGGAGTCGATGCCTCTGATACATATGCGGTTGATCGGGCAATGTTAGAGGCCGACGGCACAAAGGACAAATCGAACTTAGGAGCAAACGCGATCCTGGCGGTTTCCATTGCAGCGGCAAGAGCAGCCTCCAAATCTCTGGATATTCCGCTGTACCGCTTTTTGGGTGGTGTTTCCGGCAACCGGCTTCCGGTGCCGATGATGAATATCTTAAATGGAGGGGCTCATGCGACGAATACGGTTGATACACAGGAATTTATGATCATGCCGGTCGGTGCCCCGTCTTTCAAGGAAGCTCTTCGCTGGTGCGCAGAGGTGTTCCATGCATTGGCTAAGATCCTGAAGAGGAAGGGTCTTGCCACTTCCGTTGGCGATGAAGGCGGATTTGCACCGGATCTTTCTTCGGATGAGGAGACGATCGAAACGATTCTTGAGGCGGTAAAGGCAGCAGGCTATGAGCCGGGAAGAGATTTTATGATCGCGATGGATGCAGCTTCCTCTGAATGGAAGAGCGATAAGGGTATCGGCTTCTATAAACAGCCCAAATCCGGCAAAGAATTTACGTCCGATGAGCTGATCGCACACTGGGAGAGCCTGATCGAAAAATACCCGATCATCTCCATTGAGGACGGTCTGGATGAGGAGGACTGGGAAGGATGGAAACGCATGACGGAAAAGATCGGTGACAAGGTACAGCTGGTAGGAGACGATCTGTTTGTAACAAACACCGAGAGACTTTCCAAAGGAATTGGTAGTGGTGCGGCTAATTCCATTCTGATCAAGTTAAACCAGATCGGTACCGTATCCGAGACGCTTGAAGCGATCAAAATGGCGCATAATGCCGGCTATACCGCAATTTCTTCGCACCGTTCCGGCGAGACGGCAGATACGACGATCGCGGATCTTGCGGTCGCACTCAACACTTGCCAGATCAAAACGGGAGCGCCCAGCAGAAGTGAGAGAGTGGCAAAATACAATCAGTTGCTGCGTATCGAAGAAGAACTCGGTAAAGCAGCTGTCTATCCGGGAATGGCAGCATTTCATGTAAAGAAATAAGTGAATTTGCTACTGGAACTATAGTGAAAAGACATAAAGATCAGCTGGACAACATGCTTTACAGAGGCACCCCGACAGGGGTGCCTCTGTTTGCTTATGGCAATCATTGCTGTGCACGCTTGTGATGGAAGAAGCGCGAGATCTTTCTTGACAAATGCCCTACATCTTGATACATTTTATTTCAGAATGGCGGCGGAAAACGCCTTGTTTTTAATGCAATAAATATGTGAAATGGAAGATGTGGTATGTGGAGCTCGGCCAAAGGAGAAGAAAATACAGAAGCAAGACGAAAAGAACTGTTGGAAAAGGAATATGAGCTTTTTTCCACGAAGAGCATCGAAGCCAGAAAGGAAAAAATAGCAATCTGAAAGAGAAAGGAAGAAAATCATGAAATCTGTAAGAAAGCGTATCATATGGATCCTCACAGCTACAGCGCTGGTACTTGCGAGCCTCACCATGCCGGATACAGGAATAACGGCAAAGCTTTTGCCGGACAGGGTGGTGACAGCGTGGGCAGACAACGTCGAAAGGAGCTATGATGGTGGTGCGACGGAAGATGAGGCTGTTGAATTACCGACGACACCTAAGGGCGATGCTTCATATATCGTGTTAGGAAACGGATGGTTTCAAGTGAACCGTGATACGACAATAAACCATGCTATCTATGTGCAATGTTCCGGTGATGATCCCGCAGGAGATGCAGTCCATCTGAAGATAAATGACGGGTGTAAGCTTCAGATTAATACAAGTGATTATTGGGGAATATTTGTCGATATTCCGTTTTATATCGATGGGGCAGGAAGTATTATAATAGACAACAGCTATAAAAGTGGTCACTCCATTGCTGTCAATAAACCTTTTTATGTCAGTAAGACGAAGATAGAAACGACGCAGGTTAATACATCATATAGTTATTCCATTGAAAATATGTTTGAATTAACCAATGGTGCAGAGTTATATTCCCAGAAGCCTATAAGAGTAAGCGGATCCGGTTCTGTCAAGGTCGAGCATTCCACAATCAGAACTGATGCGGAGATTCAAGTAAATTCAGATAATACTCTGATGGTAAACGATCAATCTACAGTGACCGGCAGTATCACCGGCTCAGGAGTCAAAACCATCAGCAGTTCCACCTTGAGTAAGTGTTCTGCATCAGGAGCCACGATAGAATACAGCACGATATCGGGAAGCACCATAGGATCCGGTTCAACGGTCAAAAACAGCACCATTGAAAAAGAATCCACAGTTACAGGCGCGACGATAGAGGACTGTACCATACAGGACTACTCTACGGTTACGGACTCTGCAATCACAGGGGGCATCATAAAAAGCTCTCTGGTCAAAGATTCCATCTGCAACGGCACGGGGATTACCAAAGCCGTTTACGATAAGAACGGGGAGAAATACACAATCAGCGGCTCCAATCTCACGATACAAAACGAAGGAGACTGGAATGCCTTTGCAGAGAGTGTTACGGCCGGCTTCGATTACGAGGGCGTGACAGTTACCCTTGCCGGTGACATCACCGCCGCAGAGATGGCAGGCAGACAGGGCTACGAGTTCAGCGGTACGTTTGACGGAGGCGGCCATACGATCACCGCTGCATTAAGCAATGATGGCGACAGCAATATGGCGGGGGTTGCTCCCTTCCGTTATATCAGGAATGCAACCATTAAAAACCTGACTGTTGACGGGAGCATCACATCCTCAACCTACCACACCGGGGGAGTCGTCGGTTTTGCGGATGGCACCAATACTCTGAAAAACTGTAAGGTTACGGCCACACTTACTATCTCCAGTGATTATGCCGGCGGTATCCTCGGTCATGGATTAAACTCCCACACGACGATCAGGGATTGCGTATTCGCGGGGAAGATCTGTGGGGAAGGGAAAAAGCGGAAAAACATCGGCGGCATCTGGGGCTGGTGCGATTCGGCCACGCCCGTGCTCATCAACTGCCTGGAAAATGGTACCTATGAGAGCATTTCTTCCATGCACCCGATCGGTCTCATGAAATCCCAGGGCTCCATTTCGGACTGTTACTATATGAACACATCCTTTGGCAATCCCACGAATGCTTGCACGGTGAACGGCGCCGTAAAGGTATCTGTCGAAGCACCCGACGGGGGCGATCAGTCGGCGACTGTTACAGCGGCGGATGGGAATACCTACTATATCAGCAACGTTACGATAGGAAGTGCGGAGGACTGGGACGTTTTCGCGGCAGACCTGGAGAGCGGTAATTCTTATGCCGGCGTTATGGTAACGCTTGTGAATGACATCGAGGTTTCAGCCATGGCCGGGACGGGCAGCAGTCATAAGTTCTGCGGTATCTTTAACGGGAATCATAAGAAAATCGTATTCAATTACACCGGCACTGCTGATTACGCTGCGCCATTCCGGTATATAGAGGGCGCGACGATCATGGATCTTACTGTGGAGGGCACGATTAGTACAGGCCATAAATATGCCGCCGGCATTGTCGGACAGACCGCAGGCACCAGTGGAATAAAGAACTGCGTCAGCAATGTGACCATCAACAGCTCTGTAGACGGGGATGGCACTCACGGTGGTTTTGCGGGCACAGTTGGCGGGAAGCTGGATTTTGAAAGCTGTGTCTTCAAAGGTATCATAAATGGTAAAGACACCACGAAGTGTGGCGGCTTCGTCGGCTGGAACAGCGGCAGCATCACTTATACGGACTGCCTGCAGGCGGGAACCATCAGCATCAGGTCAGGAGACGGGAGCGACACCTTTAACCGCGGCACAGAGGGAAAGTATACGCGCACATACTATGTGAACGACTGCGGAAAAATTGCGGATGCCGCTCTTAAAGCATATGCCGAAGCGCCGGCTGACGATCTCACAGGTGAAGTCAGCTTTTGGGGAGAAATGTCATGCTTTTGTGCCTGCGAAGTAACCGGTATCCGGGAAATCTATCAGAGTACCGGTTCTTCGCTCACAATCCTGCCTTTTGTGTATTCACCGAGAGGCCTCAGGCTTACAAAGGACACGGATTATGAGGTGAGCTTTTCACCGGCTGAAGTTAAAGATGCCGGGATATATACGATGACCATAACGGGTAAAAGCCCGTACACAGGGACAAAAACCATGCAATTTATGGTTTCGGACGGAGTGACCTACCTGGATGCTTCGGGAGCGGAGCAGAAGAAACAGATCGGAGATGACATTGTCATGCTAAATGAAGACGATACGGTCTGGGAGGGCAGCAAGTGGTACATTGCGGGCAAAGATACGGAAATAGGAAATCGCGTCACGGTGCAGGGAATAGCATATCTTGTCCTGTGTGACGGCGTGACGCTGAATATACCCAAAGGTATCGGAGTTGATGCCGGAAATACGCTTGTGATCACCGGGCAGTCTGCGGGCACAGGGAAGCTGACGATAGAAGGGCTTACGTCAGAGGATTACTATGCCGCGATCGGCGGCTCAAATCTGCAGCTGCAAGGAGTGTATGGAAAATGCGGCACGATCATCATAAACGGCGGTGATATCAGAGCTGTGGGCGGATACGGTACAGGTATTGGAGGAGGTATGTATGGGAATTCCGGCAGTATAACGATCAATAACGGTACTGTCTATGCAAAGGGCGGAGCAAAGGGCTGGATTAGTCAGGCCGGCATTGGAGGAGGTTATGGTGGCAATGGAAATGACAACAGGATCTTCATCCATGGCGGCAGGATCACGGCTGTTGCCGGTGAAAGCGATAAAAGCTACCCTGCAACCTATGCAAAAGGGATCGGAAATGGAACAAGTCCTAAGGATGATCACATCATCCATCTCGGCTGGAGGAACAGGAACGACTATATCGATACCGACAGCATCGGCGGTAAGCTGACTTTTGATAAAGCTTTCGTGCTGGATGAAGATAAGACCACCGTTGCCACAGCGGAAAACTGTGCGGGAAAGAAGATCATCCCGGCATACAAGGTGACCTTTGACTCCATGGGCGGCTCTGCAGTTGACCCGGTGGTTGTGGTTGCGTCGGACAAGGTGAAGATCACTGCGCCGGATCCTGCGCCCGCGAATGGTGATTATACCTTTGGCGGCTGGTACACAACGAGCGGGCTTGAGACACCTTTTGATTTTGGCAATACGCCGGTAACGGGTGATATGACGCTGTACGCAAAGTGGTGCAGTGACAGTGCACATATCGTCAGTTTCGAGAGTAATGGAGGTACGGCGGTTCCGGCACAGTTCATTGCTTCCGGTGGAATCTGCATAGCGCCGGATTCTTCGCCCACCCGCACGGGCTACTCCTTTGGAGGCTGGTACAGTGATGAGGGATGCCGGAATGCGTACAATTTCTCAGAAGCTGTTTCAGAAGATAAAACTCTCTATGCTAAGTGGACGGCGAACACCTATCAAGTTGTCTTCGATGCGAACACAAATGACACTATTGGGGGATCAATGTCTCCGCAGAGCTTCACCTATGATGCGGGGGCAGTACCGCTATCCGTTAATACCTTTACACGGGAGGGCTATTTCTTTGCAGGCTGGACGGTGGCTGCTGACGGCACCGGCACGCGGTACACAGACAGGGAGAGGGTGCAAAACCTCACAGAGGAAAGTAACGCACAGATAACTCTCTACGCTCAGTGGGCACCTGTAGAGTATAAGCTCACTTATGATCTGGCAGGCGGCAAAAACGACGAGGCGAATCCCGCGAAGTATTACATCACAACGGATACGATCATGCTGGTTGATCCGACCCACAGAAGCCTCCCTTTCAAGGGCTGGTACGACAATCCATCTTTATCAGGAGAACCCGTCACCACGATACCGAAGGGCAGCACGGGCGATAAGACTCTTTATGCCTGCTGGGGCTTTTCTGAAGATAACGTAACTGTCCTGTTTAATGGGCAGGAAGGATCGTATTATAACGGTCAGGCAAAGAATCCAACGGTAAAGGTGTCATTGGGAGATGCTGTCCTCGTGGAGGGTACCGATTATATCGTGGAATCCTATTCCCCCTCGGAGATAAAAAACGCCGGAAAATATACCGTGACGATCATCGGTATCGGGAATTATAAGGGAAGCGAGGCGAAGAAGGAGTTCGCTATTCTTCCCAAAGAAGTCATCCCGACAGTCACGACCTCGGGGGAAATCTTAACCTATGACGGTACCCCTAAAATCTATGACACAGTCATGGCCAAGGATGGCGATACAATCATTGACAGCAGCGAGTATTCGGTGACCTGGTCAGACAATATCAATGCCGGGACAAACACTGCGAGCCTGACCGTCACAGATGCGAAAACAAATGAGGATACCGGAAACTACACGATCGCAAAACAGACAGTGTATTTCAGCATCGAAAAAGCGGATCTTAGCATGACGGTGCCGGTAGGGCTCGAGCTGATCTGGGACGGAACCGTTAAGACGCTGATTAGGGCAGGATCGGCCACCGGTGGTGACTTTTACTACACCGTAACCACTGAGAACATAGCACCGACGGATGAATCCCTTTATATCGCATCCATTCCCACCGCCACCGACGCCGAAACCTACTATGTCTGGTACAAGGTTGTGGGAGACGAGAATCATAACGATAGCACACCGGAATATGTGACGGCCAAAATCACTGTTGACCCTAAGGATCGGG
Source organism: Lachnospiraceae bacterium (assembly GCA_015056815.1). Lineage (GTDB taxonomy): Bacteria > Bacillota > Clostridia > Lachnospirales > Lachnospiraceae > SIG333. The sequence continues at coordinate 123,714 of SVFN01000002.1, read as the reverse complement.
AAGCAGTCGACCTTGTGACTGGCAGGATCGACAAGTTGAACGATGAAAGTGATGAAAAAGAAGTAATATACGCGCGAATTGCATATGAACTTCTCACTGATAGGCAGAAACTTCTGGTTTCCGAAGACTCTTTATCTAAGTTGGAAGCAACAGAAGCAAAGATTGCAGCAGAACAGGAACTTGAAGATGCTAAGGCAACAGCTTTGGCAAAGGTTAATATAGTTGATCCGGAAGAATATGTAACAGATGATCAGAACAAAGTGACCGCAGCTAAGACTACAGCAGAAGCGGCGATCAAAGCCGCAACCGCAATAGGCGACAGTGAGAACCAGGCTCCCGGCACAGTAGCTAAAGCATTAGTGGATTTTAGTACTGCAATCAATGCCTTAAAGACTCAGAAGGAAGCAGATGCACAGGCACTTGCAGAAGCTAAGACAACAGCAAAGTCAGAGCTTGGAAATTACAAGTATGATGTTGTATTTGCAGATGGAGATGCATATGCAGCAGAGGTTTCAAGAGGAAAAGAAGTGATCGATGATGCATCTACAGTGAAGGGTGTAAAAAGAGCACTTACAGATGCAAAGAAAGCAATCGATGCACTTAAGACAAAAGCTGAAGCAGATGCAGAAACGGAGTCAGCTGCAGCAGCACAGCTTGCAGCGGCCAAGAAAGCTGCGAAGGAGCGTCTCGAAGATTTCTATGATGCAAAGAATCAGACGGATTACCGAGCAGTGCAGCAGAAGGAACTTGCAGATGCCAGGGAGGCCGGTTATCAGGCAATCGAGGAAGCGGCAACACCTGCTGAGGCAGTGGAAGCCCTTGCGGCAGCCAAGGAAGCCCTAAATGCAGTAAAGACGGATGCGCAGCTTATGAAGGAAGAGAAGGAAGAAGCGGATACCAAAGCAGCGCTTGCTTCCACGACGCTGATCAGTGAGCTTCCCGCATCTGACAGTGTGAAGCTTGCGGATAAGGCGGCGATCGAGGCAGCAGCAAAAACATACGATGCATTGAGCGATGACCAGAAGCAGAAAGTTGATGCAGCGACGAAGAAAAAACTGGAAGATGCTCAAGTAGCTTTGAAAAAGCTGGAAGATGCACAAGTAGCTTTGAAAAAGCTGGAAGATGAACAAGTAGCTTTGAAAAAGCTGGAAGATGCGCTTGCGAATGCGAAAAAAGCAGCGTCCGCAGCCATGTCCAAACCGGTCAAGGTGAAGGCAAAGACAAAAGACATAAAGATCAGCTGGACAACTTGTAAAGAGGCAGACGGCTATGATGTTTATGTACAGTACGCCGGCAAAAAGTTCAAAAAGGTGACGAAAAACATCAAGAAGAGCACGACCGGAAAGACGAAGGTCTTAAAGATTGGTGGAAAGAAACTGAACCGGAAAAAGGATATCTGTGTATATGTAAGCGCCTACAAGATGATCGATGGCAAGAAGGTCGTCCTCGCAAACAGCAAGGTGACTACCCTTAAAGCAAAACGAAACAGTAAATAAACGAAAACTGCGACAGTTCAGTAAAAACAGCTACATCTTTTACAGCGGCACCCCGACCTGGGGTGCCGCTGTTTGCTTATGGCAATCGGCCACGGGCTGTCTGAAATGTGAAAGTATTATACAGGACAGTCCAAGAGAAGTTCCTATATATAAGTGTCTGTGCAAAAAGTCATGCTTCCGACCGACAGTCAGTGAAAAATGGAAAAGCAGGCTATTTGTGAAAAATGCGGTAAAATTTCGAGAAAACAAAAGTAGGAAGAATATGCGCGAAAAAGATATGATTTTTGATCAAATATGCGCAAAAAAATGCGCCTCAGGGCGAACTAGGGCGAACTGGGGGGTGTATACTATACTTAATCGTTTGTGGTGGCTGTATACTCCTTCCTGTGAGCCGCCACAAGCGTCCTCCCGAAGAGGGACCGGAATCGGAAGAAGGGAGAGATGCCTGTGAGAATTCTGGTGATCGATGATGAAAAACCTTTATTACATATGATGACAGATACCCTGCACAGGGTTTGTTCCAAGCAGGATGAGATCGTTTCCTTTAGCAGTGCGAAAGAACTGCGCCGGTGTGAGGACAGGCATTTTGATGTAGCTTTTATCGATGTCAGGCTTGGCAATATCAGCGGTGTTACATTTGCGAAGGAGCTTTTGAAAGATTCACCGAAATGCAACATTATTTATGTGACGGCTGATGATACGGTACAGGCCGGTATTTTCAGTACCAGACCAAGCGGATATATCTTAAAGCCGTATACGGATGAAGAGATCCGTGCAGAATTGGATAATCTGCGCTATCCGGTTTCAAAATGAAGATAACGAACTCCTTTTTTTACATTTCATGATTTGCAAGAGAGCAGGGAAACCTGCTCTTTTGCAATTTCAGCATTTTTGCCGGCAGTTATTGCATTTGTCCGGACTTCTTGAAAAACACTATGAACGGCGATTGACGAGCGGATAGTGTTTGATCAGCCTGATTCTAATGTTTTCCGAAAGGAAAAAACAGGCGGGCGTGATAGATGGATAACGAAATATTCATGTGTCACGCCTTTTGCCTGCAGGAAAGCCGTACTTACGTCCGACAGGTAGTCACTATTGATTTTTGAGAAAGGCGGTGTTATGATATACTAAAGTTAGAAGCGACTAACTTATGGCCTCGAATTTTTTACGACAGCGAAACTATAAAGTGGTATGGACAGGAACAGAAGCTGTTGAGAGTCATAGTATAGAGACAGAGAGCATTTTTATCAAACTTGATTTACAGAAAGGAGAATTCAGATGGGAATGAAAACGATCGTTACAGGTTTATGGATACCTTTCATCGGTACTGCCTTAGGATCAGCCTGTGTATTTATTCTGAAAAAAGAATTAAAGAACAGTATCCAGAGAGCATTGACCGGATTTGCCGCAGGGGTGATGGTGGCGGCTTCCATATGGAGTCTGATCGTCCCGGCTATTGAGCAGGCATCTGATAAAGGAAGATTTGCTTTTCTGCCGGCGTTCATCGGTTTCTGGTGTGGGATCCTTTTTTTGCTTTTACTGGATCATGTGATACCACATCTGCATAGGACGATCAATCAGACAGAGGGGCCGAAAAGTCATTTGACACGGACGGTCATGCTGGTGCTTGCAGTGACACTTCACAACATCCCGGAAGGAATGGCTGTCGGAGTGGTGTATGCCGGTCTTTTAAGCGGGACGGACATGATCACTGCCGGAGGAGCGCTGGCTCTGGCACTTGGGATCGCGATACAGAATTTCCCGGAGGGAGCGATCATATCCATGCCTCTTTATGCGGAAGGAAAAAGTAAGTTAAAATCCTTTGGGCTTGGTGTTTTGTCCGGTGCGGTGGAACCTGTTTTTGGCGGACTGACGGTTGTAGTAGCGGGGCTGGTCGTGCCTGCCATGCCTTATCTGCTTTCCTTTGCCGCAGGCGCGATGCTCTATGTGGTTGTGGAGGAATTGATACCCGAAATGTCGGCCGGAGAACATTCCAATATCGGCGTATTATCCTTTGCTGTGGGATTCAGTCTGATGATGGCTCTGGATGTGGCATTGGGATGATCGCCGGAACCCATCATAAATCAGCCAAAAGGATATCGATGGCATGCCATGACATTGATCGTTTTAAAATGCGCTTGGATTTGGTTGATTTTGTTGAAAAATCCCTCTTGACAAAGTTAGAAAATGCTATATAATGTTAGACATAACTAACCACAACTGTCATACAGACAGTAAAAAACTCCAAAACTGTGCGGTGTGCCGATCATCTGTCTCTGTGGGTGATCGGCAGGATGCACCGCAAAACATGAGAGAAACAAAAAATAAGTTTCTCATTATTTTTGCAAATGAGGTTAGATGCGACTAACATATCGGAGGGCAGTCATGTCAGAAAGATATATCGTAGAATATTGCTCCCCTACTCTTGCGGGGCTAAAGACCGGTAATCTCTTTTCCGTCAAAGTAAAAAAAGAAGAAAACATCTATAGGGAACTGCGGAAATGGAATCATATCTTTCTCAAGCGGGGACTCAGAGTGATACCGGTTAAATTTACGGAAAGCTATATATTGCTTTATCTGTATCGGCCGGCATTTTTGGCGAGGGATTTAAAGAGCCCGAAGGCTTTGGAAATCTTGAAGAAAAAAGGATACCGATGCGGCAGTTCACAAATGTGCCTGATGCAGTTGATCGACAGACTGAAACAGGATGAGAGTTTTCCGCATGAGATCGGATTGTTTTTAGGCTATCCGCCATCAGATGTGGAAGCCTTTATGAAGGACTCCGGAAAGGGCGTAAAAAGTGTCGGATGCTGGAAGGCATATGATAATGAGAAAGAAGCGGAAAAAATATTTTCCAGCTTTCAAAGCTGTACGGAAATCTATAAAAGACGGATCCGCAGGGGAAGCGCCATAGAACAGCTTATCGTGGAAAAGCAGGCATGAAGAAATACCGAATGATAAGAAGAAACAAACTTCTTGATCAGATAGAAATGGAATGTGCCAGCCGTCAGGCGGCAGGATAGAAAGGAGTATTTTTATGAGTAAAGTAGCAGTCGTATATTGGAGCGGTACCGGCAATACACAGGCAATGGCAGCCGCTGTCGAGGCGGGAGCGAAAGAAAACGGAGCGGAGGTTACCGTATTTGGTTCTTCGGATTTCACACCGGATAAGGTTGCAGAGTTTGATGCGATCGCTTTTGGATGTCCGGCAATGGGAGCTGAGGTTTTGGAAGAAACAGAGTTTGATCCTATGTTTACGGAAGTGGAATCATCACTTTCGGGGAAAAAGATCGCGTTGTTCGGATCATACGGATGGGGAGACGGACAATGGATGCGGGACTGGGAAGACCGCTGTAATGGAGCGGGAGCAATACTGGTCACAGATAGTGTGATGGCAAACAATGCACCGGATGCAGATGCGATAGAAGCGTGCAAAGCATTGGGAAGGGCATTGTAGATCCTCTGTTTTATGATAGGGACACTGCGATTGGGAACGCAGTGTCCTTTTTTTGTTTTACGGGCGAAATGTTGTCTTGTTGAGAAAGATTCTCAACAAGACAACATTTGATTGAAAGAACTTCCCTGGCTGTATTATACTCAAAAATAAACCCGAAAACTTAATGAGAACAGGAGGTAACGATTATGTTTAACTGGAAAAAGATCGGATTATTTGCAGGTGGAGTTTTGTTTGGGACAGCAGGTATTTCTATTTTGAAATCAGATGATGCGAAATGTGTTTATACACATACCACAGCCGCTGTCAAAAGATGTGCAGACTGTGTGATGCAGACGGTAACGAATGTGAAAGAAAACTGTGAGGATATTTCTGCCGCGGCGGATGACATCAACGAAGAGCGGGCAAGAAAAAGAGAGGAAAAAGAGATCGCGGATGCAAAAGCGGTACTGGCAGCCTGTGAGGAGAAAGAAAACTTTGCGGAAGTGTAAACCGGACAGGAGAGTGGTTTGTTTATGAAATGCAGAATACTTCATGAATCATCCGGCAGGATCCGCATACATATTTTAAGGAGCCGTATGACTTTGGCACAGGCGGATCTTTTGGAATATTATCTGAAAGACCTTTCCTTTGTCACGCAGGTAAAAGTGTATGACCGTACAGGTGATGCAGTGATACGATATCGAAAAAAGGAGGATGGCAGACGGCTTGTGATCGAGGCCCTCAGCCGTTTCTTCTACGAGGATGAGTATGCAAAGAGTCTGGTGCCGGAGCAGACCGGACGTGCGTTAAACCGTGCATATGAGCAGAAATTATTCCGGCTGATCGCCGTGAAACTGATACGAAGGATATGCTTTCCCTATGACTGGAAGCGGATCTGGACGATAGGAAACGGTGTGAAATTCATTCTGCAGGGACTGCGCTGCCTGCGAAAAGGGAAACTGGAGGTATCGGTGCTGGATGCGACGGCGATCACGGCGTCCATGCTGCAAAAGGACTTTAACACAGCTGCGTCTGTGATGTTTCTTCTGGAGCTTGGAGAACTTTTGGAGGAATGGACGCACAAAAAATCCGTGGATGATCTGGCGCGGACCATGTCTTTAAATGTTGAAAAAGTATGGGTGCAGACACCTTCCAAAGAGGAGATCCTGACGGATATTAAGGCAGTGAAGCTGGGAGACAGGATCGTGCTGCGTTCCTCCAACCTGATCCCTCTTGACGGCAGGCTGGTAGAAGGGGTGGCAAGTGTCAATCAGGCTTCCATGACAGGAGAAAGCGTTCCGGTTATGAAACAGCCGGGTGGTTATGTTTATGCAGGTACAGTGGTAGAAGACGGATACTGCGTGGTGGAAGTCATGAAAACTGCCGGAACCGGTAAGTATGACCGGATTGTGAAAATGATCGAGGAATCGGAAAAACTGAAATCCGACACAGAGACGAGAGCTTATCATCTGGCAGACTCTTTAGTGCCTTACAGTCTTGCGGGTACAGCACTTACATATCTTGTTACAAGAAACATCAATCAGGCATTGTCTTTTTTGATGGTTGACTTCTCCTGTGCACTGAAACTGTCTATGCCGTTAGCGGTCATGTCCGCTATGCGCGAGGCAGGACAGTATAATATCACAGTAAAGGGCGGCAAGTTCTTAGAGGCAATGGCGGAGGCAAAGACGGTTGTTTTCGACAAGACAGGTACGTTGACATATGCTATGCCGACGGTGGAGCGGATCATTCCTTTTGGCGGCAATGATGAGACGGAGTGCTTACGTGTCGCAGCCTGTCTGGAAGAACATTTTCCCCATTCCATGGCCAATGCCGTGGTCAATGAAGCGAAAAAACGACATGTAGAACATGACGAAATGCACGAACAGGTCAGTTATGTGGTTGCACACGGGATTGCCAGTAAAGTGGACGGGAAGAAGGTTGTGATCGGCAGCAGGCACTTTGTATTTGAAGATGAAGGGTGCGTGATCCCTGAGGGCGAGGAAGAAAAGCTGTCCGGTCTGAACGGAGAATTTTCGTATCTGTATCTGGCAGTGGACGGGATCCTCGCGGCGGTAATCTGCATTGCAGATCCGGTCAGGGCGGAAGCCAAAGAAGTGATCGCAGGTCTTCATGAGCTTGGTATCCAAAAAGTGTGCATGCTCACAGGTGATAATCAAAAGACAGCAGAGGCAGTGGCGGATAAGATCGGACTGGATGAGTATCTGGCGGAGGTATTGCCGGAGGACAAGGCTGCTTATATCAAAAAAGAACAGGCGGCAGACAGGAAGGTGATCATGATCGGGGATGGCGTCAATGACACACTGGCACTCTCGGAAGCGGATGTGGGGATCGCGGTAAGTGATGGCGCCATGATCGCGAGAGAGATTTCGGATGTTACGGTATCTGATGTCGATCTGCACCAGCTGATCGTTCTTCGAAAAGTCAGTATGAGATTAAAAGAGCGGATCGATTCCAACTACCGGTTTATCATTTCCTTTAATGCCCTTTTGATCCTGCTTGGCGTACTGGGGATACTTCCTCCGTCTTCTTCGGCGCTTTTGCATAATTCCTCCACAATCATCACAGGACTTAAAAGCATGACGTCGCTCTTGGAAGAAAAGGACGAGAGAAAACGATCCTGATATAAAAATTGCCATAGTGCCTTGCGGCATTATGGCAATGATCCTGCAAAAAATGTTGGAAGCCGGTAGTTAGGAGCCGGCTTTGTTTACAAAGTCTTTGATCGCCTGAAAGCTTTCCTGGCTGATCACATGCTCGATACGGCAGGCATCTTCCGCAGCAGTCTCGGCGGGCACACCCATCCGGGTAAGCCAGTCGGTAAAAAATTCATGGCGTTCGTAGGTAGACTCTGCGATCTGTCTCCCGGAATCGGTCAGATAAATAAAACCGGCGTCCGTTACGGTAATGTGATTTTTCTCACGCAGATTTTTCATGGCGATACTGACGCTGGACTTTTTGAAGCCAAGCTCGTTGGCAATGTCAACAGAACGTACTACAGGCAGTTTTTTGCTTAAGATTAAAATAGTCTCCAGATAGTTTTCAGATGATTCATTCACGATCATATCATTTCCCCTTTTATGTCAAAAATCCTTTATGGTGATCCGGTGTGGAACTATTCGGGATCACTGCAATCATTATACCAAAAAATACTCAATCTGATTATAACATAATTGTAAATTTTCGTGCAACCTAAATTGTTATTGCACAAAAAAAGCTGAGTTGTTGAGGAAGATTATCAACAAAACTAACAAAAGTGCGCAAAAACTAAAAATAATTGTTGAAATCTAATGCACGTTAGCGTATACTAACGTTAAATAAAGAAAATATAAATTTTCTAAACAAAAACTGCTTCTGCGAAAGCAGACCGGATGCGATAGATCCTAAAATGATAAATGCAATGATCCGGAACGGATACAGGAAACCACACGGGAACGGTTACAAGAACGAGAGCCTGAAACCGTGTGAAAAGAAGAAAAGGGATACAGAAAGGGTACGGGAGGAATGGATATGACACTGAATGAAGCAGAACTGGGAAAAGAATACCGGATTCAGGCAGTTGATACAGAGGGCGATGAGGAAATGGAGAGTTTTCTGTTTTCATTGGGATGCTACAGTGGTGAGATGATCACGGTGGTAGATAAGAAGAAAAACCTGGTCGTTTCCATAAAGGATGCCAGATACAATATCGATCCGGAACTGGCAGGTGCGATCACGATCTGATCCGGATCATAGGATGACACACGGAACGAAACGGACAAAAGAGCGATCTGATCTGCGGTATTTACAAAAAGACGGGGATCAGAAGATACCGGAGAAGGCATTTTTGACAGGGAGGAGAGAATATCTCCTCTATTTAAACGATATCGGGTTAGGGATAACTAATTAAAATTATGATCATATAGCGTAAGATAGAGAGACAAAATCAAAACAGGAAATCCAACGGAATGAGTATTACGATAATGGGATGTTTTACTGCCGTAAAGCTTTGAGGCAGTCAGACATAAATAGGCGTAAGCCTGAGGCACAAAGGAAAGCTGCAATGCAAATGCTGACAAACCGTCAGTGATCATAAAAGGAGGAGTCAATATGAGAATTGCGTTAACGGGTAATCCGAATAGTGGAAAGACCACTATGTACAACGCACTGACCGGCAGAAATGAAAAGATCGGTAACTGGGCCGGGGTGACAGTGGACAAAAAAGAAAGTCCGATCAAACGAAACTATAATGAGAGCGGGAAAGAGATCATAGCCGTGGATCTTCCGGGGGCATATTCCATGTCACCTTTTACTTCCGAGGAAAGCATCACCAGCGGCTATGTCAGAAATGAGCACCCTGACGCGATCATCAATATCGTGGATGCGACAAACTTAAGCAGAAGTCTGTTTTTTACCACACAGCTTTTAGAGCTGGGAATTCCGGTGGTTGTCGCTTTAAATAAGAGCGATGTGAACGACAAAAAAGGCAATCAGATCGATGTGGAAAAATTATCGCAGAAGCTGGGCTGTCCGGTAGTCAAGACCGTTTCGGTTTCCGAGAGCGGATTGAAAGAGGCGGTAAAAGCAGCGGCGGATCTGGAAGGAAACGGACAGAAGCCTCCTTATGTGCAGGGCGATATTGATCTGAAAGATAAAGCGGCAGTGGAGGCTGCAGACCGCAAACGCTTTGAGTTTGTAAACGGTATTGTAAGAGAGGTTGAGAAACGTAAGGTCTTTACCAAAGATAAGACAAAGGGAGATGCCATTGACAAGATCGTGACCAATCCCGTAGCCGGTATCCTGATCTTTGCGGGAATCATGTGGCTGGTGTTCTACATTTCCCAGACAACAGTCGGTACATGGCTTGCGGATATTCTGGCAGGCTGGATCGAAGCCTTCCAGGGATGGGCAGGAGAACAGCTGGCGGACGCCAGTCCTCTTTTACAGGCGCTTCTGGTAGACGGTATCATCGGAGGTGTAGGTGCCGTTGTCGGATTCCTTCCGTTAGTAATGGTCATGTATTTTTTGATCGCTCTTTTAGAGGATTGCGGTTACATGGCAAGAGCGACGGTTGTTCTGGATCCGATCTTTAAAAGAGTCGGTCTTTCCGGTAAGTCTGTGATCCCGATGATCATCGGTACGGGATGTGGTATCCCGGCGATCATGGCATGCCGTACGATCCGTAATGAGAGAGAAAGACGTTCCACAGCTATGCTCGCAACATTCATGCCCTGTGGAGCGAAGCTTCCGGTTATCGCTCTTTTTGCGGGCGTGTTCTTCCCGGATTCCAAGTGGGTCAGCTTCGTATGTTATGTACTGGGCGTAGTACTCGTGCTTTTGGGAGCGCTTTTAATCAAGGCGATCACCGGTATGAAATATCGCAAGTCCTTCTTTATCATTGAGCTTCCGGAGTACAAGATCCCGAGTCTCGGGTTTGCCTTCAAGTCTATGCTGGAGCGTGGAAAGGCTTACATTGTAAAGGCAGGAACGGTGATCCTGGTATGTAATACAGTTGTTCAGATCATGCAGACCTTTAATTGGAGTTTTCAGGCTGTGGAAGAAGGAATGGAGGATACATCGATCCTTGCAAGCATTGCGGGACCTTTCTCTTATCTGCTTATCCCGGTAGTTGGTATCGCAAGCTGGCAGCTTGCCGCAGCGGCCATTACCGGATTTATCGCAAAGGAAAATGTGGTCGGTACGATCGCAACGGTTTATGCGATCACAAACTTTATCGATACCGAAGAACTGGAACTGGTGGGAGAAGGCAATGCCGTTGCGGCGGTAATGGGACTTACCAAGGTAGCAGCACTTGCGTATCTGATGTTTAATCTTTATACACCGCCATGTTTTGCAGCGCTTGGCGCCATGAATTCCGAGATGAAATCCGCGAAATGGCTCTGGGGGGCGATCGGATTCCAGCTGGCAACCGGTTTTACCATTGGATTTATCGTATACCAGGTCGGAACATTGATCGTGACAGGTTCCCTCGGCGCAGGATTTGTGGGAGGACTGATCGCAGTGATCGCCTTTGCGGGCGTGATCGGTTACCTGATCAGGAGAAACCAGAAACAGATGGCACTGGAGTATAAGCTGGATTAAATGACAGATTCACAGTCCTTTGAAAATCGGTTACTGCATAAAGTAAAAGAGTCGTGAATCGCAGGCATGGAACAAGATTGAGAAACCGGTTACAATATGTTACGATTATAAAAATGGCAGTTCAGGACAGAATAGAAAGAAAGGGTTTGAATCGTCATTGCAAAAAGATATCAGAGGTGACATATTATGATACAGACATTGATAGCAAATGGGATTGCAGTCCTGATCCTCTTGGTGATAGTGGGTGCAGCGTGTTCTTACATTTATAAAGAGAAGAAAAAGGGAACGAAATGCATTGGCTGTCCGATGGCAGGGAACTGTTCCCGAAAAAATCATTGTGATGACAAACCGCTGTGAATGGAATTATCACAATAAGAGGGTGCAGGGACTGGCAGCTAACGGGGAAAAGGCTGACAGGAGAGTGGAAACTTGAAAAAATACAGGAATGAAACAGAAGGCATTTATGAGCGGACACAAATGCAAAAGCAGGTGATCCTGCAGAGACTGCGGGAGCGGGGCTGCAGGGTCACGAAGCAGAGACTCGTTATTCTGGATACGATCCTGAAAGAAGAGTGTACCTGCTGCAAAGACATCTATGCCATTGCTTCTAAGAAGGATGCGGGGATCGGAGTGGCAACCGTTTATCGCATGATCAATATTCTGGAGGAAGTCGGCGCCATCAGCCGGAAGAATATGTATAAGGTCTGTTGTGAAAGCGAGGACTGCCGTTTTAAAAAGACATGCAGGGTCGAACTGGATGATGATACGGTGATCGAATTGTCCGAGAAGAAACTGAATCATGTCGTGAAAGCGGGACTGATGGCATGCGGGTATGTAAAAGGACAGGATGTGAAGCTGGTGGAGAAGCATTGAAGCAGTTCTGCTAACAGTGATATTGATGCGGGAGGATTGTGGGAGTGCGAAGCACGGAACAATCCGGATATCGGGTTTTGACCTCGACATTATATAATAAGAAGAAATGAAACCGGGACACGATCGGGAATAAAGCGATCGTGCCCCGGTTTTGTTGTGTAAGCATATTGCGGATCAGCATTTGTTACTATTCATAGTCGTTTAGCCTGTAAAAGTAACGGATTTTGCCATTTAAAATCGCACGCGTAGGCAAAATCCAATAGCCACGATAGTTTATTGAGTCGTAAATGCGCAGTAAATGTGCATTTCGGCGGTGAATAGTAACCAGTATTTTCGGAAAAAATAAAAAAACTCTTGACATAATACATTTGATAAAATATAATGTGATAAAAGGTATGAAACACATAAAGATGCAAGGTGATGACAAAGGAGGATGAAGCATGACATTTGCAGTCAGATATTACACAAAGACGGGAAATACAAAGAAACTTGCCGGGGCGATCGCCAAAGAGCTGGGCGTGGAGGCGCTGTCGATCGATCAGCCGGTTACAGAGAAGGTGGATTATCTATTCCTGGGGAATTCCTACTATGCATTTAACATCGATCCGGAGGTGAAAGCATTCGTGGCATCCCTGGATAAGAGTAAGGTTGGAAAGATCGTGAATTTCGGATCGGCGGCGATGTTGAATTCTACCTATAAAAAAGTAAAGGCGGAAGCGGACAAGGCAGGCATCCCGATGGACGAAAGAGAATTTCATTGTAAGGGTGAGTTTAAAGGGATCCACAAAGGCAGACCTAATGAAGAAGATTTAAAAGCAGCAGTCAATTTTGCAAGACAGTACAAATAAGGAGGACGATGGTATGATTTATGATTACAAGATTATGACAGGTAAAGGTGAAGAGCTGGATCTTTCCGAATACAAAGGGAAAGTGATTCTGGTGGTAAATACAGCTACCGGCTGTGGATTTACCCCGCAGTATGAGCCGATCGAGCAGCTTTACAAAGATTATCATGAGAAGGGTCTGGAGATTCTGGATATCCCGTGCAATCAGTTTGGCGGGCAGGCCCCGGGAACAGACGATGAGATCCACGAGTTTTGCACCATGCACTACAATACCACATTCCCCCAGATGAAAAAGGCGGATGTGAACGGAGAAAAGGAGCTTCCGCTCTATACCTGGTTAAAATCACAGAAAGGGTTTGAGGGCTTTGAAGAGCACCCGTATAAAGGGCTGTTAGAGGAGATGTTCGCCAAAGCGGATCCGGACTGGGACAAGAAGCCGGACATCAAGTGGAACTTTACGAAATTTGTCATTGACAGAGAAGGAAATGTGGTGGCAAGATTTGAGCCTACAGCGGATGTGGCAAAGGTAGAGGAGTGCATCAGGTCTTTGCTGTAAAGCTGAGAAGAACGGAAGAACTGCCTGCAAAGCTTTGAAACAGTGTTCATCGGATACGTGATAACAGTCTGTTTTAAAGAAGCATAAGGGATAATGCACTGCGTTAAAAGGAAGGATAAGACCGGATGGAGGACAAGCAAGACCTCCTCCGGCCTTTTTTTGATGCAGTGCCGGACAAAAGCCGACAGAGGCGGCCGGATCTGTCATGACAGCGGAAACAGGAAAAGAAAAAGGAGACGGCATTCCTTCATTGCTAGATACTCCAAAGTATGTTAGACTGTATCTGTTCGGATGCAACAGGCAGGGGGAACGATTCCTGTCCCGATGGATGTATCCGGCAAACGAATAGTTTACGTAAACGAGGCGGGAGGATAAGGATATGATGGCAGAACAGACGATACAGGAATTTATAAATGTGCTTTCTTCGAAAGAGCCGGTGCCGGGCGGAGGAGGAGCGAGCGCACTTGCGGCAGCGGTCGGCATGGCGCTTGGCAGCATGGTCGCGAATCTTACTGCCGGCAAGAAAAAATATGCAGAATATCAGGCACAGATCGAGGACATCCTGCAAAAAGCCGAAGCGCTTACCAAGGAGCTGTTAGCCGGAATGGACAAAGATGCCGAGGCTTTTGAGCCTCTTGCAAAAGCATACGGGCTTCCCAAAGACACCGAAGAACAGATCGCACAGCGCACGAAAGTCATGGAGAAGGCATTGCTGGATGCTTCCCTTGCACCTTTGTCTTTGATGGAACAGATCCTTAAGGCAATGGAGCTTACCGGGACACTGGCGGATATCGGCAGCAATCTTGCCATCAGTGACGCCGGCGTCTCCATTCAGATGTTATCGGCAGCGCTAAACGGAGCCAGCCTGAATGTATTTATCAATACGAAACTGATGAAGGACAGAGAAAAAGCGGAAGAGTTAAATGCAAAAACCGATGAGATCCTGAAAAAGGGTGAAGTGATTACAAGGGAAACCTTTGAAATCGTAGTGGGAAAGATCAGATAATTCAGAAACGGATCAATACAGTACTAAGCATAGGGTCAGAAAGGAACAGTTATGGAACTTTTAAAGGGTGTAACAGTTGCAAATCGTATCACGGAGGAAATCAAAAAGGAAATGGAAGAATGGAAAGCTGCGATCCCGCATCTTGCCATTGTACGTATCGGAGAGAGAGAGGACGACCTTTCTTACGAAAGAGGCGCGATCAAGCGTATGGAGAAGATCGGTTTCCGCTATACGGTATTTGCATTTCCGGCGAATATCACGAATGAAGAATTTCAGTCTGAGTTTGATCAGATCAATCAGAATGAGGACATTGACGGGATACTGCTTTTCCGTCCGCTGCCAAAGCAGATCGATGCGAAGTTGATCGAAGAAAAGATCGATCCGCGCAAAGATCTGGATGGGATCGGTCCCAGAAACCTTGCGAAAGTGTTTGCAGGGGATCAAAGCGGCTATGCGCCCTGCACAGCGGAGGCGGTCGTGGCGGTCTTGGAGGAGGCCGGGATCGATCTGACGGGCAGGAAAGCTGTCGTCATCGGAAGAAGTCTTGTGATCGGCAAGCCCGTTTCCATGCTTTTATTAAAGAAGAATGCGACAGTGACGATCTGCCATACGAAAACGAAGAACATGGCAGAAATCTGCCGGGAAGCAGAGATCCTGGTCGCGGCGGCCGGGTGTGCCAAAATGGTGAACGAAGAGTATGTCGGCAAAGATGCCATTGTGATCGATGTGGGGATCAATGTGGATGAGGATGGAAATCTTTGCGGTGATGTGGACAGAGAAAGTGTGAAAGACAAGGCTTCCCTTCTGACACCTGTGCCCGGCGGAGTAGGTAGTGTGACAACTTCGATCCTTGCAAGGCATTTATTAAAAGCCGCCAAGAACCGATAGAAAATGGTAGCAGATAAAATAGAGTATTTATGGAGCGTAGGCGAAAACAGTGATGCAGATAAGTGATGCTTATTTTTGGGAAAATGACAAAATCTGCCTTCGTACTTTGCAGGAAAAAGATCTTCCGGCTCTGGAAGAACTCCTGGGAAACATGGAAGACCGCGTCGAGGAAGAAAGAGGCATTTCCCTTCCCTACTGTGAGGGAGACAGTGAGATTTTACTGGAGTGGGTAAAGGAACAGACCGGGCAGATCTGGCTTGCCGTCGCAGATGAAATGGACCGGATGACAGGATATATCGTGCTGCGAAACATCGATGAGAGAAATGGGAACGCCGAGGTTTATCTGACAGTTCTGCCGCAGTTTCGGCGAAAAGGGCATGCGTCAGCCGCGCTTGCGATCCTGTGCGACTATGCCTTTTCGGAGAGAAGGCTGCATAAGCTTTATGCCATGCTTACACAGGGGAATAAAGCCGCCGAAGGCTTCCTGTCAGATTTTGGCATGAACAGGGAATGCGTAAAGAAAGACATGATCTTTATCTATGGAGAATACCGGGATGTATACTATTATGGGCTGACAGAAGGAGAATATAAAGAGAAGAAGGCGGGAAGAAACGAATCTGCAGGAGAGCAAAAGAAGGAAGCGGATAAGACGGTAAAACCGTGGCAACAGGAGCGGGACTGCCGACAGCGGGCAGGAACAAAAGACTGCAAGGAAAAAGCCGCCCGCCCTGATTTCTGGCAGTATGAAGATGTCCGGCTCAGAGCGCTTACCGTCGCTGATTGTGTGTGTTTAAACCGGATCCGTTACGAATCCGCAGCCTGCCGTATGTTTCATGATGATGTGATGCTGCCGGGAAGAGAGTTTTGTATCCCGGGATTTGATGAGGAACATGTGGATTTTGGAAACGAAGACGGCAGGACTGTATTTGCAGTGGAGAACGATCAGGCAAAATGTGTCGGAGCGATCCAGCTTTTGGAGGCCGACCGTAAGAACGGTACCTTTTTCTTCAGCATTTATGTGGACAAGGCCTTCAGACAGAAAGGATACGGGGCAAAAGCTCTGTATCTGCTTCTTGACTATGGCTTCAGACAACAGCGTTTCCATAAGTGCAACACGATCGTAAATGAGGATAACGTGGCGTCTCTCAGACTGATGGAATCCATGGGGTTTGCCTATGAAGGGACACAACGGGACATGGTTTACTATAATGGGAATTATGTTAATAAGATACACCTGGGAATGACGCAGGAAAGTTTTGGAAAATGATTTTTAGAAGAAAAAGAGATCGGGAACAGAAAGAAAGGCTTTACAGATAGTAGGACATGAAGAAACTGACTATAGGAATCGTAGCCCATGTGGATGCGGGTAAGACAACTTTATCGGAATGTATGCTGTATCGTGCCGGGCAACTTCGTCAGATGGGACGGGTGGATAACGGAGATACCTTTTTGGATACGGACAGTCTGGAAAAGAAGCGCGGAATCACGATCTTTTCCAAACAGGCAAGATTTTCCTATGATGACATGGAGGTGTGTCTGGTGGATACGCCGGGGCATGTGGACTTTTCCACCCAGATGGAGCAGACCTTGCAGGTTTTAGACTATGCGATCTTGGTCATAAGCGGTACGGATGGTGTCCAGAGTCATACGCGGACGGTATGGCGACTGTTAAAAAGACACCGCGTTCCGGTCTTTTTGTTTATCAATAAGACAGACCTTCGCGGCGTGGATAAGCATATGCTCCTGACCGGGTTAAAAAAACAGCTGTCGGAAAGCTGCATCAGTTTTGATCCTTTTGCAGACAAGGAGGAATGGTCAGAGGAGATCGCCCTGCAGGATGAGTCGGTACTGGAGCACTATATGCAGGCCAATGCTTTGGAAACAGAGCAGATCGCCGGGCTGATCGCAAGACGGAA
Source organism: Lachnospiraceae bacterium (assembly GCA_015056815.1). Lineage (GTDB taxonomy): Bacteria > Bacillota > Clostridia > Lachnospirales > Lachnospiraceae > SIG333. The sequence goes on along the minus strand of SVFN01000002.1, from coordinate 106,596 downwards.
AGTGTTCCCCTGTTACTTTGGCTCGGCCTTAAAGGGGCAGGGAGTCGGGGAGTTTTTAAAAGGACTTTCGGAATATACCCTGCAAAAGCACTATCCCGACCGGTTTGGTGCCCGGGTTTTTAAGATCACGCGGGATGAGCAGAATAATCGCCTGACACATATAAAAGTCACCGGGGGAGATTTAAAGGTAAAAAGCCTTCTGGGAGAGGAAAAGATCAATCAGATCCGCCTCTACAACGGAGCAAAATATACAACGGTCAATGAAGCAAAAGCCGGTGAGATCTGTGCGTTGACCGGTCTGGAAAAAACCCGTATCGGCCAGGGATTCGGGGTGGAATATCTGGAGGAAGAGCTGCTGTCTGAACCGGTGCTGGAATATCGTATTGTGCTTCCGGCGGACTGTGATGTCCATGCCGCTTACCGTAAGCTGTCAGAATTTATGGAAGAAGATCCAAAGTTATATCTAAGCTGGAACGAGAAGCACAAAGAGATCCGCATCAAGCTTATGGGCGAAGTACAGACCGAGATCCTCAAAAGCCGTATGGAAGAACGCCTCGGCTTTCCGGTGGAGTTTGGAAGCGGTCATATCGTATATAAGGAGACCATCAAAAGTATGGTTGAGGGTGTCGGTCATTTTGAACCCCTGCGTCATTATGCGGAGGTGCACCTGCTGCTGGAGCCGCTGGAGGAAGGAATGGGATTACAGTTTGCCACGCAGTGCAGTACGGACAAGCTGGATCTGAACTGGCAGAGACTGATCCTGACACACTTGTCGGAACGCGAGCATCCGGGCGTACTTACCGGATCGGCGATCACGGATATGAAGATTACGGTGGTGGGAGGACGTGCACACGACAAGCACACGGAAGGCGGAGATTTCAGACAGGCGACCTATCGGGCGGTCAGGCAGGGACTGAAACAGGCGCAGTCCGTACTGCTGGAGCCTTACTACCGGTTCCGGATGGAAATCCCTCAGGAAATGTCCGGCAGAGCCATGACGGACGTACAGAGAATGTACGGAACCTGTGAGATCGCACCGGAAGAGGTTGTGGAAGAAGGGTTTGTGGTATTGACCGGAAGTGCACCGGTGGCCTGCATGAAAGACTACCCTTCCGAAGTGACAGCGTATACCAGAGGACTGGGAAGGATTTACTGTACGTTTAAGGGCTACGGGGAATGTCATAATGCTGAAGAGGTTATCCTAGAGGCGGGATATGACAGCGAGACGGATCTGGATAATCCTACCGGCTCGGTATTCTGCTCCCACGGAGCGGGTACCTATGTAAAATGGGATGAAGTGTTCCGCTATATGCATGTGGGCGGTTTTCTGAAAGATTCCGGGAGCACTCGGGAAGAAGCGGAAGTGTCTGATGCGCAAAAGCAAAGGAGTGTATCACAGACGGGCAGCCTGAAGAAAACGGACGGTATGTACGGATCCTGGGAACAGGATAAAGAGTTGGAGGCAATCTTTGAACGTACCTTTGGCAAGATCAAAAGATATCCGGCTTCCCGTACAGGCTTCGGGTATGAGAATGCAAAGAGCCCGGAAGATAAGCGCAAAAATATCGAGGAGGCCAAAAAGGTATACAAAGAAAGCCATAGCGCTTTGACAGTAAAGGACAAAGAGCAATATGTTCTGGTGGATGGCTATAATGTTATTTTTGCCTGGGACGAACTGAAAGAGCTTTCAACGATCAGCCTGGATGCAGCGAGGGGCAGGCTTTTGGACATCCTGTGCAACTATCAGGGCTTTCACAAATGTGTGCTGATCGCGGTGTTTGATGCATATAAAGTCAAAGGGAAGCAAAGGGAAGTCACGACATATCACAACATTCATGTGGTTTACACAAAAGAAGCCGAGACCGCGGATATGTATATCGAGAAAGTCACAAGACAGATCGGACACAAGGAGCATGTGATGGTCGTTACATCAGACGGCCTGGAGCAGATGATCGTGGCAGGGCATGGCGCCCTTCGCCGTTCCGCACGGGAATTTCTGGAAGATGTCCGCCGGATGGAAGAACAGATGCGGGATTTTTTCTGATGCCCGTTGCGGGATCATTGAAATAAATGGTATAATAAAACGATATCAGGGTCGAAAGCGGGTGAGCACTTTTACCCGCTCCACAGAAAACACAAAATGAATCAGAAAGAGTAAGGCAGGAAAAGAATGACGAAGAAACAGTGGAAAAAGGGAAAATGGACAGTGATCTGTGCGCTTGCGGGTGCAGGATGTCTGCTGACGGCGTGCGGAGCGAAAAGCAGCGAGAAGACAGAAGCCGGCATGAAGGCTGTCGAAGAACAAAGCTATGAGGAGGCACTTGCGGATTTTGAGCAGGCTGTTTCGGACGGTGAGGATTTAGAGCTTGTCTATCGCGGGCAGGGACTGGCGTATATGGGAATGGGAGACTATGAGAATGCGATCGTTTCCTTCGAGGAAGCGCTGAAGCAGGCGGGGATGTTCCCATCCAATCTGGAATATGATATCAATTTTTATCTTGCCACAGCGAAATACAAAAGCGGAGATGCCATGGCGGCCATTGATACGTTAGATGCGATCGTGGATCTTAGAGAGAACGACAAGGATGCCTTTTTTCTCAGAGGAAGTGCCTGGATGAAGGTGGGAGAGAGCGAAAAGGGAAAAGCGGATTTTGAGAAAGCCATCGAGCTTTCCAGATCAGACCCGGATATGGTGATCGATATCTACGAGGTTTTAGCAAATTATGATCTTTCAGAGGATGGCAAGGCTTATCTGAACAAGCTGTTGTCGGAGCATCCGAAGGATTTAAATGAGTTTGAAAAAGGCAGAATCTATTACTACCTGGAAGATTATGAAAATGCACGCAATAATCTGGAGAACGCCAAGAGCAACATGAAGAAGCCGGATGCGGTAACGGTCCTGATGCTTGGCAGATCCTATGAAGCACTGGATGAAAGCGATTATGCTTCCGGTCTGTACAGTGCTTATCTGCAGGAAAATGATCCGGATGCGGAAATGTACAATCAACTTGGATTATGTAAACTGAAAGCAGAGGATTATGCCGGGGCGATGGATGCATTTACGGCAGGTCTTCAGGTGGAGGACAATCCGTACAGACAGAGCCTGATGTATAATCAGGCAGTTGCCTGCGAGTATCTGGGAGATTTCGAGAAGGCGAAGGGGCTGATGAAAGATTATACGGCGGCCTATCCGGAAGACGAGGCGGCAAAGAAGGAGTATGCTTTTTTGAAGAGCCGTTAGCCGCCTGTGCGGTCTATCCGTAACACGTAAAGCGGATCTGTCTGCTGCGGACCGGAGGTGGAGATAACTGTCTCAGATTTAGAAAATTATGGCTCAAATCAGAAAAATCTTTGTGAATATTGTCGAATCATGGAATACTGTTTTGAGAGTAAAAAGAAGAGAAAACGTTTAAAATCAAGGTTTTTCGAATACTGGTACCGAAAATAAAAAAGCGCTATATCTTGTGTTTACATAAATATGCAGACATTAGATGTAGCGCTTCTGTGTTGACTTTTAAAAATGACAATGCTAAAATGAAAACCGTACAGCCGAATTTTTCGAGAGACGAAAACAGGGAACAGGGTTTCCGGATAGGGGTGTCCAGAGCCACTGATATACCGATACAAAATTGTTTTGGGGAAGGTTTGGTCGGGAGACTGAATAGGCGGCAGGAAGGAAAGAGGGCAAGCTATGTTGGATGTAATTAAGAGAGATGGTCAGGTGGCAGAATTTAATCTGAACCGTATTACAGATGCGATCATCAAGGCGTTCAATGCGACACAGATGCAGTTCAACCATGAGATCATAGATCTGATCTCACTTCGGGTTACGGCAGATTTTCAGGCGAAGGTGAAAGACGGACGGATACACATTGAAGATGTACAGGACAGTGTGGAGAAGGTTTTGGAGCAGGCAGGTTTTACCGAGGCGGCCAAAGCATACATTCTGTATCGCAAGCAGCGTGAGAAGCTGCGTACGATGAAATCCACGATCCTTGATTACAAAGAGATTGTCAATAACTATGTGAAGGTCGAAGACTGGCGGGTGAAGGAGAATTCCACCGTGACGTATTCTGTGGGCGGACTGATCCTTTCCAATTCCGGTGCTGTTACAGCAAACTATTGGCTGAGTGAGATTTATGATGAGGAGATCGCGGAGGCACATCGCAATGCAGATATCCATATCCATGATCTTTCCATGCTGACAGGATACTGTGCCGGCTGGAGCTTAAAACAGCTGATCAAGGAAGGCCTGGGCGGGATTCCGGGCAAGATCACTTCTGCACCGGCAGCACACCTTTCCGTTTTGTGCAACCAGATGGTGAACTTCCTGGGGATCATGCAGAATGAATGGGCGGGAGCACAGGCTTTCTCATCCTTTGATACATACCTGGCACCGTTTGTGAAGGTGGATCATCTTTCCTATGAAGAGGTAAAGAAGTGCATTGAGGCGTTCATCTATGGTGTGAATACACCGAGCCGCTGGGGGACACAGGCACCCTTTTCCAATATCACACTGGACTGGACGGTCCCTGCGGATCTGGCAAACCTTCCGGCGATTGTGGGTGGGAAGGAGATGGATTTCTGCTACAAAGACTGTAAGAAGGAAATGGATATGATCAACAAGGCCTTCATCGAAACGATGATCGAGGGCGATGCCAACGGCAGGGGATTCCAGTATCCGATCCCGACATATTCCATCACCAGGGATTTTGACTGGTCTGATACAGAGAACAACAGGCTTTTATTTGAAATGACATCCAAATACGGCACACCGTATTTTTCGAATTATATTAATTCCGATATGGAGCCAAGCGATGTCCGCAGTATGTGTTGCAGGCTGAGGCTGGATCTAAGAGAGTTACGCAAGAAAACCGGCGGTTTCTTCGGCTCCGGTGAGAGTACCGGAAGTGTGGGCGTTGTGACCATCAATATGCCCAGGATCGCTTATCTGTCTAATTCCAAGAGCGATTTTTTTAAACGTCTGGATCATATGATGGATATTGCGGCACGTTCCTTAAAGATCAAGAGGGGCGTGATCTCCAAACTGTTAAATGAAGGACTTTATCCTTATACGAAGAGATATCTTGGAAGCTTTGACAACCACTTCTCTACGATTGGACTGATCGGTATGAACGAAGTGGGATTAAATGCCAACTGGCTTCGCGCGGATATGACAGACAAACATACGCAGGAGTTTACGAAGGAAGTGCTCAACCATATGAGAAACCGTCTTTCCGATTATCAGGAAGAGTACGGAGATCTGTATAACCTGGAAGCAACTCCGGCGGAGAGTACGACATACCGCCTTGCGAAACATGATAAGAAGCGTTATCCGGGGATCAAGACGGCAGGTCATATGGGAGACACGCCGTATTACACCAATTCGTCCCATCTTCCGGTAGATTATACGGCAGATATTTTTGATGCACTGGATATTCAGGATGATCTGCAGACATTATATACATCCGGTACGGTATTTCATGCATTTCTGGGAGAAAAGCTTCCGGACTGGAAAGCGGCGGCAGAGCTGGTGCGTACGATTGCACAGAATTATAAACTGCCTTATTATACCTTATCACCGACTTATTCGATCTGTAAGGAACATGGTTATCTTGCCGGCGAGAAAAAGGTATGTCCGCACTGTGGCAGAGAGACGGAAGTATACAGCCGTATCACCGGCTATTATCGTCCGGTTAAGAACTGGAACGATGGAAAGCTGCAGGAATACGCCAACCGGACCGAGTATGATATCGAGAATTCTGCGTTAAAGAAACCGACTACCAGTGTCGTGACCATCAGCAGCAGAACGGGTGAAGATGCGTTGCAGGATGTTTCGGTGCAGACGCCGGAGGATATGAAATATCTCTTTACGACCAAGACCTGCCCGAATTGCAAGCTGGCGAAGGAATATCTGAAAAACGAGAAGTATATTGTGATCGATGCGGAAGAGAATATGGAGCTTGTCAAGCGTTATTCAGTCATGCAGGCACCGACTCTGGTGATCGTTGGCAGCGGAGCGCCGAAGAAGTATGTCAATGCATCACGCATCAAGGAATATGTGGACTCCCGCAGGCAGGAGAATAAAACGGCAGAGCTGGTCGATACGGTGTAACACCGGTGTAAAACAGCAACAGAACAATAATAAATAAGCGGAGAAGAGAATATGATTAACAAATTGATTTCGAATATTCAGAAGACGAATGCACCGATCGTAGTAGGACTGGATCCTATGATGAAATTCATTCCGGAGCATATTACGAAAAGAGCGTTTGAAGAAAAGGGCGAGACTCTGGAAGGCGCGGCAGAGGCGATCTGGCAGTACAATAAAGCAATCGTGGATGCGGTATATGATCTGATCCCTGCAGTAAAGCCGCAGATCGCCATGTATGAGCAGTTTGGGATCCCGGGACTTGTTGCATTTAAAAAGACCGTTGATTATTGTAAAGAAAAAGACCTTGTAGTGATCGGAGATATCAAACGCGGGGATATCGGTTCCACATCAGCTGCATATGCTGTCGGACATCTGGGTAAAGTAACGGTAGGAAGCAAAAACTATTACGGTTTTGATGAGGATTTCGTGACAGTGAACCCATACCTTGGAACGGATGGCGTGAAACCGTTTGTAGATGTGTGCAAAGAAGAAAAAAAGGGTATTTTTGTGTTGGTTAAGACTTCCAATCCAAGCAGCGGAGAATTCCAGGACCGCGTGACAGACAACAGACCGTTGTATGAGCTGGTTGGAGAGAAAGTGGCTGAGTGGGGGAGCGAAGCCATGGGCGATGCTTACAGCTATGTCGGTGCTGTTGTAGGGGCGACTTATCCCGAAATGGGAAAAGTCCTCAGACAGATCATGCCAAAGACATACATTCTGGTTCCGGGTTATGGTGCGCAGGGTGGCAAAGGAAAGGATCTGGTTCATTTCTTCAATGAAGACGGATTGGGAGCCATCGTAAATTCCTCTCGCGGGATCATCGCCGCTTATCAGAATGACCTTTATAAAGAAAGATTTACGCCTGAAAACTTCGCGGATGCGTCCAGACAGGCGGTACTTGACATGAAAGAAGATATTGCTTCAGCACTGGCAGCAAGATAAAAGAAAAATACCTGACAGAGAAACGTTTTTATCCGAAACAGTTCTAAAATGTCAGGTATTTTTTATAAAAGCGTTGCGCAATCCGGTTTTGGAGTGCTATAATCAGATTTGCCGTGAGAAAATGAAGTGATCCTACACTCTGACAGGGAGGTTTCGATATGAAAGCATGCTTTGCTTCGACGGATATTCTGTTGCCGTCTGATGATATAGATTTGTCAAAATGGGCAGTGATCGCCTGCGATCAGTACACGAGTCAGCCGGAATACTGGAAAAAGGCGGAACAGTTCGTAGGAGAAGCGCCGTCTGCTTTGCATATCATATTCCCCGAGGTATATCTGGAGAAAGAAGATGCCAAGGAGCGGATCGGGAGAATTCAGGAACGTATGACACAGTATCTGAAAGACGGAGTACTGAGAACTTCCATAAAAGACGGCTTTGTTTTGGTGGAACGCCGACTGGGATGCGGAGTACGAAAAGGTCTGGTAGGGTGTCTGGATCTGGAAGCATACGATTTCAGACCCGAAAAGAAGGCATTGGTCAGAGCAACGGAGCAGACTATCGCATCGAGGATACCTCCGAGGGTACAGATCAGACAGGGAGCCGTTGTGGAAAGTCCGCATATCATGCTGTTGATCGATGATCCGGAGAGAAGTCTCATCGAACCGCTCTATAAAAGAAGGACTTCGTTGAAAATCGTTTATGATACAGATCTGATGTTAGGCGGCGGGCATATTACAGGTTATGCCATTGAGGGAGAAGAAGCCGGGCTCTTGAATTCCCGGTTGTATGAGAAACAAAATGCCAGTGGTGGATTATTTCTTGCTGTGGGAGATGGCAATCATTCTCTTGCGACAGCGAAGACCTGCTGGGAACAGCTAAAGACAACTCTGTCAGAAAAGGAAAGGGAGAGTCATCCGGCAAGATATGCGCTGGTGGAAGTGGTGAACCTGCATGATGAATCCCTGGAATTTGAACCGATCCACAGAGTGATGTTCCACACGGATAAAAAGACACTTGTGTCAGAGTTCAAAGAAGCACTGAAAGAACAGGGGATAAGTTATGACACTGGTGACAGTATTACTTTTGTGGGTGTGACAGACAGGGAATCCTATGATCTCTCGGGGACCGAGGGACGTATACCGGTGGATATCATACAGACGTTTCTGGATGAGTATCTTGTCGGACATAAAGAGAGCAGCATCGATTACGTGCATGGCACAGATGCTGTGGAGGAGATCGTTAAAAAAGACAACTGTGTCGGGATTGCTTTGGGCGCTATCCGTAAAGAAAGCCTGTTTCCGGCGATACAGTCGGGAGGAGTTTTGCCCCGTAAGACCTTTTCCATGGGAGAGGCTTATGAAAAACGCTATTATCTTGAGTGCAGAAGAGTGGAAGAATAAACAGAGATTATCTTCCGCATATAGTTGCAATTGTCTGATGTTGGTTTGGCGTGATCGTTCGGAACAAAAGTGAGTATGCTTTTTAAGCAGATTTTGGACCATCACAGCCGGTTAGGAAATAAGAATGGAACAATTATATAGTTATGTATATAGTCATGCGGTGTTTTCAGTATCGATGATGCTTTTGATCATGATTGGATGCGGAGTTTTTGAACGGTTTGTACTTTGTAACTGTAATGATGAGAAACTGGGACAGGGGCTGATCAAGTGGAGTGTGTTTCTGACACTTTTTTTCAGCACAGTCTTCTTTTTGTATGCGGCGCTGTTTAGCAGAAGTGAGGCGGGCGAAGCGCGCTATGAGCTGGAACTGTTTTATTCCTATCGCAAATTCGCAGCGACACACAGTGAATTCTGGATCCGGCAGATCCTGTTCAATATCCTTGCGTTTGTACTTTTCGGAAACGGTCTTGGGTATCTGATTAACGGCAGATGGAAAGCACTCAGGGTCTTCACATTGTGCTTTCTGTTCAGCTTTTTTGTGGAAGCAGTTCAACTGGCGTTTAGGATCGGTCTGTTTGAACTGGATGATATTTTTAATAACGTACTGGGCGGTATGCTCGGCTTTGCGTTGTCATGTTGTGTGAGGGCTGTCCTGAAAGGACAGAAGGGATATTATGCGTCAGGGGGGATTGGTCATTTCGAACAGTTTGAGAAAGAGACAATTTACAGGAGGATGAACCAATGATCAAAGAGGCAATTGTAAAGATTGTGAACAAAGAAGATCTCACATATGAGGAAGCGTATTCCGTTATGAATGAGATCATGAGCGGTGAGACTTCGCCGACACAGAACGCAGCATTTTTAGCAGCGCTTTCCACCAAGAGCGCGAAGGCGGAGACGACGGACGAGATCGCGGGCTGTGCGGCAGCGATGCGAGATCATGCCACGAAGGTAGAGACGGGGATGGACGTTTTGGAGATCGTGGGAACAGGCGGTGATAATGCACACAGCTTTAACATCTCCACGACATCGGCTATCGTCTGTGCGGCAGGCGGAGCGAAGGTGGCGAAACATGGAAACAGGGCGGCATCTTCCAAATGCGGTACAGCAGACTGTCTGGAAGCACTTGGCGTCAATATCGAACAGGATCCCGCAAAGTGTGTGGAATTGCTTGAGAAAGCCGGAATGTGTTTCTTCTTTGCACAAAAATATCACAGCTCGATGAAATATGTGGGGGCAATCCGCAAAGAACTGGGATTCCGTACGGTGTTTAATATTCTGGGACCGCTTACGAACCCGGCAAGTCCTAAGATGCAGCTTTTGGGTGTATATGATGAGTATCTGGTAGAGCCTTTGGCGCAGGTTCTGATCAATCTCGGAGTGAAGCGGGGCATGGTCGTGTACGGACAGGATAAGCTGGATGAGATTTCTTTAAGTGCTCCGACGACGGTCTGTGAGTTTAAAGACGGATGGTATAAATCTTATGTGATCACACCGGAGCAGTTTGGATTTGAACGCTGCGAGAAAGCGGATCTTGTGGGAGGGACTCCTGAGGAGAATGCACAGATCACGCGAGATATTCTTTCCGGGGAGAAAGGACATAAGCGGAATGCGGTTTTGATGAATGCCGGAGCCGGTCTGTATATTGCCGGGAAGGCAGAAAGCTTTGCGGATGGAGTAAAGCTTGCGGCAGAACTGATCGATTCGGGGAAGGCACTTGACACACTGGAAAAAATCATCAGTGTCAGCCGGTGATCATAAGAATAGAAAAGAGATACCGGATAAACGTATGTCGGGAAACATATGTTTATCCGGTTTTTTTGCTTTAGAGCAAAGAAGGAAAAACGGATAAACATGGTACTAAAGTATTGTTTTAAAGTAATAAAAAGACCAAATTGTGCGAAGTGCACAGCACATTATTGGGCAAATAGCTATAAATATAGAGGATTCATTTGTATAAAATATTCAAAATGTGAAAGAAAAAGGAAAAACACGTGTGAAAGATGTAAAAATTAAACAAACATCGTAAAATATTCTATTTTCTTTTAAAATAAAATAAAGTACACTAATATACGTAGCTTTGTTTTGGTAAGGCGTTTTGTGCTTTATCAAAAAACAAGAAAGGAGAAGGGAAAATGAAAAAGAAGCTATTGGTGTGTATTTTGGCGGCAGCAGTGCTGTTCGTTCCTCTGGGGCAGGAATTTGCAACAGCGGGCAGCAAGCTGATCGGTCAGGAAAAGGCAGGAGCGCTTAAGTCCAAAGTGCTGGATAAGAGTACCTCGACCAATCCCATGCTGGGATTTGATGGTGATGGCAACATCCTTTATGGCGGCGATCCTTCTATTCTGGTAGACGGCGATAAAGTCTACTGTTATGTGGGGCATGATGCTTCGACAGGCGACAATTACCGGATGCCGGACTGGAGATGTTATTCATCCACGGATATGGAGAACTGGGAGTATGAGAGCACCATCATGAAGGGAAGCGACATCAGCTGGGCAGCGGATGGTGTGCAGTGTTGGGCGGCACAGACACTCAAAGGCAGTAATGGAAAATATTATTTCTATTATTGTACGGAGGCAAACTCCAAATACGGAAGCGGTAAGTCCATCGGAGTGGCAGTGGCAGATAAGCCGGAGGGACCGTTTGTGGATATCGGTCAGCCCTTAGTGCGGGATAAGGATACCGGTTCTATTGCGGGCAGCAATGTGGCGCATACCTGGGAGGATATCGATCCGACCGGATGGATCGAGACAGATGAGACAGGTGAAGAGCATATCTATCTTGGATGGGGAAATACCCGTTTCTTCAACTGCGAGCTGGAGAATGATCCGGACAGTGAGAATTATATGATCGCCTTAAAGGACAGAGACGGAGATGGAGAGGCATCCATCAACCATTATTCAGTTGGCTTTGGCAGCGATTATGATATTGCAGTAGGTGTGATGAACGGGCTTAGCAATGTTTATAACGGCAAGGATTATGAAGGAAAAGAGATTTCCGGCAATGCCCAGTTTACGGAAGCGCCTTACTATTATAGAAGACAGGATGAGAACGGTAACTATTACGGACCGTATTATATGTTTTTTGCCTACTCCTGGAGAGAATGCATGGCATATGCAACGACGGATGATATCACAAGTAACGAGTGGAAATTCGGAAGCATCATTCAGGAGCCTTCCACTTCTGCCAATACCAATCACATGGCAGTGTTTAATTTTAAAGGAAAATCTTATTTTGTTTATCATGACGGAGTCCTTCCTTTAGGAAGCGGTTATCGTCGTGTGGCATGTTGCGAGGAGTTAGTCTTCAATGAAGACGGAAGCATCGATCCGATCAAAAAGACTGCGACGGGACTTGCCGGTACAGCGTCCACGATCAAGGACAGCACCGGGAATTATCTGACACATGAAGCGTTTCAGAATACCTGTAACGATGCGGATTATCCGATCCATGGTAAGAAAGTATTTGCGGATTTCGGGGCGGATGCCGACAGCGCAGAGTGGGAGATCAAGCAGTCACTGGTGGATCTGACGACACAGACGACGGCAGAGGATACCGTATCCATTGAGTCCAATGATAAGCCGGGACTTCATCTGGCGGTCGAAGAGATCGGCGGTGAAATGAAAGTAGTTCTTTCCCAGTACTATGATGGGGATAAGGCATCCCTTTGCACGAAGGGGAAAGTGACGACTGCCGATCTGCAGGCAAAGCAGCAGACCTTTAAGACCTATGAAGGGTTAAACGGTGATGAGAACGGAGTTTCATTTGAGAGCACGGCTTATCCGGGGTATTTCCTGACCAGCACAAAGGGCGGCGTGATCGGAGTATCAAAAGATCCCAATGTAAACGATGCGACCTTCTATGTGGGAGACAATACCGCGAAACAGATCGACAAGGTAAGTGCATTAAAGACCAAGACGGTTTACAAGGTTGGTGAGAAGCTGAAAGTAAAAGATATTCAGCTGCAGCTGCGTTTAAAAGATGAGAGCCTTGTGAAGATCACGAATTTCACAACCAATGCTTCTTCCGTTGATATGAAGACACCGGGAGAAAAGAAACTGCAGGTTTCTTATACATATCTTGGAAATAAAAGGACGGATGAGATCAAGATCACTGTACTGGACGAAGATTTCTCCGATGCACTCGATAAGCTGGAGGAGAAGAAAGAAGAACTTAAAATGAAAGAGTGATCCGGAAATGACAAAAGGGAAAATGAAACGGAATGGCGAAAAAGAACCGGGTCAGTTTCCTGATAGAAATAAGAAACAAAATCAGTAAAATCATATCCGTTTCGATCGTAAAAAGTATGGCGGATATCAAAATAAGAAAAAGGAGAGAACTTATGTATTCAAAAAAATTAGTTTCTGCCCTTCTGGCAGGCGCAATGGTCATGACATCCATCCAGGCACCTGCAGCAGTGACCGGCAAAGCAGATAAAAACATTACGGCTGATACAGCATCAGATAGCAGTCTGGTTGCATCCTATTCCTTCGAGGATTCCCTGAAAAACACAGAAGATGAGAGTGATGCGGCAACTGCAATTGTCAAAGGCCTCGGAGCATATGGGAGTGACGTCACATATGATGATGCCGGTAAGGAAGGCAAGGCATTAAAACTGGATGCGGGATATGGATTAAAATTAAATCATACAAATCTGGGAAAAGAGTATACGGTTTCCATTTGGGCCAAACCTACAGCGAATGTCGCTACCAATCAGTGTGGTCCTCTTTTCCTTGGCTATCATAATCCTGAAAAGTGGCTGGGACTTGCCGGACAGGATAATGGTGATGGCTCTACTCTCAAATGGTGGTCAAATGATTCGGCTGATAATAATGTCAACTGGAAGACCTATGCGACACCGAAGCTTATACAGAATGAGTGGAATCATGTGGTTATCGCAGGAAAAGACGGAGAATCGGTTGTGTATATCAATGGTGAGAAAGCGGGCACGGCAACAGAAGCAACGAACCCGCTGGATGGCGAGAATCAGGATATTTATGTAGGTGTAAATAACTGGGATCCTTGCTTTCCGGGTCTCGTAGATGAGTTGAAGGTATACGATGAGAAGCTGACGGAGGCGGAGATTTTAACACTTTATGATCCTTCGTTTACACCGGAAAAAGTTCTGGCGGAAAAAGGTGTGTCTGCGGATGCGACACTGAATCTTTTAACAGAGCAGACAGGCAATGTGAATCTGGTAGTGCCGGATGTGGTAAAAGAAGCCGGAGCGACCATTGCTTATACAAGTGATGATGCATCGATCGCAACAGTGGCACAAGACGGAACCGTTACCGGTATCAAAGCCGGTAAGACGAAAATTACAGCGACTGTCAAGCTGGGTGAAACAACGAAGACAGCAGAGACTGAAGTTATGGTTCAGTCTAATGTGAACGGTGTTGAGTCAGCAGATCTGATCGCAGAGTTTCCTTTTGACAACTCATTGGAAAACACAGTAACGGGTGGTAATAACGGTACAGCGATCATAACCGGACTGAGTGAGTGGACAGGAGATGTCAGCTATGAAGTCGGTCAGGTAGGCGGCGCGGTTGTACTGGGTGATTACGGTATTGAACTGAATCAGAAGAATATCGGTAAAACGTTTACGGTATCCGGCTGGTTTAAGCCTACAGGAACTTTCTCGGAAAATCAGTGTGCAGGTTTCTTCCTTGGAACCAACAGCCCTGAGGAGTGGATCGGAATGGCCGGCAATAAGAGCGGATCCAACGTTTTGAAATTCTGGGGATACAGTGCTTCCAACAGCATGTCACATACCACGTTTGCAACACCTACTCTTACAAAGGACAAATGGAACTTTGTGACCATCGTGGGTGAGGAAGGCAAGACAACCTTATACATTGACGGCAAAAAGATCGGCACACAGAATAAGGGTGTGAATCCTCTGGACGGCGAAAATCAGGAAGTATATGTCGGTGTTAACTACTGGGATCCTGAGTTCCCTGGTCTTGCAGATGATGTGAAGATCTATAACGGACCGATCACAGAAGCGGAAATTGCTTATCTGTATGAGACAGGATTAAATTATGAAATGACAGAAGGTGATATACTTACCTTTAATGGAATCAAAGCGGATGATGTCAACTTACTGATCGGTGAAGAGACAACCATCACACCTGTTCTTCCGGAAGGTGTGACAGCAGCAGATGTAACATATACTTATAAGTCTGCACAGGAAACTGTTGCAACCGTGACAGCAGACGGTAAAGTAAAAGGTGTTGCAAACGGTGAGACAACGATCGCGGTAACCGCTAAGATCGATAAGGAAGGCGCTAAGGGCTCTTACACTCTGGATGTGCCGGTTTCGGTTATCGACATTGCAAGTCTGACAGCAGAAGGAGAAGCAGTGGATACCACATATGCGACCGAAAGCGGAAAGAACAGACTGGAAGCAGCGATCGCACTGGCTAAGGCTGCCAAAACTTATCAGGATGCAAAAGAGGCACAGGAAGCACTTGACAACGCTATTTACAATATGACCTATACAGAGGCTTATGCAGATCCGTTTTCACAGATCGAGGCTCCTGCAGCAACACTTACACTTAAGAAAGGTGCAAGCGAGCAGCTGATCACAATCCCTGACAGCATCAAGGATTTTGTAGAGGTTACTTATCTTTCCAGTGATGATTCCGTAGCTACTTACAAAGATGGTAAGGTTACCGCTTTAGGAAGCGGCAAGGTTGCGGTTATGGCAATCGTAACTTCCAACTCAAAAGCCATGGAAGGTTTTGAAAAAGAGTACACAACGGCGATCACGATCGAAGCAGATACGCCGGCTCCTGCACCGGTACCGACACCGGCACCTTCGGTTGAAGTAAAACCGGCAGAAGTTGGTACGACGATCGAATCCGGCGATGCAAGCTTCAAAGTAACGAATGCAAGTGCAGCAACTCCGGAGATCGAATATACAAAGGTAAACAATAAGAAAGCAAAATCTGTGGCTGTACCTGCCCAGATCACGAAGAGTGGCGTTACTTATAAGGTAACAGCTGTTGCGGCAAATGCGTTTAAGAACAATAAGAAGATCAAATCCGTAACGATCCCTGAAGGTGTTAAGATCATCGGCAAGAATGCGTTCTACGGATGTAAGAATCTGAAAAAGATCACAGTGAAGTCAACTGTTTTGAAGAAAGTAGGCAAGAATGCCCTGAAAGGTATCTCCAAGAAGGCTGTGATCAAGGTTCCTAAGAAACAGAAGAAAGCATACGCTAAGTTGTTTAAGAAAAAAGGTCAGGCTTCTACCGTTAAGGTAAAATAATCTTAAGCGACAAGAATGATATTCGGAAACGGGGCATAAAATGCTTTGTGCCCGTTTCCGAAACATAAAAAAGAAAGGTAAACAAAATGAAAAGATCAGGTTTAAATAAAACGATTGCATTTTGTATGGCTGGAGCACTTCTGGTATCACCGCTTGGACAGGTTAACGCGAATGCGGCAACTGCAAATATTGAGAAGCTGAAAGTACCGGCTTCCACACAGCATCAGTGGTTAAAGGAAGACCTGAAGCTGACGGCAAAGCTCAGCGGGCAGGAGATTACCTACAGCGTAGGAGATGCGAATCCGAATTATGTATATGTAGACGGTAACGTATTAAAGATCAACAGACCGAAGGTGGGTGAGGGAAATTATCACTTTACACTGACAGCATCCATTACACAGGATGGTGAGACACAGACGAAGGATTTCCCGATGATCATTGCGGCAGAGCCGGGGGATGATGACCTTGCAGGATATTTGTATGTCTGCTTCATGTGTCCGAATAACGTGGATGTACAGCAGGTACATTTCTTCCTGAGTGAGGATGGACTGAACTGGACAGCGGTCAATGGCGCGCAGCCGCTTTTCCTGACCGGTAAAGATTATATCAATTATATTGAAAAAGCGGGTCCGAAGAGTGTAAACTACAAGATCAAAGACGGTGTGGACATCAGTGAGACGACCACCGGCGATGCATCTGTATTGTTCCCGTTTGAGGGTAAGGATCAGGGTATCCGCGATCCGTATCTGATCAAAGGCGAATTAAAGGACGGCAGCGATAACGGCAAATACTGGATCCTGGCCACCGACTTGAATACACATTCCAAAAACTATGGAGCAGAGAGCAATCTTGCCAACAATGTCGTAGGAAACTGGGGAAGATGTGCGGATTCCAATTATGCCAGCCAGAGTCTGTTTGTCTATGAGACAGATGATTTTGTGAACTGGACAAGACGCTGGATCGATGTAGGTACGGAAGTTCATTCCGATATGGCATGGGCTCCGGAAGCAATCTACAATCCTGCGAAGGATAACTATCTGGTATACTGGTCATCCAGAACGGATGATGACGGATCTTCCAGAGATCGTCTCTATTGTAACGAGACTTATGACTTTAAAGAATTCGGACCGACCATGCTTTATGAGAACGAGCCGTTCTATGAAAAATACGGTGCAAGTGGAAAAGGAAGCAACAGCGGATACGGTAATATCGACACCTCTATGATCTGGGTAGGCGGTGAAGATGAAAACGGTAACTGGACCGATTACAAGACTCTCTACAGAGTGGTAAAGGATGAGACCAACAACCATGAAGAAATGCAGTATTCGACAACGGTGTTTGATCCTTCCATTGAGTGGACACATGTAGTGAAGGATGCTGAGAGCGGTGAATGGGTGGAAGTCACACAGAAAGCGGACGGTACCTGGGCGGATGCTGCCGGTAAAGTAAGAGACGGTCGCGTCTGGGATTATTATGATCCGAAGGTGATCACACCGTACGAGCTGGATGGAAAAACCTATGAAGAGCTGAGTGATCTGTCAAATATCCCGAATAACACAAATGATATCAAGAGAGCGGAGATCGTTTATAACTGGTACAAAAACAGCAGCGTAGGCGATCACTTTACGGGAATCGAACAGGATGTGCTTCAGTTTGGCGGCACAGGCACAACCACCTATCACGAAGGACCTACGATGTTTAAATTCATCGACAGGGATGAGTGGTGTGTCATGATCGACAACTACGGCAATATGTCCATCCGTTACGAGCCTTATACGACGACAGACCTTTCGCAGCCAAACAGTGTGTCAAAGGTGGCAGATGGCTATGGACGCACCGGCGGTGATGTCGGATGTCACGGCGGTATGATTCCGATCACAACGAAACAGTACAATACGATCATTGATGCGTATAATTCGGATCCGTCTGTGACCAATTATCATCCGATCGCAAAGATCGCAAGCAAAACAGAAATCGAAGGTACCGTGGCAAGACTTTCCGAGCTGGCAGAAAATGTCCTTATGACGGATGCACAGAGACTCAGATATTCCACGATCTTAGGAAGTGCGAACCGTATTCTGGCGGACGCAAAGTCTGATAACAGCCGTATGGCAAACTTTGTAAAATATGCGGAAGGTACGATGAAAGTAACCATGAAAGCAGATACCGACAGTGTGAATCTGGCAGTCGGTGGTTCTCAAAAAGTAGAAGTGACAACGACACCTTCCTATAAACTGCAGTGGTATTCCGTAGATACCAGTGTTGCAAAAGTGACACCGGACGGAACCATCACAGCAGTCGGAAAAGGATCCACGTTCGTATATGCGAAAGCAGGCGACAAGGGAATCCAGACCATTAAAGTTACAGTAAAATAAGACTTAACTAAGACGCCATACCGTATAAAAGCGGTATGGCGTTATTTTATGGGTATCATACGAACATACAATGACGTACCATAGGATGCCCGTGCGGGGCTTTACTTTGTGCAATGGAGATGTGTTCCGGGTATTTTATTAAGAATCTATGAATGCATCTGAAATGAATTGTCATTTAAAAAAGGTTATGGTAGAATGATAAAGAATGGTCTGGGGCAAAAGCCCATAAGAATAAGGCAAAAGGAGAGCAGGTTATGGAAAGTTATAAACAGGAGTTTATTGAATTCATGGTGGATTGCAATGTGCTGAAATTTGGTGATTTTACCTTAAAGAGCGGTCGCAAATCCCCCTTTTTTATGAATGCAGGTGCCTATGTGACGGGATCACAGCTTATGAAGCTTGGTGAATATTATGCAAAGGCGATCCATGATCACTATGGGACGGATTTTGATGTGCTGTTCGGACCTGCTTACAAGGGAATTCCTTTGAGTGTTGCGACGGTGATCGCATTCAGTAAGCTTTACGGCAAGGAGATCCGCTACTGCTCCAACCGTAAGGAAATCAAAGACCATGGTGATACGGGTATTTTGCTGGGAAGCAAACTGCAGGATGGAGACAGGGTCGTGATCATTGAAGATGTGACCACTTCCGGTAAGTCCATAGAAGAGACTTTCCCGATCATCAAGGAGCAGGCTGATGTTGAGATCAGAGGGCTGATGGTATCCTTAAACCGTATGGAGAGAGGCAAGAGCGAGAAGAGCGCGTTAGTGGAGATTTCGGAGCTCTACGGATTTCCGACAGCTGCGATCGTTTCTATGGCGGAAGTGACAGAGTATCTTTATAACAAACCTTATAACGGTACCGTATACATTGATGATGACTGTAAGGCACGTATTGATGCATATTATGAACAGTACGGGGCAAAATAAAACTTTATCATAAGTATTAGATCCATAGAAAGAAGGGGCATATATATGGAAGAAAGAATATACAAAGCAGTTTCAAGAGCCGGGGTTTTGGACATCATTCTTGGAGTGATCGCCATTACGGTCGGCGTGGCATCCGGTGTTCTTTTGTTGATCAGCGGCGCACGTCTGTTAAGTCATAAATCAAAGATTTTATTCTAGAGGCTGCCCGGACAGTGACTGAAAGAGGATTGTATGCGTAAAAACCACTATATGTTTACCAACAAAAAATACTCACAAAAAGGAATGATGTCCTCCGTTTTGGGATTCATTGCTCTTGTGGGTGTTGTTTTGGCGGTTGTTTTTTCTTATAAAGAGAAGGGAGCGATGAATCCGCGCTACGGTTTTGCAACCTTTCTTGCAATTTTGATCGCAGTGGTCGGACTGGTGCTTGGGATCCGGGCAAAAATGGAAAAGGATGTGTTCCTGTTTTTTCCGGTTTTTGGGATTTTAAGCAATGCACTTGTGATCCTTTGGGGATTTTTTGTGATCTATGCGGGGATATACGGATTATAGAAAGAAATGGAGTCTGGTAAGATGGATACAATGATAACGAAAGAAAGATTTGCACTAGTGGCAGATCGGATTCTTCAGATCAGGGAAGAGACGATTTTGGAGGAGCCATATTGTTTGTACTTCAAACAGATGGCTTCCTTTCTTGTGCAGATAAAAGAGTGTTATGAATATATTGCGAAGGAAGGTCTGATGAAGGCCGATCCGGCAAAACTGAAAGAATATCATGATTTACTCTACGGACCGATGTCGAAAGAACGGTATGAGACCGGATATTTAGATCCTGCTTATGCGGTGGCTGAGTTTGGAAAAGAGAAAGGACAGCTGTTGTCCTGCATCTTTTATGAACTTGTACAGATGACTCCGTACTGCTTTGAACAGGATCTGTATGAGATCACGATCCGCATGGAATTATTTGTGGAATTATACAGTGCTTTTACGGAAGCGTTGAATGAAGACGGAAAAAAGCCGGAGGATGTGCCTGCTGAAACATTAAAGGATATCCTTTACTGGTTTATCCATGACAATACCGGTGATGAGACAGAGAGAAGAGTACGAATGAAGGTGGATCCTTCCGAAGACTTTGCATACCGTCTGATCATGGAATCGGATCTGTCAGATCCTTCCTATTTATACAGGTTTGGAGAGTATATCAGTGAGAATGAGATAGGGACAGCAGCATACCTGGCTTTGGCAGACGAGGAACAGATAAAGCTGATGGCGGATACCTATACCGAAGGATACCGGATCGGTTTCGAGAAGACAGGTAAGGATCTATCCATCAAGGAAGTGGTGCAGATCATCTATCCTCTCGGTTTTGAGCGTATGATAAAGATCGCGATCGGGAATTTTGAGAACATGGGCTTGAAGCCATCGATCATGCGGGAAGCACATAGCATTTTTGAGGGAAATGTCAGCGGATTTTATTCTACTGTTCCAAACAGACAGCTGAAGTTTGACCATAAGGAAGATGAAGCACTGTTTTTGGATAAAAAGATTGCGAATCGCAGGCTTGAGGCAGACAGGAGTGCTTTTGAATGTGTGAAGGAGCTGGCGAAAAAGCATGCCGGTCCTGCGGTTGTCGAAGTGTTTGGCGAAACACCCTTTGCACCGAAAGACAAGGAAGAAACACGGAAGCTGGATGAGAAGCAGCAAAAGATAAAGACCTGGTACCAGACACAGAAAGGGCAGTTGGTCAATGAATTCATCCCCGGTAAGGAGCGAAGCTTTACGATCATTGCTTTCCCGGTACCGCAGATCGGCGAGCAATATGAACAGATCATGAAAGAGACGATCGAATTAAATACACTGGATTATCTGACTTACGAGAAGATTCAGCAGACAATCATTGATGCACTCGATCAGGCTGAGTATGTCGAGGTAAAAGGAAAAGGCAGGAATCGTACAGATATAAAGGTAAACCTGATTCCACTCTCCGATCCCGCGAAGCAGACGAAGTTTGAAAACTGCGTGGCGGATGTGAACATTCCTGTTGGGGAAGTGTTTACGTCACCGGTTCTGGAGGGCACGGAAGGAAAACTTCATGTGACCCGGGTATTCTTAAATGAACTGGAATACAAAGATCTGTGGATCGATTTTAAAGAGGGAAAGATCACGGATTACGGCTGTGCCAATTTTGACACGGCTGAGCAGAACCGCAAATATATCAAGGATAATATCCTGTATCATCACGATACCCTTCCGATCGGTGAATTTGCCATCGGGACCAATACGACAGCGTATCGCATGGCGCAAAACTATGACATAGCAGGACTGTTGCCGATCCTGATCGCAGAGAAGACGGGACCGCATTTTGCAGTAGGCGATACCTGTTATTCCCATGCGGAGGATGTGGCGGTCTACAATGCGGACGGCAAAGAAATCGTGGCAAGGGATAACAGCATTTCCCTCCTGCGAAAGACAGAGATCGAAAAAGCATATTTTAACTGTCATACCGATATCACGATCCCTTATGACGAATTGGGGAAGATCGACGCAGTCAGGGCGGATGGGAGCAGGATCCCGATCATTGAGGACGGCAGGTTTGTGCTTGCCGGTTGTGAAAAACTGAATGAAGCACTTGACTGAACAGTTTAAAATCTGTAAACTAGGAATGGGTTTTGTCCCCGGATAAATACGATAAATCTAAAATCAGAAGCAAAAGACAGGAGGAAGCAGGCATGGCAAAAGTCGGTATTGTTATGGGCAGTGATTCGGATATGCCCGTCATGAGTAAGGCGGCAGATATCTTGGAAGAGCTCGGTATTTCTTATGAGATGACGATCATTTCGGCACACAGAGAACCGGATGTGTTCTTTGAATATGCAAAGAGCGCAGAGGAGAAGGGCTTTAAGGTGATCATCGCAGGAGCGGGAATGGCAGCTCATCTGCCGGGAATGTGCGCGGCGATCTTCCCGATGCCGGTTATAGGCATACCGATGCACACGACATCACTGGGCGGAAGAGATTCTCTTTATTCCATCGTACAGATGCCCTCCGGTATCCCGGTAGCTACGGTGGCGATCAACGGTGGCGCCAATGCAGGACTTTTGGCAGCGAAGATCCTGGCGACTTCTGACGATGAGCTTTTACAGAGATTGAAGGATTATTCAAAGTCACTGAAAGAATCTGTGCAGGCGAAGGATCAGAGATTACAGGAAGTCGGTTATAAAAATTATTAAATACAAGGAGAGCGTTATGGATTACAAAAAAGCAGGTGTTGATATTGAAGCAGGTTACAAATCGGTAGAACTGATGAAGAAATATGTCAAAGAAACCATGCGCCCGGAAGTATTGGGCGGACTTGGCGGTTTCTCAGGCGCTTTTTCCATGAGTGCTTTCAAGGATATGGAAAAGCCTACCCTTGTGTCAGGGACTGATGGTGTCGGGACGAAGCTGAAGCTGGCATTTCTGATGGACAAACATGACACGATCGGTATTGACTGCGTGGCAATGTGTGTCAATGACATTGCATGTGCAGGCGGCGAACCTTTATTTTTCCTGGATTATATAGCATGTGGCAAGAACTTCCCGGAGAAGATCGCGACCATCGTAAAAGGTGTGGCAGAGGGCTGCAAACAGTCCGGCGCGGCACTGATCGGCGGAGAAACGGCGGAGATGCCCGGATTTTATCCGGAGGATGAGTATGATCTTGCCGGATTTGCAGTGGGTATCGTGGATGAGGCGAAGATGATAGCCGGTAAGGATCTTAAGGCCGGCGATGTCCTGATCGGTATGGCGAGCTCAGGCGTGCACAGCAATGGTTTTTCTTTGGTCAGAAAAGTATTTGACATGACAAAAGAAAGTCTGGAAACCTATTATGATGAGCTGGGTATGACTCTCGGTGAGGCGCTTTTAGCTCCGACCAAGATTTATGTGAAGGCACTGAAGAGCATCAAAGAAGCCGGCGTTATCGTAAAAGCCTGCAGCCATATTACCGGCGGCGGTTTTTATGAAAATATTCCCAGGATGCTTCCGGAAGGAATGCGTGCGGTCGTAAAGAAGGACAGCTATCCGGTATTACCGATCTTTAAGCTGCTTCAAAAAGAAGGAAATCTTGCAGAACAGATGATGTACAATACTTACAATATGGGACTTGGCATGATTCTTGCAGTGGATCCTGCAGATGCAGACAAGACGGTGGAAGCGATCAAAGCGGCTGGTGAGACGCCTTATGTGGTCGGACAGATCGAAGCAGGTGAAAAGGGAGTAACCATATGTTAAAAATCGTAGTATGCGTCTCCGGCGGCGGGACAAATTTACAGGCGATCATAGACGGGATCGATCAGGGGAAGATCACCAATACAAAGATTTCGGGTGTGATCTGTAACAATGCAGGTGCTTATGCACTGACAAGAGCGAAAGAACATGATATTCCGGCTATCTGTATTTCCCCTAAAGACTATACGGACAGAGCAGAGTTTAACAAAGCGTTTTTGGAGAAAGTGAATGAACTGACACCGGATCTGATCGTACTGGCAGGTTTTCTGGTAAATATACCGGCTGAAATGGTGGAAAGCTATGCGAACCGGATTATCAATATCCATCCGTCACTGATCCCTTCTTTTTGCGGGAAAGGCTATTATGGCCTGAAGGTACATGAAGGCGCTCTGGCCCGCGGTGTGAAAGTTACGGGAGCTACGGTGCATTTCGTGGATGACGGTACTGACACAGGACCGATCATTTTACAGAAAGCAGTAAACGTGGAAGAAGACGATACTCCGCAGACTTTGCAAAGACGGGTGATGGAACAGGCAGAATGGCAGATCCTGCCGCAGGCCATCGACCTGATCGCAAACGGCAGGGTGTCGGTTACAGACGGAAAAGTGAAGATCATAAACGTGTAAACAATATACGGAGCTTATAATAGGAGAAAAGACATGAAGATTTTGATTGTTGGAAGCGGCGGCAGAGAGCATGCCATTGCCACGAGTGTTGCAAAGAGTCCGAAGGCTGAGAAAATTTTCTGTGCTCCCGGTAACGCGGGAATCGCACAGATCGCCGAGTGTGTACCGATCGGTGCTATGGAGTTTGACAGACTGGCGGAGTTTGCACAAAAGGAATCCATCGATCTTGTGATCGTTGGGATGGATGACCCGTTAGTCGGCGGGCTTGTGGATGTGTTGGAGGCAAAGGGCATACGTACCTTTGGACCGCGGGCAAATGCGGCGATCCTGGAGGGAAGTAAGGCGTTTTCCAAGGATCTGATGAAGAAATATCAGATTCCCACGGCAGCTTATGAGAATTTTACGGATGCCGATGAGGCACTTCGATATCTGGAGACTGCAAAATTCCCGATCGTGTTAAAGGCAGACGGGCTTGCACTTGGAAAAGGCGTTTTGATCTGTCAGGATCTTGAGGAAGCAAAAGCAGGCGTGAAGGAGATCATGCTGGATAAAAAATTCGGTACGGCAGGCAATCAGATGGTGATCGAGGAATTTATGACCGGAAGAGAAGTATCTGTACTGTCTTTTACCGATGGAAACACGATTCAGATCATGTCAAGTGCACAGGATCATAAGCGTGCCAAAGACGGAGATCAGGGGCTGAATACAGGCGGAATGGGGACATTTTCTCCGAGTCCTTTCTATACGAAGGAAGTGGATGCGTTCTGCAAAGAAAAGATCTTCCAGGCAACGGTGGATGCCATGAAAGCGGAGGGCAGACCGTTCAAAGGGGTGATCTTCTTCGGACTGATGCTGACAGAGGATGGACCGAAGGTATTGGAGTACAACGCCAGATTCGGCGATCCGGAAGCCCAGGTAGTGTTACCCCGCATGAAAAACGATATCATTGATGTAATGGAAGCATGTATTGACGGCACGCTGGATCAGTTACAGCTTACATTTGAAGATAATGCGGCGGTCTGTGTGGTATTGGCATCCGACGGATATCCTGTTTCCTATGAGAAGGGATTTGTGATCTCGGGACTTGATCGGTTTGCGGGCAAAGACGATTACTTTGCGTTCCATGCCGGTACGAAGCAGACGGATGAAGGGATCGTGACAAACGGAGGACGCGTGATCGGTATCACGGCCAAAGGTGCGGATTTGAAAGAGGCCAGAAAAAAGGCCTATGAAGCTACCGAATGGATAAGCTTTGCAAATAAATACATGCGCCATGATATCGGCAAGGCGATCGATGAAGCATAGGAACATGTCCGAAAGGATTTTTGGAGGCAAGTTATGAAACGTTTTGGAAACTATTTGGGAAAATGTCTGGTGACAGCGGCACTTTCTACAGTCCTGTTCGCCCAGGCAGCCATGGCAAATACCACGGCTACGGTCATAGCGGAGTCGGTTAAGATCAGAGGCGGTGCGGGTACGTCCAGCGAGCAGATCGGATCTACGGAGAAGGGAAAGACACTTTCCATTACCGGCAAGACCAAGGATGCAAATGGATCCACCTGGTATCAGATCTATGTTGATGAGGGGATTACCGGATATGTCAGAAGTGATACGGTAACTGTTTCAAGTGAGGGTTCCATACCGGATATTTCGGCAGGTACCTCCTCACAAGCGTCATCAGCGACATCTGCGACCACGGACACTGCGACGGAAAGCGCGAATGCGACGTCGACGGACAATACGGCATCGGAGGCGACAACGCAGAAGACGACTGCGACAAACGGGACCGGTGTCATGATCCCGGACAGCAGTAATATCCGTAATGCGGCTGTGACTGGAGATGTGCTGTGCACCTTACAGAAAGGCGCTGTCGTTACGATCACGGGTGAGACGAACGGATCCGATTCCAAGAAATGGTATCAGGTTTCTTTCATCAAAGATTCGAAGAATTATACGGGATATGTCAGGGCGGATCTGATCGATACATCCTCCGTCCCGGTACAGGAGAGTGAAGACGAAACTCCGGCAGCAGACGCCGGGACAGCCACAGAGGGAAGCAGTACTTCGTTAAAATCATTGACGATCTCCAGCGGTACGATCTCACCGGAGTTTTCTTCCGATGTGACCACTTACACGATTGAGGCAGATGAGAATACGCCTGAGATCGCAGTCAGCGCGGTGGTAACGGATCCGGAATCTCAGATCACATCCTGTGAAGGGTTTAAAGACCTGCAGCCGGGATTGAATCCGGCAGAGATCGAAGTGACTGCGGCTGACGGGACAAGTCAGAAATATCATTTTACGATCATCTGCGGAGAAGTGACCGCAGAGGCAGACACCACGGAAGCTGTAGAGGAGGAAGAAAATCCTTATGCAGATATGGAATCTATGGTAAGTGCCGATGAATATCAGAAATATAAAGATCTGGCACAAAAGCGTCTGATCATTTTATGCGTGCTCGGTTTCCTGCTGGCAGTTTCCTTTGTGGTCATCATCAATCTCCTTCTAAAGATCAGCGATCTGAAGGATGAGATTTTAGAGGGCGCTGACGAGGAAGAGGAAGAATTGCCGCGTAAGCGTAAGACGTCAAAAGAAAAACCGAAAAAACAGGAAAAACCCAGGCATTCCAGACACGAATATGTGAAGCTGGACGCAAATAATAATAAAATAACAGATGAGGGAGAGGAGAGCCTCCGCCAGAAGAACAAAAAGGAAGCTGTAAAGACAGAACCGAAAGCGGAAGTGACCCCGGAACAGCGTTATCAGCAGGATCTTGGATTTGAAGAAGATGAATTTGATGATCTGGATCTGACCTTTATCAATATGAATACTGATCCGAAACACTAAGGAAGAAGACATAAGCATTTATGGAGGATGAACCGGAGAACCCATTCGACTGCATAGATGCTTATGTTTTTATGTTTTCTGACAGGCAGACGACGATCAAAGAGTTTTGACATACTTCGCAAACTGTTATATAATTCCTATAACAAGGGGTGATGCGAAATGATGATCGAAATAGACTTTAACAGTGATGAAGCTCTGTATATGCAGCTTCGCAACCAGATCATTCTGGGGATCGCGATGAGTCATTTTAAGGAGGGCGAATCTCTTCCCAGTGTGCGTGCGCTCGCTGATACGATCGGGATCAACATGCATACGGTCAATAAGGCGTACGCAGTCTTAAAAGAAGAAGGATATGTCCGGATGGACAGAAGAAAAGGAGCCGTGATCGCAGTCAATATGGATAAACTGCGGGCATTGGCGGAGCTTCGCGGAGAGCTTAGGATCCTGCTTGCCAAGGCAAGCTGCAGAAATATTTCCAGAGAAGAGATCCATGCACTGATCGATGATATTTACGAGAATTATGGATAACGATCCAAAACAGTCTGTGTTTGTGCAGAACAGTTCCATATCCGGAACAGTTTATTAGAACGAACGGTCAGGGTTAACGGATAGAAGGAACAGATACAGATACTTGAAACAGAAGGAAGGATGGAGGTAGTATCAGATGGAATTTACCGATAAGGCGAAGAGTGCATTACTTTTAGCCAAAAAGGCAGCAAGATATTTCCGGCTGAATTATATTGGGACAGAACATATCCTGCTGGGACTTTTAAGAGAGCGCACCGGAGTGGCGGCGAAGGTTCTGATGCAGAATGAAGTGGACGAAGAGCATATTGTGGAGTTGATCAAGGACCTGATCGTTCCGGCGGGAACGGTCGCTTTGGGAGAACGGGATGGATATACACCGCGGGCCGAGCTTATCCTGCAGGAGAGTGAAAGACAGGCCGAACGGTTTCATGCGAATGCGATCGGCACAGAGCATATTCTTCTTGCAATCCTGAGAGAAGGCGACAATATTGCGGCCCGCGTGATCAATACACTTGGTATCAGTGTACAGAAGCTGTATGTCGATACCCTGATCGCCATGGGCGAAGATGGCAATCTGGTCAGAGAAGACTTAAATCCACATAAGAAAAAGGGCGAGACGGAAACCTTAGACCAGTACAGCAGAGATCTGACAAAGCTGGCAGCGGAGAATAAACTGGATCCGGTCATTGGCAGGGAAGATGAAATCGCAAGAGTGATCCAGATCTTAAGCAGACGGACAAAGAACAATCCCTGTCTCATAGGAGAGCCGGGAGTCGGCAAGACGGCGATCGCTGAAGGACTTGCACTCCGGATCGTCGAGGAAGAAGTGCCGGATACGTTGTTAAATAAAAGAGTAGTCACACTGGATCTGTCCGGGATGGTGGCAGGGACGAAGTACCGGGGTGAATTTGAAGAACGTATCAAAAAGGTCATGAAGGAAGTGATCGCGGACGGTAATATCATCCTGTTTCTGGATGAGATCCACACCCTGATCGGCGCGGGAGGCGCGGAAGGATCCATCGATGCTTCCAATATTTTGAAACCGTCACTTTCACGCGGTGAGATCCAGCTGATCGGTGCGACGACGATTGAAGAGTATCGTAAATATCTTGAAAAGGATGCTGCCCTGGAGCGGCGTTTCCAGACAGTCATGGTGGAGGAACCTTCCATCGAGGAGTCCGTACGGATTCTGAAAGGGATCCGTCACAAATATGAAGAACATCATCATGTAACGATCACAGATAATGCTGTGGAAGCAGCAGTCAAGCTCTCCGCACGCTATATCAATGACAGACATCTGCCGGACAAAGCCATTGATCTGATGGATGAGGCGGCGGCAGCTCTTAAGCTTGCCAGCATGAGTATTCCATCTACGATCAAAGAGCTGGAGGAACAG
The DNA here is from genome assembly GCA_015056815.1 of Lachnospiraceae bacterium. Classification (GTDB taxonomy): domain Bacteria; phylum Bacillota; class Clostridia; order Lachnospirales; family Lachnospiraceae; genus SIG333. Next base: position 77,854 of record SVFN01000002.1, on the reverse strand, counting down.
ATCCGCAAGCTGGATGTCCAGATTGAACGTTCTTTCAAATTTGAAGCATTTTCCCAGGCTCATGAGCAGAAGCTCTTACAGGATGAGCTGATCAAAAAATGCCAGAAAGCGAAAGAACGATTTCATAAGAAAAACAGTGCGCAGAATCTGATCGTGGCCGAAGAAGATATCGCGCAGGTCGTTTCCAAATGGACGCGTATCCCGGTACAGAAACTGGCAGAAAAGGAAAGTGAAAGACTGTTACGGTTAGAATCGATTTTGCATAAACGGGTCATCGGACAGAATGAGGCGGTAGAGGCTGTCGCAAAAGCGATGCGGCGCGGGCGTGTTGGATTGCAGGATCCGAACAGACCCATCGGTTCCTTCCTGTTTCTGGGACCTACCGGCGTGGGGAAGACAGAGCTGAGCAAGGCACTGGCAGAAGCGATGTTTGGATCTGAGAATGCCCTGATCCGCGTAGATATGTCGGAGTATATGGAGCCTCATTCCATCGCAAAGATGATCGGTTCACCGCCCGGATATGTAGGCCATGATGATGGTGGGCAGCTCAGCGAGAAGGTGCGTCGCAATCCATACTCTGTGATCCTGTTTGATGAGATCGAGAAGGCGCATCCGGATGTGTTCAATATCTTACTGCAGGTACTGGATGACGGACGGATCACAGATTCCAAGGGACGTACCGTCAGCTTTAAAAATACGATCCTGATCATGACCAGCAATGCCGGAGCGGGCAAGATCGTTGATCCGAAAAATCTTGGTTTTGCGGCTGCTGTCACGGAAGCGCAGAAATATGACAAGATGAAAAGCGGAGTCATGGATGAGGTCAAAAGACTGTTTAAGCCCGAGTTTATTAACCGAATTGATGATATTATCGTTTTCCACGCCTTAAACAGAGAGGATATGAAGCAGATCGTAACGCTTTTGTCCAAAAATCTGGTGGACCGCTGTGCGAAACAGATGGATATGCAGTTTACGGTCTCAGGTGCGCTTAAGAATCATATCGTAGAGAAATATACGGATGTCAAGATGGGAGCCAGACCGTTAAAAAGAGCGATACAGAGCGTGATCGAGGATAAGCTTGCCATGGAGATTCTGGCAGGAAATGTGAAACAGGGTGATAAGGTGACAGCAGGTATCCATGGCACGGAAGTGACCTTTACGGTAAAAAACGATGCTCAGCCAAAGGAAAAGACAAAACAGGAAAAGTAAGGGGTACGACATGAAAGAATATGTAATGGGAAACGCAGCCATTGCTCTCGGTGCACTGGCTGCGGGAGTAAATCTGGTCTCCGGCTACCCGGGGACCCCCTCTTCGGAGATCATCGAGACCATCGCAAAGCATCCTCACGAGGGCGTGCATTTAGAGTGGTCGGTCAATGAGAAAGCAGCACTTGAGGTGGCGGCGGGGGCTGCCTATACAGGGGCGAGAACGTTAGTGACGATGAAACAGGTGGGACTGAATGTGGCCTCGGATCCACTCATGTCCCTAGCCTATGTCGGCGTTAAGGGAGGCATGGTGATCGTATCGGCGGATGATCCGGGACCGATCTCTTCGCAGACAGAGCAGGATACCAGACGATTTGCGGATTTTGCCCGCATTCCTGTTTTTGATCCTGCCTCACCGGAAGAAGCCTATGAAATGATACAGGATGCTTTTGAATATTCAGAAAAATATCGGACCCCGGTCTTATTCCGGCCCACCACCCGGGTGTGCCATGCATATGCTTCCGTCGAAGCGGCAGATAATATGCAGCCAAAAGCCTATGAAGGCTTTGTGAAGGATTCCGGCAAATGGGTGATCTTCCCACGGCTGTCCTTTGCCAACCATGCCATGATCGAAGGGCGCAATGTTCAGATCGGGGAGGATTTTTCGTCCTATCGCTTTAATACGGTAGAGGGTCAAAGCTCCAAAAAAGCAGTGATCGCTTCCGGCGTCAGCTATTCCTATGCCAGGGAGTATTTAAAGGACTTTCCGCAGATTAAGTTCATAAGAGTTGCCACAGCCTATCCTTTGCCGGAAAGCTTCCTTCTGAAAGCGCTCGAAGGCGTGGAGGAAGTCCTGTGTCTGGAGGAGTTAAGTCCTTATCTGGAAGAAGGACTGTTAAAGCTGGCAGGGAAACATCATTTGGAGCTTAAAGTAAGTGGTAAGCTGGATGGCGTGATGCCACACAGCGGTGAGAATAACGCCACACAGACGGCGAAGATCCTGAGTGCATTTTTAGGCACAAAGCCGCCGCAGCCGGGAGCAGATCTTTCGGATATGCCCAGGCTTCCGGTCAGACCACCGGTATTATGTGCCGGGTGTCCCCACAGGGCATCCTTCTATGCTGTAAAGCAGGCGATGAAGGGCAAAAAGAGCAACTTCTGCGGAGACATCGGCTGTTATACGCTCGGTAATGCCATGCCGCTTGATATGGTCGACACCTGCCTGTGCATGGGGGCCGGCATCACGATGGCACAGGGACTGTACTGGATGGATAAAGAGGCTGTTAATTTTGCATTTGCAGGGGATTCCACCTTCTTTGCATCCGGTCTGACAGGAGTGGTAAATGCGGTCTACAATGAGGCAGATATGATCCTTTGCATACTGGACAATTCCACGACGGCAATGACCGGTCATCAGCCGCACCCCGGGACGGGACGCAACATGATGGGAAATGTTGTGGATAAAGTTGACATTGCAAAGGTTTTGGAAGGAATCGGTGTCAAAAAGATTCTGACGGTCGATCCGCTGGACCTGAAGGCTTCCGTCGAAGCGGTGGAGGAGTGCAGCAAAATGAAGGGAGTGAAGGCGATCATCTTCAGATCCCCCTGTATTGCGATTGCGAAAACCGACAAAAAATGCAGGATCAGCGAAAAATGTATCACCTGTAAAAAATGTATCAGTCAGATCGGCTGTCCGGCACTTATCACAGTGAATGGTAATGTGACGATCGATGAGGGCCTGTGTACCGGCTGCGGCCTGTGTAGTCAGGTTTGTCCGGTAAATGCGATCGGGGAGGCGTAAAATGGAAAAAGATATCATGATATGCGGAGTAGGCGGGCAGGGAACAGTGCTCGCCTCGAAGATCATAGCGGCTGCCGCAATGCAAATGGGAGAGACGGTTCATTCCGCAGAGACGATCGGAATGGCACAAAGAGGCGGTCCGGTGACCAGCCATGTCCGGATCGGAGAGCGCGCTTATTCTCCGCTGATCCCTTTGGGAAATGCGGATATGCTTCTGGCATTCGAACCGGCTGAGGCAGTGCGTAATCTGCAATATCTCAAAAAAGACGGGCTTGTGATCGTCAACCGCGTCGCGACTAAGCCGGTGACGGAATCCTTGCAGGAGACCGGTTATGACGGTAAAGAAATGCTTGCCTATCTGCAGCAAAAATGTGACTGCCTGATCGTGGATGCAAACGATCTGTGCAGGACGTTGGGCTCTGTGCGGTATTTTAATATCGCGATCTTAGGAGTGGCGGCGGGAACGCAAAGACTGGGGATCGAAGCAGAGACGATCTTAAAGGAGATCGAAAACAGAGTGCCCGCGCGCTTTCTTGAGAAGAACAAGGCTGCTTTTTTAGCGGGTCTGCAGCTGGGAAAGAATTAATGAAACGGATCAAAGAAACATAAGAAAGGGAAACGACATGAGATTAAACGACACACAATTGGCACAGGTAGATGCACAGATCAAGAGGCTGACCAATACGGACAGCTATTATGGAAATGTTTTCAAGGAGGCAGGGATCAACGGAGTAAACAGTCAGGAGGACTTTGAGAAGCTTCCGTTTTCCAGCAAAGAGGATCTGCGAAATGCATATCCGCTCGGTATCCAGGCTGTACCGGACGAAGAAGTGGTAAGGATCCATTCCTCTTCCGGAACGACAGGGAAACCGGTGATCATACCCTATACAGCGAAGGATGTGGATGATTGGGCGATCATGTTTGCGCGCTGCTATGAGATGGCGGGCATCACGAAAAAGGACAGGATTCAGATCACTCCCGGATATGGACTCTGGACAGCAGGTATTGGTTTTCAGGCAGGCGCGGAAAAGCTGGGGGCGATGGCGATCCCCATGGGTCCCGGCAATACCGATAAGCAGCTTCAGATGATGGTGGATCTGAAATCAACGGTTCTTACCGCCACCTCCAGCTATGCACTCCTTCTGGCGGAGGAGATCAACCGCCGCGGTATGCGCGATCAGATCCATCTGAAAAAAGGTGTTTTCGGCTCCGAGCGCTGGAGCCGGAAGATGAGGGATTATATTCAGAAAGAATTCGGGATCGAATTGTATGATATCTACGGACTTACCGAGATCTACGGACCGGGTATCGGCATTAACTGTGCGGGACAAAGCGGTATGCATTACTGGGATGACTATGTTTATATTGAGATCATAGATCCCGTGACCGGAAAGAATGTACCGGATGGCGAAGAAGGCGAGATCGTGATCACGACACTGGTCAAGGAAGGAGCACCGCTCATCCGTTTCCGTACGCATGACATTTCCAGGATCATTCCGGAAGAATGTCCCTGCGGAAGTAAATTCCCGCGCATTGATATTATCCGGGGCAGAAGTGACGATATGTTCAAGGTACATGGCGTAAATATGTTCCCGAGTCAGGTTGAGGAAATCCTGGGCCGTGTGGACGGTGTTTCCAGTGAGTACAACATCAATATCGCCCATGATGATACGAAAAACAGGGATGTGATCCTGCTTACAGCTGAGGCGGAAGGCAGAGTGGACTTCGAACAGACAGCCCAGACCATAAAGGGACTGTTCAAATCCGTTATGAGCGTGACACCGAAAGTAACGGTTGTTCCTGTCGGCACACTTCCCCGTACCGAGAAAAAAGCAAAGCGTATCATTGACCATAGAGAGGAGTAAGGTGTTGCCGTCTGTCACGGAAATTTTACTGCACTATACCGGCAGTCCATAGGCAGCGCACCATCCCTCATTCACAGAAATTTAATCTCTATTTACTGGATTTTTTCTGTCAGATAAGATATAATCAAAGAAACCGCAGTCAGAAAACGACGGTTTTTACAAGTAGATTACATAGTATGCCAAGGAGGACAAGAAAATGGCAGTAGTCAGTGAATTACTCCGTTCTGAGCAGAATGGATCGATCAGTTTTGGCAATCATAAGCTCGACGCCAAAGCAAAACTGGAGGATTATAAACATGGAGGGGATCTGTATAAGGTAAAGACTTACTCCACCATGACGAAACTGGAAAAAAACGGACTGTTTTTGTATGAATCCGTACCGGGAACCAGTGTGAACCAGTTTACAGAGACAGCAAATGGTGTTAGCTTTACGGTTGAAGGAGATTCAGATGCCCAGATCACTGTCGGACTCAAGGACGATACCGAGTATGAAGTATTTGTAGCAGGCGAAAGTGCAGGCAAGATGAAGACCGGACTCGGCGGCAAGCTCAATCTGAGCGTAGAGCTGGCTGACATGGGCGAGAGAGAAGTAAAGGTGGTAGAAGCATAAATGGCAAAAGCAAAAGTAACTTCCATGTTCTTTTGTCAGGAGTGCGGTTATGAATCTGTAAAATGGATGGGACAATGCCCCGGCTGCCATGCCTGGAATACGCTGGTGGAGGAACGCATCACACCATCTGTGGCAGGGAGTCTGCAAGGCAAAAGTATGAGCCTTCGGACAGATAATAAGCCGTTGGCTTTTTCAGAGATCTCAATGAAAGAGGAAGCGCGGTTTACAACAAAGATCGGAGAATTTGACCGGGTACTGGGCGGAGGCGTGGTACCCGGTTCTCTGATGTTAGTGGGCGGTGATCCGGGAATCGGCAAATCCACCCTGCTTTTACAGGTATGCCGCAATCTGGCGGAAGCGGGACATAAGGTGTTGTATATTTCGGGAGAGGAATCCCTGACACAGATCAAAATGAGAGCGGTGCGCATCGGTGAGTTTAACGACCACCTTTCTTTGCTTTGCGAGACCAATCTCGACGTGATCGAGAAAGTGCTTTTGAAGGAGAATCCTACGGTGGTGGTGATCGATTCCATCCAGACGATGTTTCGGGATTCGGTTTCGGCAGCACCGGGGAGTGTATCACAGGTCAGGGAAGCGACGGCGTTTTTTCTGCAGATTTCCAAGAGTAATCAGATCTCGATCTTCATTGTGGGACATGTGACGAAAGAAGGAAATGTGGCAGGTCCCAGAGTGCTGGAACACATGGTGGATACCGTATTGTATTTTGAAGGGGACAGGCACGCCTCCTACCGGATCCTGCGGGGGGTCAAGAACCGTTTCGGTTCGACCAATGAGATCGGCGTTTTTGAGATGAGGAATGAAGGGCTTGTCGAGGTACCGAATCCTTCTGAATTTATGTTGAGCGGTAAGCCGGAAGGGGCAAGCGGCTCTGTGGTATCCTGTTCCATGGAGGGGACAAGACCGGTTCTGATCGAGATTCAGGCTCTCGTGTGCGATACCAGCTTCAATATCCCGCGCAGACAGGCCTCCGGTGCTGATTTTAACCGTGTGAATCTCCTCATGGCGGTCTTAGAAAAAAGAGCGGGACTGCGTCTGGCGCAGTCTGACGCCTACGTCAATATCACGGGCGGCATAAGGATCTTAGAGCCTGCCATCGATCTGGGGATCGTGATGGCGATCATCTCGAGTTTTGTAAACCGCAGTGTTCCGGATGGTATGGTGGTATTCGGAGAAGTGGGACTCAGCGGCGAGGTGCGCGGTGTCAGCATGACCGAGCAGCGCATCTTAGAGGCACAAAAGCTGGGCTTTACGACCTGCGTCCTTCCGAAAGTGTCGCTTGACGGGATACAGAAAGAGAAGTTCGACAAAATTGAACTGATCGGGGTTTCCAATGTGCAGGAGGTACGAAACCTGATCTGACGGGTTTGTGTAAACTGCGATCGGAATGAAAGAGAACAGATCCGGATCATGGTATGGCAGGGGAGTTTATTGCGCAGAAACGAGTCGGCTCTGATCCGTGAGTATAGAAGAACCTGAAGCGTGTCAGCCGGGAATGGTAGCTTTCGGGTTCTTTTTTGTTTAGGATAGAAAATCCGGTTGAGAACGGCAGAGGATTTTGATATAATTTCAAAATAAAAAAGGGGTGAAAAATGCCATCTGAAAACAAGTGATAGGGGTTGAGATGATGCATGACATCAAATTTATGTCAACCATAAAGTGGATAGATATATATACGAATATGGATGGATTTGTTAGTGCCATTTATTTTGATAAACTGATTCAAATTAGTAAAGCATTTGTTTTTTTAAGAATGTATGAGGCTATGAAATAGAATGTTTTAGAATAATGAGTAATGATGGGAGAAATTAAGGTGGCGGATAGTAAGGATTTATTACAGGTACTGTGGAGCGGAGCGGATGTCCTTCGTGGAAAGATGGACGCAAATGAGTATAAAACATACTTACTTGGTTTAGTATTTTTTAAATATTTATCCGATTCCTACTTGGCAAAAGTTTATGATCTTTTGAATGATGCAACGCCGGACAGTCTGGAAGAGGCACAGGATGAATATGAGGAAATCATGAAGACTGACGATGCAGAAGATTTATTAGAGGAACTAAAGAGTTCAATGCATTACACGCTTGCACCGGACATGACATACGTGAGCATATTAAGAAATGCAAAGAACAATGCGTTTAATAGAGAAAAACTACAGGCTGCATTTAACCGGATTCAGGAATCAGATGAATTGTTTAATGGTTTGTTTGCAGATGTAGATCTTTATTCAAACAGGCTTGGCACAGGAGATCAGAAACAGAGCACGACCATTGCAGACGTGATTAAAGTATTAGATGGTGCGGATCTGATCCATGCACAGGGAGACGTGTTAGGGAATGCTTATGAGTATTTGATCGGTCAGTTTGCATCCGAAACGGGGAAAAAAGCCGGAGAATTTTACACACCACACGGACCGGCACAGATTCTTTGTCGAATTGCCATGACGGGGCAGGAAAATAAAAAGGGATTGCAGGTTTATGATCCCTGTATGGGATCAGGTTCGCTTATGCTCAGTTGCAGAAATTATTCAAAAGAACCAGATTATATCAAGTATTATGGTCAGGAGCTTATGCCGTCTACTTATAACCTTGCACGTATGAACATGTTTCTTCATGGTGTTTTGCCGGAAAACCAGCATTTGAGAAATGGAGATACATTGGATGCTGACTGGCCGACAGATGAAGAAACCGAATTTGATGCAGTTACCATGAATCCGCCCTATTCAGCAAAATGGTCAGCGGCAGAGGGATTTAAGCAGGATGAAAGATTTATGGATTATGGAGGAAAACTTGCGCCAAAATCAAAAGCAGATTATGCTTTTCTGTTACATGGTTTTTATCATTTGAAGCAGACAGGGACAATGGCAATCGTATTACCGCATGGAGTTCTATTTAGAGGAGCTGCGGAGGGATCTATTCGTGAGACGTTATTAAATAACGGCTCCATTTATGCTGTAATTGGTCTGCCTGCAAATATGTTTTATAACACATCCATTCCAACTTGTATTATCGTGCTGAAAAAGCATAGAGATGGTAGAGACGTTCTTTTTATTGATGCTTCTACCCTTTTTGAAAAAGAGAAAAAGCAGAATGTCATGAAGGAAGAACATATTGACAGGGTATTAGAACTTTATAATGATAGAAAGACTGTGGATAAAGTTTCATACCTTGCATCGTTTGATGATATTAAATCTAATGATTATAATTTGAATATTCCGAGGTATGTTGATACAAGTGAAGAAGAGGAAAATGTGGATTTAAAACAGCTTACCACAGAGATGAAAGACATCAATAAAGCTATAAAGGAAGGAAATGCAAGGCTTATGGAAATGTTCTCAGATCTATCATTTGCTTCTGCAGAAATAGAAAATGCGGTACGAGACTTTATGAGTGGCTTTGAGGAGGTGTAAAAATGGCAAATACACCTAATATTAGATTTAAGGGCTATACTGATGATTGGGAACAGCGTAAGTTAGGTGACATGGTTTCGTTTTCCAAGGGTTCAGGGTATTCTAAAGGCGATTTGAAAGAAAATGGAACGCCTATAATATTATACGGCAGACTCTATACAAAATACGAAACTATCATATCAGAAGTGGATACTTTTGTAGATGAGAAAAAGGGCTCTGTTTACAGTAAAGGTGGGGAGGTAATTGTTCCTGCTTCAGGCGAAACGGCTGAAGACATTTCAATAGCCTCAGTAGTTGAAAAATCAGGGGTTTTGCTTGGTGGGGACCTTAATGTTATTACTCCTCCAGAGGACATGGATTCTGCGTTTTTGGCAATCAGTATTTCTAATGGAAAACCGCATAATGATATGGCGAAAATGGCACAAGGAAAATCAGTGGTTCACCTTCATAATTCTGATTTGGCAAAGATAGATTTACCATATCCAAGTTATGACGAACAGAGAAGAATCAGTGGCTTCTTTTATGACCTCGACAACCTTATCACCCTTCATCAGCGTAAGTGTGAGCAGACAAAACAACTGAAAAAATACATGCTTCAAAAAATGTTTCCGAAAAATGGTGGGTCAGTTCCAGAGATTCGTTTTTCTGGTTTTACTGACGATTGGGAACAGCGTAAGGTTGGAGATTTCCTATCTGAGAGCCGCGAAATTGGTCATAAAGGTGATATTGCCCAGAAGATTACAGTTAAGCTTTGGGGCAAGGGTGTCTTCAAAAAAGATGATGCGGGTAGTAGCAATACACAGTATTTTATTCGCCATGCCAACCAGTTTATATATAGCAAATTGGACTTCTTAAATTGTGCTTTTGGAGTTGTTCCAGACGAACTGGAAGGCCTTGAAACAACGGCGGATGTGCCTGCCTTTGATTGTGATGGAATCAATCCAAAATTCCTGTATTATATTGCTATTCAACCAAGCTTTTATTTAAAAAATGGGATGATTGCAGATGGTAGCAGAAAGGCAAAGCGTATTCACGCAGATGCATTTTTGGAGATGCCTTTATGTGTTCCAACTATAGAAGAACAAGAAAAAATAGTTAACTATTTTGACAGTCTCGACAACCTTATCACCCTTCATCTGCGTAAGTGTAATGAACTCAAAGAAGTAAAAAAGTATATGCTGCAAAACATGTTTCCGAAAGCATAGTTAAGCCTATTATTAATAAATTACGTAGAAGAAGCTAAATGGAAGATAATAGAATGAGTTTATTTTTTCTGAAGAAGAAATTCTTAAGCAGGTATCAATCATAAAGATTAATGATGCATATTTTGATATTTATTTAGAAATAAAAGACACTCCTTTGCTCAGAGAAACTATAAAAGGAAATAGACAAAGCGGAACATGTAAACAATAAGGTACTTAACGGACAAGATAATTATCTTGGCCGTTTGAATGTCGCTAATTTATCGACCGGAACGAAAACTTTGATTAATATTTTGAAACATCCTGAAGTATGTTTCGATATATTTGATTGGGGAATGAATGGCCGGCAGTTTATAAAAGATATTTCGGAGAAGGAAGTTCATTGACGTGTAATGACATCTCTAAAGGGCTCTCAGCAGAAAGTTAGGGTCGTAAAAAACAATATGAATATTACAGGGACAAGTTATTGTGCTTTGAGAAAGTGAGGCAATTGTGCCGAAAGGTAATAAGAGAACTAAAAAGCAACATTATATTCCACAAGTATATTTACGCGGGTTCTCACCGGATTATAAGGACAGGAACATAGAAAATATAAAATATAAGATATACCGTTATGAACTGAATGAAAAAAGCTTCTTTAAGAAGTTTAAAGCGGGAGATAATGATGTTGCAGTTTTTTATGCTTTATTTGAACCTATGAAAAATATGTCTTTTGGCGTAGGAGTAGATCCCGATGGAAGGATTATAACTTCGGATATGGTTGTGTTTATTCAGAGTGCCGTATTTCCGTGTGCTGAGTACGAAAAGGTAATATTTCCTATTACGTCAAAGTTGTGCCTGTATATGTTTGGTGGAAACGAAAAGAAGGATGTAAGGAAGAACTTTTTGTTTAAAATAAATGATAGACATAGAGAAGAAATATTAAAATCTATATCGGTATCAGCATTCGAAAATATTTATTCAAGCCATATACTTGATGAAACTGAAAGAAAATATATTAAAGAAATCATAAAGGAAACAGCAACATAAGGAGAAATCAAATATGAGTTTAAACGTTTATTTATCGCAGAAAGAGATTCCCAAACATTTATCGGTCATAAAAATAAATGATGCATATTTTGATACGCACTCAGATATTAAAGATACTCCTTTGATCAGAGAGATTCTTAAAGAAATAGATAAAGCAGAGTATGTAAACAATAAGGTGTTTCTGGGTCGTGATAAAGATCTTGGGCATCTGAACGCAACCAATTTATCGACAGGCACGAAAACACTGATCAATATTCTGGAACATCCTGAAGAATGCTTTGATGTATCGGAATGCGGGACGAATGCCCAACAGTTTTTTAAATGTATCACAGAAGGAAATATTCTTTGGAAATTTGTTGATGTGTATCCGTTGGGAAGTAAGGAATGTGACATTATATGCGATGGAAAGCATTTTGATAAGTTTGATGCGTTTATTGAGTATTGCATAAACAGAGACAGTGAGGAATATGATCATGAAAATAGTGATTGATAACAACAGTCAGATTAAAATAGATGCAGATTTTTTTGAGGGTGTCAATGTCATTTTTGGTTATTCCGGTACTGGAAAAACATTTTTGTTTGACAGAATCAATGATTACTATGCAAACAGCAAAGAGCTGAACGTTACTTTGATCAACTATCAGTTCTGTGATAAAAAGGAAGACTTGATCGTGGAATTCTGCGAAAAATCTGATTTAATTTTATTGGATAATGCAGATTTGTATTTGACAGAAAGTCTGATTGATAAATTAAGAGCAGAATGTAAATGTATCGTGATCAGTATGAAAAATACCGTTTTTTTCAGCCACAATGAGATTACGGTTTTATCTGTTGAATATGATAATCACTTGATAAGGACGAAAAGACGATGAAAAAAAAGATTATTATTTTTGAGGACAATCCGAATATGAGTGTAAGCCGGTTAATTGCACAGAATATCACATCGTAAAGATGCTTCTGCAATTTAACTATATTGATCAGGATTTGGAATTTGTAGTTGATAATCCGGACTATGAAAAGATGAAACTAGTCTTTCGACAAAGAACGCTGGAAAAAACGTATAAACAGATTCTCAAGAGCCTTGATAAAGCCTTCCATAATATTAACGAGGCGGAGGTAAAAAGTATTAACAAAGACGGGGAATTTTATAGAAAAGGTGATCTGAAACAGAAAGCAGAGCAACTATGGTTTACCATGCCGGTAACATCAGTTGTGAATGAGGAACATCAAAAATATCTTGAAGATACAGGACTTTTAAAGAAAAAAGAATCATTCGATGTAGTAGAGAGTGAAAGAAACCATTTTTTTGAGGATATTTTTCAAAAGGCAAATGCGAAATCGGTTCATTTTAACTTGCGAGTCGCGAAATAATAGGGGAAGTAATTATGGCAGAGTTGGAGTCAGTAATTGAAAAAAGACTAATAGATCAGTTATGTAGTGGGGAATCACAGTGGACATATCGAAGGGATATTCGGACGGAAGAACAGCTGTGGGATAATTTTAAATATATTTTGGAACAGAATAATAAAGCAAAACTAAATGATATCCCACTTTCAGAGTCGGAATTTGCCAAAATAAAGAATGATTTATCTCACGCCTCTTTTTATGATGCAGGAAAATGGTTGGTTGGAGAAAATGGTAAAGTTTATGTTCATGTTCAAAGGGGAAATGAAACTCTTCATCTTGTGGTTATGAACAATGAACACATTGCTGGTGGCTCCAGTGTTTATGAGGTTATAAATCAATATCAGTCATTTAAGGAAGAAGACGATGCGGGAAGCAGAGATCGAAGATTTGATGTAACTTTATTGATTAACGGTATTCCCATGATTCATATTGAATTAAAAAATAAAGAGCATTCTTACATGGACGGATATCGCCAGATTAAGAAATATATAGCGGAAGGAAAATTCCACGGAATATTCTCAAACGTGCAGATGTTTGTTGTAAGTAACGTAGTAGATACTAAATATTTTTCTGCTGCCAGAGATACTGAATTAAATAAAAAATTTTTAACTGGCTGGATTGATCACGATAATTTCCCTGTAACCGATTACATTGATTTTGCGCAGGATGTTCTTAAGATTCCGGAAGCGCATGAGATGGTTACAAAGTATACGGTTTTAGATAATGATAAGAAAAAACTTCTAATTTTGCGTCCGTATCAAATTCATGCTATTGAAGCTATGAGAACGGCATCCAAGAAGGGTGAGTCAGGTTTTATTTGGCATACTACTGGATCTGGCAAGACAATGACTTCTTACAAGGCAACCAGAAATCTATTAATGGATATTCCGTCTATTGAGAAAACAGTTTTTCTGATTGATAGAAAAGACTTGGATTTACAGACAAAGGGAGCATTTCAATCCTATGCGGACAATGATACCATAGATGTAGATGATACAGAGAATGTTGGAAGTCTGATAAAGCGATTAGCTGATGATAATAGACAAATGATTGTGACAACAAGACAAAAAATGCAGGTTATGATCAATCGGAGGTTAAAGGAAGGAACCAGAGAATATAATAAAATTAAAGCCCTTAAAGTTGCTTTTGTAGTTGATGAATGCCACAGAGCAGTTACTCCGCAGACAAAAAGAGACATAGAGAGATTTTTCAATCATTCTATTTGGTTTGGTTTTACCGGTACTCCAATTTTTAAGGAGAATAAATATGAGCTAAAGGGCGATTTGGCACAGACTACGGAAGAACTATATGGTCCTTGTCTTCATAGTTATACAATTAAAGAAGCAATACATGACGGGGCTGTTCTTGGATTCAATGTAGAAAACCTTGGACCAAAGGATATTAAAGAAGAGGACGAAGAGAAATATTACCATAGTGAAGGCCATATGAGAAATGTGCTTAATGTCGTATTGAATCAATCACTTGCAAAATTCGGAATGCAGAATGGAAAAGGAAAAACTTATGAAGCAATGCTCACGGTTGAATCAATATCTATTGCGCAAAAATATTACGATTTGTTACTTAAGATTAAAGCCGGAGAGGATGAACTAAAATTATCAGAAGCTGTGAAAAAGGCATTACCGGATTTCCCCAAGGTTGCCATTACTTTTTCTGTATCTGAGAATGAAGAATCATCGCAATCCAATCAAGAGGCCATGAAACGATATTTGATATATTATAATAACCTGTACGGCACAAAATATGAATTGGATGGATTAGGTGCATATAATAGTAATCTCAATGATAGACTTGCACGAAAAGAAAAACGATATCGTGATCGAGAGCAACAGATAGACCTGGTAATTGTAGTTGACCGGTTACTTACGGGATTTGATGCCCCTTGCCTTTCAACGCTTTTCATTGATCGACCGCCAATGAGTCCACAGGGACTTATACAGGCATTTTCGAGAACAAACCGATTATATGATGCAAATAAGGAATACGGGCAGATTGTAACATTCAGATCACCTAAGGAATATAAAGAGAAAATAAATAATGCACTTGTTTTATATTCAAAAGGTGGATTTGGTAAGGCGATTGCAGAAGATTGGGATACTGTTTTAGATAGTTTTAGTTTATCTCTTAATACTATAAGAACATTTGCTCCGACTCCGGCAGATGTAAAAAATCTGTCAAAGAAGCAAAAGAAGACTTTTATCCGTTTATTCAGGTGTTTAGATCATGATTATGCGCATTTAAAATCATTTTCGAATTTTACCCCGGACCTGTTGGATGAATTTGGCTTTTCACAGAGAGATTATGAGGATTATGCTGCAGTTTATAAAAATGTGTTAGAGGAAGTGAAACCGGATCCTAAAGAGCCGGAGGATGATCCAATTCGAGATGATTACGATTTGGTGGCATATAGTAAATTCAAGGTGGATTTTGAATACATTGTAGAATTACTGCAGGGATTTGTGGATTTCCTTGAGCAAAAAGACAAGGACTTTGATGAAGTTGAATTTGAACATAAGTTGCTTGCCTTAAAGGAAATCGTAAAGGAATTTGCAGAAGATAATCCACGCCTAAGTGATTTGCTGATGCAGGTGCTGGAAGAAATCGAACAGGATAAAGAAAAATATATAGGACAAGACATTTCTGTGATTATCAATGAAATGCGATATACTGCTATTGATAAAGAAATTCAAAAATTTGCAACAAAATGGTTTATTGATTTTAAAGATGTGAAATATGAAGCATACAATTTTAAAGACGGTGAGCTTGCAAATGAAAACAAATTAAAGGAAAATGCTGATTACTCCGCATATAAAGAAGCGACACCGGATGCGCTGCCAAAGTTCAAGTTTAATGGAGCAATGATAAAAGATTTCAAAGAAAAATTAATGCCGGAAATTGGGCCGTTATTTGAGTAGTCTAAGTTGATTTTCGAGGAAAGATCCAAATCATCAATAAGTTTGTGAAGTTCATATTGATTTAAGTATTTTGGCTTTTTGTCTTTAGGAGTTTTTCCCTTGATTATTGCTTTGTGGTTTGGATCTTTTTGAATCAATCCCTCATCAACTGCATCAAGTATCAAAAAATATCCGTTTCATTTTCGAAGAGGTGCCAAATGACTCTCTCTGGGAAGGATTTGAAAAAAATTTGAGTAAAAATAAAATTTATGCTTTACAAATTCATTCTTATCATGTATAATTTTCAATGTTGAGTCCAAAGGGGAATAGTACAGTGGCAGTGCGGCGGTCTCCAAAACCGTTAACGGGGGTTCGAGTCCCTCTTCCCCTGCTGAAAGCAACCATACTTCATTTGAAGCGGTTGCTTTTTTTGTGCGTTTCGTGATAGAATTGTTGGTAAGAAAGAGTAAAACCAACCGACCGAAAATGGGGTGAAAGAGAGGTAAGGGTTATGGCTAAATACAAGATTCTATTCGTTTCGGACAGTGTCACTTATGTGAAAGATTTTTTTGATATTTTAAGCGTAACCGGACGTTATGCTTCGATGTCCTGCTCGACGAATGAAGTGGATGTAGAGAATCATTTAAGCTACTGCGCACCGGATATTCTTATGCTTTGTCTGGCTAGAGACAGTATAGAGGATATGATGCGGATCGCAGAGATGAAAAATAAACTTGTACGGGAAAATGTCATTCTGGGTATCACGGGAAGCGCGGAGGAGTGTAAACGGTTTCAGGCGCTTAAAGAGGACTTTGCCGACATCGTGATCCATCGTCCTTTCAAGAATGAGGATATCGAGGAAGTTCTGGATGATTATATGGACGATCTGGTGCAGATGAAGCAGCAGCAGTTTGAGATCGATGAGCAGATCAAGATGATCCAGAAGCAGAAAGCCAAGCTGAAGGCAGAGATTGAGAAGAATAAGAAAGGGAGTGCACCGCAGGAGGAAAAACGCAGAAAGCATGTACTGGTCATCGATGATGATCCCATGATGTTAAAGATCGTAAAAGAGCATCTGCATGACACCTACGACGTGGCAACGGCCATTAACGGCAAGATCGCATACAAATTCCTTGACAATAAAAAGACAGACCTGATCCTGCTGGATTATGAGATGCCCAATGAGAACGGGGCACAGGTGCTGACACATCTGAAGGAGACCGGCAAGATCGACGGGGTACCGGTGGTATTTCTGACCGGAGTGGCGGAGCAGACCAAGATCAAGGAGATCCTGAAATTAAAACCGCAGGGGTATCTGTTGAAACCGATCGACAGGGAAAAGCTGTTATCCATGCTGAAGAAGTTTATTTGAGGCTGTTAGATCGGGCGGCCCCGGATGCATTATACTTCGGGCCGTTTCGGAATCGTTTCTGTTAAATGTGATGTCAGACGGGGTGGGCATGCGATGGACGAATTGAAATTAACCGATATACTGAATCCCAATATACTTCAAAAGATACAGGATGCTTTTTCTGCGATGGCGGGGCTTTCCGCTCTTACGACAGATGAAAACGGCATTCCTGTTACAAACGGATCGAACTTTACGAGATTTTGCAAAGATATGGTCCGTACCTGTAAAGAGGGTAGCGCACGCTGCGAAGAATGTGCAAAGATGGGTGCGGTGAAAACGCTTGAGACCGGACATTTTTCGACATATTATTGTCATTCCGGGCTGGTGGATTTCGCGGCGCCGATCATGGTTGAGAACCGGATGATCGGTGCGATCATCGGCGGACAGGTGCTGTCGGAGCCTCCGAATGAAGAGATCGTGCGCGCCGTGGCCGAAGAGCTGTCCTTGAATGCGGATCTGCTCTGGGAGACTGCACAGGAGATACCGGTCATGCCGAGAGAACAGATCGATGCGAGGGCGAAAGCGATCTACCGTTTTGCGGAGGTTGTTTCCGAGATGGCATACGGGCGTTATCTGGCAGAAAAGGCGAGTAAGGAGATGGAGCATGCCATCACCATGAAATCGGACTTTCTAGCCAATATGAGTCATGAGATCCGGACGCCGATGAATGCGGTGATCGGGCTTGCGGAAATGGCGCTTCGTGAGGAAATGTCCCCTGTGGCAAGAGAATATGTCAATCAGATCAAATCCTCAGGCAGGGCGCTTTTAAATATCATCAATGATATTCTGGATTTTTCCAAGATCGAGTCAGGGAAGCTGGATATCATTCCGATGGAGTACGAGACACTTTCCATTATCAATGATGTCTCCAATATCATTC
This sequence comes from Lachnospiraceae bacterium, assembly GCA_015056815.1. Taxonomy (GTDB): domain Bacteria; phylum Bacillota; class Clostridia; order Lachnospirales; family Lachnospiraceae; genus SIG333. Next base: position 60,104 of record SVFN01000002.1, on the reverse strand, counting down.
TGGTGAAGCTCAAAGAAAAAGAGGTGGAGCTATTACTGGATGTCAATCCTCATTTCCCTGCCACGGTGGAGGGAGATAATCTGCGGATCAAGCAGATACTGACGAATCTGGCCAACAATGCCGTCAAATTTACCCATACGGGTTATGTGCGTCTTTCCATGGATTACGAACCGCTGGATGATGAGACGATCGCCATTGTGTTTCGCGTGGAGGACACCGGGATCGGCATTAAGGAGCAGGATATCGATAAGCTGTTTCAGTCCTTTAACCAGGTGGACAGCAAACGCAACCGCAATATCGAGGGGACCGGTCTGGGGCTTGCCATCAGCAAGCAGCTGGTCGCTCTGATGGACGGGGAGATCCGGGTAGACAGTACCTACGGGAAGGGCTCGACTTTCAGCTTTAAGATCCCGCAGAAGGTTATAGACTGGAGAAAGTCTGTGACGGTAGAGGATGCCGGACAGATCTATGTGATGGGGAGATTTGCGAACAGCGACATTGAGAAACAGTTCCGCTGCGATCTTATGCGGCTGGGGATCGAGTACGAGTGTGCCGGGGACTGGCAGCAGGTGGCGGAGCGTCTGGAGGAATATCAGGATACGAAAGAAAAGAGGATTTTTGTCTTTACCGAGAAAGCCTGCCGGAATGAAGAACTGCAATATATACTGGAGCATTATCTGCATATGACGATCGTTATGATCGATAATTTCTTCTCGGATGAGAAATCGGACAGACCGAATCTGAGACTGGTCAAAAAACCGTTGTCGCCGATCAAGATCGCGATGGTGTTAAATGATGAAGAACTGACGGAGCAGGATCACTCCATGGACGCCTTTGCCATTGACTTTGTGGCGCCGGATGCGAAGATCCTGATCGTCGATGACAATGATATGAACCTGACTGTGGCGGAGGGGCTTTTGGAGCCGATCGGCATGAAAGTGGTTGCCGTTACCAGCGGTAAGGAAGCGCTTCAGAGGATCGCGCATGAGCGTTTTGATCTGATTTTTATGGATCATATGATGCCGGAGCTTGACGGTGTCGAAACGACCAGGCTGATCCGGAGATTTCATCCGGAGTGCGATGACATCCCGATCATTGCCCTGACTGCGAATGCCGTTTCGGGGACGAGAGAGATGTTTTTATCCGAGGGGATGAACGACTTTGTGCCAAAGCCTGTCGAGGTGCGCCTGTTTGCATCCAAGGTAAAGCAATGGCTTCCGGCCGATAAGGTGCGCAAGAGAACGGCACAGGATCTGGAAGCGGTCAGGAACCGGGCCAATGGCATTCCGGATTTTGACAGCGGACTTCTGGCGGATCTGGATACCGACACGGCCAGACAGATGCTGGGCAACGATAAACTGTTTTTCAATATACTGAAAGAATATCACGGGAATATCGAGACAAAGGCGAAGATGATCGAAATGCATGTGGAAGGAGAGGACTGGCATGCATATACTATCATGGTGCATGCTTTAAAGAGTGCATCGAAGCAGATCGGAGCCATGGAGCTGTCAGAGCTGGCGGCGGAGCTTGAGAAGGCCGGGAATGTTGGGGATATCGATAAGATCCGCGACAAAACACAGGGAATGCTAGAGAAATACCGTTCCTACATTGATCTTCTTCAACCGTTTTTTGACAACGCAGGTGCCAAGGAGGAGGCCGAAAAAGCGACAGCGAAACCGGAAGAGCTGGAGCATTTATTCGGGCGTCTGCTGATGGCGGCGGAGGATCTGGATATGGACGGAATGGAAGAAGTCGGCGAGGGACTGGATGCCTTTGCCTATGAAGGAGAGCAGGCCTTTTTGTATGAGGCTCTTTCATCAGCCATTAAGGGGCTGGACGTTGAAACCTGCGAGGAGGTCATCGAGAGATGGCGGCAGATCCTGTAGGAGAGGTATTGGATAATAAGCGAAAAGGAGAAAAACATGGATAATAAATTTGATGTGATCATAATCGGCGCGGGCCCGGGAGGGATTTTCTGTGCATATGAGCTGATGGAGAAACGACCGGATCTGAACGTCCTGATGATCGAAAAGGGAAGAAGCATCGAGAAGCGAGTATGTCCTAAAAGAACGACCAGACAGTGTGTGGGCTGTAAACCATGCTCGATCACGACCGGATTTGCCGGTGCAGGTGCTTTTTCTGACGGGAAGCTGTCTCTCTCTCCGGATGTCGGCGGGAATCTTCCGGAGATATTGGGCTATGAAGAAACCGTCGGACTGATCAAACGTTCCGATGATATTTATCTGAAATTTGGTGCGGATACGAAGGTTTACGGTATTGACAAAGAAAAAGAACTGCAGCAGATCCGGCGCAAAGCCATCAATGCCAACCTGAAGCTGGTGGAATGCCCGATCAGGCATCTTGGCACCGAGGAAGGCTACAAGATTTACAGCAAGCTGCAAAAGCATCTGGAAGCAAGCGGCGTTACCCTCATGTTCAATACCATGGTGGAGGAGATTCTGGTGGAAGAGAACCGGGCGGTCGGCATCAGAACGGAACAGGGAGAGTCCTTTTATGCAAAAGAGATCGTCTCAGCCGTCGGAAGAGAAGGTGCAGCATGGTTTTCGCAGATCTGTGAGAAAATCGGGATCGAGACCAGACCGGGGACGGTGGATATCGGCGTAAGAGTGGAGGTACGGGATGAAGTGATGCAGTTTCTGAATGAGAATCTGTATGAGGCAAAGCTGATCTACCATACACCGACTTTCGATGACAAGGTGCGCACTTTTTGTACCAATCCTTCCGGAGAAGTGGCGACAGAATACTACGAGAACGGGCTGGCTGTCGTAAACGGTCATGCCTACAAATCACAGGAATACAAGACGAACAACACAAACTTTGCCCTGCTGGTATCCAAGAACTTTACCAAGCCGTTCAAGACGCCGATCGAGTACGGCAAGCAGATCGCGCAACTCTCCAACATGCTCTGCGGCGGCAGGATCCTGGTACAGACCTTTGGAGACTTCAAACGCGGGCGGCGTACAACAGAAGAGAGACTTTGCAGACGGAATCTTTTACCGACTTTAAAGGATGCGGTCCCGGGAGATCTGTCCTTGGTATTCCCGCACAGGATCATGGTGGATATCGAGGAAATGATCTTTGCGCTGGATAAGGTAACGCCCGGCATCGCGGCAGATGAGACGCTTCTTTATGGGGTGGAGGTTAAATTCTATTCCAATAAGGTGATCGTAAATAAAGAGTTTGAGACCAGTATTCAGGGATTGCGTGCGATCGGTGACGGAGCAGGCGTGACGAGAGGACTACAGCAGGCATCTGCGAACGGGCTCTGTGTGGCGGACAGTATTTTGGAAAAAATGTAGTTGCCGGGATAACGGTAACTGCGAAAGCTCTATGATTATGGAATAAGGAGTAATGGTTTAAGGGGTGCCATTTAGTAAGAAAATGAATTTGGATACAAAGAAAAAAAAGACAATAGACAGACTGCACAGATTCAAAAAAGGGACGGCAGTTCTGTGTTTGTCGCTGACCATGACAGGGATGCTGACAGGCTGTGAAAAACTTCCGTTTGGAGAAGAATCCAATACAAAGGTCGTGCTGACGTCCGGATTTGGCGGAGAGGAGATCTTTAGGATCAGCAGATCCTCCTGTACGAAGCCGGAACTGATGGTTTATCTCACGAACATGCAAAACCAGTATGAGACGGTATACGGACCGGATATCTGGAATGCAGGTGCACAGGGCGTCACCCTGGAGCAGAGACTGAAGGATTCTGTGATCGCAAGGATCGCCCAGGTGAAGACAATGGCGCTTTTGGCACAAGATCATGAAGTCACACTTTCCGAGAACGAAAACGGAAAAATTGAAAAAGCAGCAGAGGCTTATTACAGTTCATTGAGCCCGGAAGAGATCGAGCAGATGGGCATTACGAAAGATACGATCCTGGGACTGTATAAAGAATTTGCGCTTGCCAATGCGGTTTATGACAAGATCATTCAGGATGTCAATCCGGAGATCAGTGATGATGAGGCAAGGACGATCACAGTAGAGCAGATCGTTTTGCACAATTATAAAACAGATGCGCTTGGCAATAAGATTCCCGATTCCGAGGAGGAGCAGAAGGAAGATCTAAAGATCGCAAGGCGTGTGATCCGGCATATCAATAAGGGCGAAGATTTTGCGCTTCTGGCGGAAAAGTACAGTGATGAGGAAGAGGTAACGGTTTCCTTTGGCAAAGGGGAAGTGGATCGTTCCCTGGAAGATGCCGCTTTTGATCTGGATAACGGTGAAGTGAGCAGCGTAGTGAAGGCAGAGGACGGATATTATGTGATCCGCTGCATTTCTACATTTGATGTAAAGCAGACGGATGCCAATAAAGAAAAACTGATGAAGAAACGTAAAAAAGAAGTGTTTAATGAGGTGTACAACCGGTTTGTGAACAGCCTGACACGAAGCCTTAACGAAGAACTCTGGAACGGGATCAGTATGATACATGACAAGAACGTTACGACGGCTGATTTCTTTTCGGTATATGAAGAATACTGTGGGAAAACGCAGGAGCTGTAACGGGGGTGTGAAAACAGCAAAAGCAGGAGATCTGCCGGCTATTTACAAAAAATTTATAATTAGCGAAAGCCTTGATTTATAAGGATTCGGAATGAATTGTTAGCACTCATCAAAAATGAGTGCTAATTTTTTCTTGACTTTCAAAAAGGATAGGCTTAAACTCATAATTATGAAAAGAGAAAAGCATTTCATAATAGAAAGGAAGTAGATGTAAATGGCACAAAAACAAGGAAGCTTATCGATCAACAGTGAGAATATTTTCCCGATCATCAAAAAGTGGCTCTATTCCGACCATGATATCTTTTACAGGGAACTGGTCTCCAACGGTTGTGATGCGATCACGAAATTAAAGAAGCTGGATATGATGGGAGAATATCAGCTTCCACAGGATTATAAGGCCCAGATTCAGGTCATTGTAAGTCCGGAGAATAAGACGATCAAGATCATCGATAACGGTATTGGTATGACGGAAGGCGAAGTAGAAGAATACATTAACCAGATCGCTTTTTCCGGAGCTACGGATTTCATTGAGAAATATAAAGATAAGGCAAACGATGATCAGATCATCGGCCATTTCGGTCTTGGTTTTTACTCTGCTTTCATGGTTGCAGACGAGGTACACATTGACACACTTTCTTATCAGGATGGTGCGAAGGCTGTACACTGGGAATGTGACGGCGGTACAGAGTATCATATGGAGGAAGGAAACAGGACAACTGTCGGTACGCAGATCACATTGTTTGTGAACGAAGAATGCCTGAAGTTCTGCAATGAGTATGAGGCGAGAGAAGTATTAAAGAAATACTGTTCCTTCATGCCGACCGAGATTTATTTAAGCAAAGAGAATACGACCGAAACACAGGTGATCCTGCCGGAAGAGAAGCTGGACACGGATGAGGTGACAGAGGAGTTTGATGATAAGACAGGAAGCGGAGAGGATGAAAAGACCGTCCACAAACTTCGTATTAAGAAAAGACCGGAGCTGATCAATGAGACACATCCTCTTTGGACGAAGCATCCGAATGAGTGCACGAAGGAAGAATATCTGGACTTCTACCGCAAGGTATTCATGGATTATAAGGAGCCTTTGTTCTGGATCCATCTGAACATGGATTATCCGTTTAATTTAAAGGGTATCCTTTACTTCCCGAAGATCAACATGGAATATGAATCCATTGAGGGAACCATCAAATTATACAACAATCAGGTATTTATCGCAGATAATATCAAGGAAGTCATTCCGGAATTTTTGATGCTCTTAAAAGGTGTCATCGACTGTCCGGATCTGCCGCTTAACGTATCCAGAAGTGCACTGCAGAATGACGGCTTTGTTAAGAAGATCTCTGAGTACATCAGCAAGAAAGTGGCGGATAAACTTGCCGGCATGTGCAAGACAGAGAAAGAAGAGTACGAGAAATACTGGGATGATATCAGTCCGTTCATCAAGTTTGGCTGCTTAAAGGATGACAAGTTCTGCGAGAAGATGACAGATTACATTCTCTTTAAGAACCTGGAAGACAAATACATGACGCTGCCGGAGTGCCTTGAGGTGAAGCCGATCGATACTGCAGACGGCGAGGCGGCTGTGGATGAAAACGGCGAGAAGGTGGAAACCGAGGTCGTAGACAGCGAAAGCACAGAGGATGGTGCAGGTGAAGAGAAAGAGAAAAAGATCAAGACCATCTACTACGTGACGGACAAGAATCAGCAGGGACAGTATATCAGCATGTTCAAGGCAGCAGGGAAGGACGCTGTATATCTGACAGACAATATCGACTCTCCTTTCGTGACACAGCTTGAAAACAAGAATCCCGGCATCCGTTTCGCACGTATTGATGCGGACCTTGAGGACGCCTTTAAGACGGAGACGGACGAGGAGGCACAAAAGGAGCTGGATGCACAGTCCGATGCCATTGCGGAGCTGATGAAAAAAGCACTGAACAAAGAAACGCTGACGGTGAAGGTTGAGAAGTTAAAGGATGAGAAGATCTCCTCCATGCTTACCGTTTCCGAGACGACCAGACGTATGCAGGATATGATGAAGATGTATTCCGCACCGGGTATGGACATGAGCATGTTTGGAGGAGGAGAAGGCGAGACACTGATCTTAAATGCGAACCATCCGCTGGTACAGTATATCACGGCAAACAAAGATGGTGAGAATGTCTCCATGATCTGTGAGCAGCTTTACGATCTGGCACTGTTACAGAATGCTCCTTTGTCTCCCGAGGCAATGGCGAAATTCGTAGCAAGAAGCAATGAGATCATGCTGCTTTTAACGAAATAAAAGAAAGAACAAAACGCTGAGGCAACAGGCCTCAGCGTTTTTTGGCAAGCGGCGCAAAGATCGTCTTGCGGCCGATAAAGCTGATGATGCGGGTGATATAGATCCCAAGCAGAGCACCGCTTGAATCGATCAACACATCCCGCTTCGAGGGACCTCTTCCTGCCACGAAGGACTGATGGTATTCGTCGAGACAGGCGAAGCCTACGCAGAACGCGCCAGCGAAGAAGACCAGCCAGAGTCCGCGCAGTCCGTAGACATACAGTGGAAACGCCACAGAGATTGCAAGGATCATATACTCTGTAAAGTGCGCCATTTTTCTCACATAGTGATGGTATTTCTCCACGGCGGTCTCGATCTGCGCCTCGCTCATATCCTTCTGCAGTACCTGATCCGCGATCACGACCAGCTCCTTTGTGACCTTGTAGCTTAAATGAGAACTGTCGGCACCGCTTTGCGATGAGAACGAGAAGATCATATACATCACAACAAGCGCGGGTAAAAACGAAAGCGGCTTTAATACCAGCCGCAGTAAGGTCTTGATAAACAGCCAGAAATAATGCAAAAATTTTTTCATCATAATACTCCGTTTCTTCCACTCTGTACAGGAATGGACAATAAAACCCTGGGTTCTGCCGTATCATATCATGATGGCGAGGTCAAAACCCGATATCCGGATTGTTCCGTGCTTCGCACTTCTGCAATCATACCATATTTTGAGCAAAATACCATAAAGAATTCCTTAAGAATACAGGCGGACCGGAGAGGGGCGGAAAAGAGATTGCTTTTTTTATGTTAATTCTTTATAATAAGTACGAATATACATACGATTTTTTTGAGTGGTTTTTACCATATCATCTTTCTTTATCGTCATGAAGCCTACAAAAGGAGAAAGAAAGAGCACATAAAATTCTACACCGGATACGGGTGGACATGGGAAAGACAGCGACAAGGGGAAGTGGCTGTCGGTGGCAGTCGTTACGAAGAAAAGAAAGGGGACAGGGGATAAAGGTGTGATAGCCCCATGGATTGCAACGAAGGCCGAGAAAGAACAGGAAATACGGAGGAGTACAGATGATGGAGCATATCAAAATATGGGCAGGACTGGAACGGCATGATGATAAAGTACAGGACTTATATGATTTTGGAAATATGCGGACCAGTCTCTATATGGCCGTGGCGGTGATGCTGCTGGAAGTCTGGATGTTAACAGCTTCCGTGATCGGTGCCGTTACAGGAAAGCGCGAATTTCATGCAGACTGGGCACGGCAGCATTTTGGCTTCTATCTGTTATTGTTTATTACAGCGGTCACTGTATACTGTTATTCCAGAAAGTCCTTAAAAGAAAGAGTCAACCATCATTGGCGTACAATGGTGATCTTTCTGCTTTTTTCCATCATTACGATCGTGTTTGGGATCAATATTGCGTACCGTGAGTATATCAAAAAAGAACAGATCTTTACGTTTGGAGCGCTGGTTATTTTTTCTCTTCTGCTTATCGTATGGAGACCGGTCGTGACATTTCTGATTTCTTCTTTTGCTTTTTTGCTCATGTATTTTTTTATGAACTATGTGGATGGAGCAAAACATGTTACGGTTACGGATTATCTGATACTGTGGGGCTGTGTTCTGATGGCGGCGATCGGGAATTACAATGTCCGCATACAGCATGCGAAGTCAGGCGCGCAGATGGAGAGCATGAATGAGAAACTGCACAAGCTGGCGATGACGGATGCGCTGACAGGGCTGAAAAACCGCTATTGTATGCGGGAAGAGACAACGGAGCTGATCGGCAAAGAGATCATTGTAACAATGGCGGATATCGATAATCTCAAATATATTAATGATGCTTACAGCCATGAGACCGGCGATGAAGTGATCAAACGTGTTGCGGCCATGATGCTGGAATGCTTTGCAGCGCTTCGCAAACAGACACCGGAGGAATGGTTTGAGGTTTACCGTTTTGGCGGGGACGGATTTATACTGTATTCGTATGGGACACCGCGCAAGGAATTGCTGGATCTCTTACGCAAGTGGCAGGCGGTCGTACATACGGAGAATTTTGAGGGAACAGATATTCATGTTTCCATCAGCTGCGGCGTGATCTACGGTACGCCGGAGAGCCAGTTTGAACTGCAGGATATGGTACGCTTTGCAGACCATACACTTCTTGAGGCAAACAGGATCGGAAGACTGCAGATCCTGACAGAATCCTTTGCGATCATGCAGGAAAAGGAGCGGGAAGGCAAACTGGAGCACCGGATGATGATGGGGAATGAGCTCGATCCTCTGACTGGGCTTCCCAATATCCAGCATTTCAGAAGGCATGCGGGAGAAGCAATGGAAGAGGCATTGGCAGCAGGGAATCATCCGGAGTTTATTTATTTCGATATTTATAATTTCAAGGAATTTAACCGGGAATATGGTTTCCAGGCGGGCGATAATCTGCTGAAAGACTTTGCGCAGAAGCTGGAGACATTGTATAACGGGGCACTTCTTGCCAGAGTATCGGATGATCATTTTATCGTATTTACTTTGATTTCCGGCAAACCGAATCTGGAGAAGGCACAGGTGCTTAGGGAATTACTTGCCGGAAGCCAGAAAGAAGTCCAGATGGATTTAAAATGCGGTGTCTATCAGGCAAAAGACAATGAGGCAGATGCCTCTCTTGCCTGCGACAGAGCCCGTATGGCGTGCGAGAGCATCAAACACCGCTTCGACGTGAAATGCAGGATCTATGATGATGATCTGGAAGAGGAAGCAAAGAGAAAGCACTACATCATCAACAACCTGGATCATGCGATCGAGCAGGGACACATCAAAGTGTTCTATCAGCCGATCGTCAGTCTGTCCGACGGGAAGCTATGCAATCTGGAGGCGCTTGCCCGCTGGGAAGATCCGGACTACGGACTTTTGCCGCCGGGCGTATTTGTGGAGGTATTGGAGGAATATCATCTGATCCATAAGCTGGATCTTTGCGTGGCCGAGCAGGTCTGCAAATGTCTGGCAGAATCCAAAAGCATCGGAAGAAAAGCGGTTCCGGTATCCCTTAATTTCTCACGCAGGGACTTTGAATCCTGTGATATGGTGGAAGAACTTTTGAAAATTTCCGGTAAATACGGGGTCGCCCATCATCTTTTGGATGTGGAGATCACAGAGAGCGCATTGACGGATCATCCGGAGCTTCTGACAGATGCCATGAAGCGCTTTAAGGAAAACGGCTTTAAGATCTGGCTGGATGATTTTGGAAGCGGTTACTCATCACTGAATGTCTTAAAAGACTTCCAGTTTGATGTGTTAAAGATTGATATGGTATTTTTGGCGGGATTTGAAGACAATGAAAAGACCAAGCCGATCATCAGCAAAGTCGTACAGCTTGCGAATGAGATCAATACCCTCGCCCTGACGGAAGGCGTGGAGACGGATGAACAGAGAGAATTCTTAAAATCCATCGGCTGCGAGAGAGCGCAGGGATATTACTTTGGCAAACCCATGAGACGGGAAGACCTGCTTGGATTCATCGAGGAAGGAAAGTTAGAGGTATCCGAGGATCCTAAGGGGTGGGAATAGGGAGGTACTATGCCGGTATTTCGATTGGAAAAAGATGTGATTATTTTCCCGAATCCTTTATGGGCGGAAAAGAACGGACTGTTGGCGATCGGCGGCGACCTACGTGTGGAAAGACTGCTGCTTGCATACAGCCATGGGATCTTCCCCTGGTATTCCGAAGGTGAGCCGATTCAATGGTGGTGCCCCCAAGAACGGTATATCATCAGACCACAAAAGATCCATGTCTCCCATTCCATGAAAAAGTTTCAAAAGAAACATGAGATCGATATCCGGTTTAACAGAGATTTCGCGGATACCATACACCGGTGCCGCATGAAAAGAGAGTTTGCAGAAGGCACCTGGATCACGGATGATATGGAAAAAGCATATTCCGCCCTGCACGAAGCCGGGTACGCCATGAGCGTGGAAGCATTTGTGGACGGTGATCTGGCAGGCGGGCTTTATGGGGTGAGGAAGGACAGATGCTTTTTTGGAGAGAGCATGTTTTCCGATGCCCCCAACGGTTCCAAACTGGCTCTGATCGGACTGGCTGACCATCTGGCGGCACAGGATTGTTTGATGATCGACTGTCAGTTTTATACGCCTCATCTGGAGAGTATGGGCGGTGAGAGGATCGGGTATCGGGAGTATATGGAGCTGATCGGACAGGGGAGATAAGAATCGGATAGCAGTATGAATGAAGATATTTACAAGATCCGTTATGTGAAATTGCATTTTACGGCAGAATTGATACAGGACACAACGATGCCCAAATATAAGGCATCCGCGCTTCGGGGCGGAATGGGAGAGATGCTTCTTAGAGCGAACTGCATCCGTGACAGAAACTGTGAGATGTGTGATTTTGAATCGGAATGCATCGTAAGGCGGACGATGTATTCCCAGATGGAGATCCGTCCCGCTTTTATGACAGCGGAAGTCAGCGTCGGATATGTGATCGAGTGCGGGAATCATCACGAAGACTTTAAAGCCGGAGACAGGCTGGATTTTAATCTGATCCTGTTTGGAAAGACGATCGTGTATTTCAGTCAGTTTTTGAATGCTTTTTATGCGCTTGGCATGCAGGGGATCGGAAAAGAAAAGAGCAGGTTTCGGATCATATCGGTTAAAAATTCCGGACAAAGACCGATCATGGAAGAAAACAATATTTATATGAAAGAGTATGAGATCCTGTCTCTTGGAGATTATATCACTTATCGGAAGAGGCAGCTTCAAAAAGAACCGCCTCAGGGCATCATACGGTTTCAGTCACCACTCTCAATGAAATACAACAAAGAGATCATGACGAAGTTTCAACCTAAGGCGCTTCTGGAAGGAATCTGCCGGCGACTGTATATTCTCGCCTGCTTTGAAGGGATCCATACAGATCCGGATGAGATCCGTTCCCATTTTTTGGAAAGACTCCCGGAAGTGCTTAATGAACAGCACTATTTTGTGCAGATCAGACGTTATTCGAATCGCAAGGATGCGGCCATGTATTTAAAAGGGATAGAAGGAAGTCTTACATTGCAAGAGATCCGGAAAGAGCTACTTGATCTGCTGCTTGCCGGAGAACTGATTCATATCGGAAGCAATACCAGTTTTGGATTCGGAAAATACCGGTTATTATAGAAGCATATTCTTACGATACAATTAAAAACCTTAAAAATATATGAAATTTTCCATATTGAAATCTAAGGCAAGATACGGTATAATGTCGAATTGGTATTGATAAATATTTTTAATAAGAAGGAGACACATATGAGTAAGGAAGTTACACAACAGGGTGGCTGGCGTACCAATAAATGGATCCGCGCAGCGATTCCCGCACTGCTGCTGCACTGCAGTATCGGTACAGTTTACTGCTGGTCGATCTTTTCGCAGGAGATTGCCGATTACATCGGATATAGCAAGGGAGCTACGGAATGGGCATTCTCGTTTGCCATTTTCTTTCTGGGAATGAGCGCAGCATTTTTAGGAAACATCGTTGAGAAAGATATTCACAAATCTTCCCTGATCGCGACGATCTGTTTCGCGGCAGGTATGTTTTTGACAGGATTTTTCATCCGATACGGCGGGACACATCAGCACAGTCCTGTTGCACTGGTTGGTATTTACATCAGTTACGGTTTCATCATGGGTGTCGGTCTTGGTACCGGATACCTTTCACCGGTTAAGACACTGATGCTCTGGTTTGAGGATCGTAAAGGTCTGGCTACCGGTCTTGCGGTTGCAGGTTTTGGTGCTGCGAAAGCGATCGCTTCCCCGATCATGCAGGCAATGCTTGAGAACCTTGGTGAGGGCGGCATCTACAAGATGTTCATGATCCTTGCATGCGTTTATTTTGTGATGATGTTCATCGGTCACTTATTACTGAAAAAGCCGGAAGGCTGGCATGAGCCACAGGGTAAGGATGCGAAGCCGAGCATCATGCAGGTTATTAAGACCAAACCCATTACGAACTATATCGGTATCTGGGTAATGTTTTACATCAACATCACCTGCGGTCTGGCTCTGATCTCACAGGAGAAGATGATCGTAAAATGTATCGGTCTTGCGAGTGTGGTAGGTATTATTTCTACCGTGTCCGCTGTTTTCAATGCAGGTGGACGTTTAGGCTTCTCTGCTTGGGCAGATACTATGAAGGATCGTAATACGATCTACAAACTGATCTTTATCTTATCCATTGGCTTTACCGCACTGGTAATGCTGACACAGGGTATTAAGAATGGCGAAGGAAACGGTCTGCTGGTATTTTTGGTACTGGCGCTGATCTTTATCGTAAATGCAGGTTACGGCGGAGGATTCTCCAATGTACCGACACTGCTTTCTGATCATTATGGTATGGGAAGTATCAGTGCGATCCATGGTATCACCCTTTCTGCCTGGGCATTTGCGGGACTGACAGGTAATCAGGTAGCGACTTATATCGTGAACCATTCCGGTGAATTTATTGAGCATGGTACGGATGCGGCAGGCAAGCCGATCATGATCAACCCGGTTGGTTATCAGAATGTGCTGTTCTTCACGATCGCCCTTTACATCATTGCCCTGATCCTTTGTCTGGTACTGGTAAAACCGACGGACAAGGCTTTAGAGGCCAAGGCTGCTAAAAAGAATAAATAAAAAAGATAAGAGAAAGCGCTTATTCCGGAAAATGGGATAAGCGCTTTTTTTAAAAAAATGATAAAATTCATCACTTGTGATGATGTGTAAATAAAAAAATAAGTGTATGATAGGATATAAGCAGTATAAAAGCGTCAGTCCGATCGTGTGTGGGCATGGTCAGGGCAGTTAATCTGACAAAAGGGGGAAGACCGATGAGTGATGTACTAAATTTTAAATGTCCCTGCTGCGGGGCGATGCTGACCTTTAATGGGGCGGCAGGAGAGATGGTGTGTGAGTACTGTGATGCACACTTTACCATGGAACAGGCAAAAGCGGCACAGGAAGCAGAAAAGGAAAATGCGGCTTCGTCTGATATGACATGGACCAGTGAAGAGCATACGATGATCCGGGATGAGAACGGAAAAGTGAAAGGATATCTTTGTTCATCCTGTGGCGCCGAGATGGTGGCGGATGACAATACGGCGGCGACAGAATGTCCGTATTGCGGTAATCCGGCGATCGTGCCGCATTCGTTTGAGGGAATGTATCAGCCGGATCTGGTAATCCCGTTTGCGATCGATAAGGCGAAAGCGACAGCGTCTTTGAAAGAGTTTACGAAAGGCAAAAAGCTCCTTCCGAATGCATTCACACAGGGAAACCGCATTCAGGATATTACAGGGCTGTATGTACCGTTCTGGCTGTACAGTTGCCATGCGAAGGGCTCAGTCTCCTTTGAAGGTGCGAAGATCAAAAAATGGGAAGACAGTAATTACACATATGAGAAAAAGGATTATTACAATATCGTGCGAAGCGGCGAGATGGATTTCGAGAGGATCCCGGCGGATGCTTCTACGAAGATGGACGATGCCACGATGGATTCATTAGAGCCTTATGACATGTCTAAAGCCGTACAGTATGATGCAGCATATTTCAGCGGTTATCTGGCAGACCGGTATGATGTGGAGGAAAAGGAAGCGCAGCCACGCGCCAATGACCGTGTGACACATACATTTAAGGAGAAGATGCGTGAGGCCGTGAAGGATTACAGTGAGGTAAAAGAAAAATCCGAATCAATCCGCCTTTCCAATGCAAAAGCGGAGTATGCGATGCTTCCGGTCTGGATGATGACGACGAAGTATGAGGATAAGACCTACACATTCGGGATCAATGGACAGAGCGGCAAAATGGTGGGATCCCTTCCGGTGGATATGGGAAAATACTACAAGTATCTGATCATTACAGCATTGATCACCATGGCGATCATGCAGGCGGGCATCTACTTTTTGATGCAGGGAAATTTCACGGCGACAACTGAGATTGTTGCGCTTGTGATTTCCGCGATCGTGGGCTTCATCTATGCGCAGAGTTTAAAGAGTGCGATGAGTACGGTTGCCGCGAAGCATACAGCGACCGGCTACTTGAAACAGGGATCGCTAAGGATGGGAAGTCCTGTGGATCGTTTCCTGTTTACCAAGACGGAAAAACATGAGAAACCAAAGAATAACGGATAACGAGGATCTGTTAAAATTGTAAAGGTGTAAAAATCAGGGGATAAAGGGATATTGGTTTTATAGATCATAAAAGAACGGTATCTGTACTGTGGGAAAACGCAGGCAGACGCCGTTCTTTTATTCGCGGAGAGAAAAAATGACAGAGGTTCCATTTTTGGTTGTAAAAAAGGCAATCATGAGATACAATATAAAAAAATGACATGAAATGATACATTAAGAGTACAGTTCCAAATGGATAAAAACGGTAAGATTATTTACGGTGCGTGGAGTAAAGTAAAGAAGGTAAAGATCCGTAAATAGTGAGAAAAGCAGGAATGTAAAATATTCATAGTATGTAATAAAGATAATACTTTGTAGCAGAAGTCGTGAATCTGATCGAATAGGAGAGACAGAATATGGAGAAAGATAAATTGAGTACAGAAGAAATCATCAAGCGTTACAAGCCGGACACAGAGAAGCTGATGCGTTATCTGCCTTATTTTGACGGAAAACGTTCCAACGAGGTGTCCTATCTGTACAAGGAAAGCGGTGGCGGCGCGAACGGGATCGCATTTCCGGTCTACGAGCCCACACTGTTAAGCTTCATCAATGAAGCGAAGAATACCGTTTTTGTTGATCGTAATTATCGGTATATCTATTCACGCAACAGTATCCGGACACATAAGGATGAGTGGCATATGATCGAAACCGCTGCCATTACCGATATGGATATCCTGGGAGGCATTTTGTCTAAATATGTTCTGGAAGGCATGACAAAAGGCAGGATATGGGTGGAAGCAGTGGAATATGAGATTTTCTACCGTGTCATAGACAAGGCGAGAGAGTTGATCCTTTTTTGGGATAAAGAGATGGGAGGAAAATAAGATGGGCGGATACGGAAGGCAGAAGATGAGCGAGAAGTCGCAGAGAAAGAAAAATCTGATCATAGAAAAAGCCAGACAGGTATTTTCGGAGAAGGGTTTCAGAACAGTGACGATGAAGGACATCGTGGAGGCTTGTGAGATCAGCAGAGGAGGGCTCTATCTGTATTTTGACAGTACAGAATCTCTTTTTAAAGAAGTGCTGAAAACAGAAAGCGAAGAGGCGGAAGACGATGTGTTCGAAAAGGCTGTTTCAGGGAAAATGACGAGCGCAGAGATTTTGGCTCTGTTTTTGAAAGAACAGAAAAAAGAAATTCTGAAAAAAGAGGGCGCACTGACCATGGCAATCTATGAGTTTTATTTTGCCACAAAGCTTTCAAAAAGAGATAACATATTGCGCAGGCAGTTTGATGAAGCGGTTCTGGTGATCGAGAAGCTGATCGCGGATGGCGTGGAAAACGGAGAATTCTATTGCGAGGATGCAAAAGGCGCTGCAAGAAATATCATGTATGTGCTGGAGGGACTCAAGATCCGGAGCCAGACGGTCGGTATTTCTGCAGGAGAAGTGAATCATGAGATCATGTATATCATGCGTGGACTTGTGGGGGAGGAATAGCAGCCGGTATGAGGCCATATTCCATGCACTGCATAGCGGGGAGCGAAGAAACCGTATAAAACTGTGAAGGATGCTTTTTACGCTATTACTATTTGCAATATTCCGGATTCTGTTATATAATGTGAAAGATTTCGGACAAGATCCGAATGGAAATGCAGATGGAGAAACATCAGAGAAAGGGGAAAAGATGATTAAATTGATCATAGGACTGATCGTAGGAGCAATCTCCGGTTCGATCGCAGGGAAGTTAATGGACAGTGAGGGTGGTATGCTTCGCAACATTATTTTGGGAATCGTTGGCGGAGCAGTCGGCGGTCTTGTGCTGGGACTGGTTGGTATTTCCGGTCACGGCTTTATCGGGAACATTGTGGTCTCCATTATCGGGGCCTGTATCCTGATCTTTGTGGCACGCATGATCACGAACAAAAAGTGATGGAACGTAAATAAGTTCATACCGGGAAGCAAACAGCAAAGGAGCTGAATCTGACAGGATAGCTGTCGGATGAAGCTCCTTTTTCTATCATAGGAATCTGTTAAAGACGGGAGATAAAATGGATCAGCGCTTTTTTAATTCCTTTCGAATATCCTGCGTATAACGTATAAAATAATCCGTATCCTGTCTGCTGATGCCGCTGCGACTGTAGAGCCCCTTATGGAAGATTGCGCAGGCTTCTTCGGTCCGTTTTTCAAATGAAGTACAGAGCTCTTTTAGCTGCTCGAACAATTCATCCGGTGCAGGAGACGACGGCAAGGGATGCTTGCTCTGAAGTACCGTCTTTTGCAGGGAATGATAATAATGCGGCAGTACTTCTTCATAACGTCCGCTCTGATAGGCATTTATCCGCCGCCTTCTGTCGCACAGGGAACGGATCAGGCGGTAAAGAAGCGGGATCAGGACAATGGCAGACACAACAAACAGCAGTGGGAACAGGATAAAGCGGTTGCTGGACAAGAGGCTTGAAAAAGCATCTGTCCGTTCCGTAATGTCACTACTTCCATTCTGGCTGTTACCCGAGGTGGTAAATAATCCGGAAAAAAGGGACTGAAGCAGGCCGCTTTCCTCTTCAACGTCATAGTCCGCTGAGGGGGGTGTGAAATCCACAGGAATCCATCCGAAACCGTCTAAATAGATTTCTGTCCAGGCATGAGCATTGGCATCGGGAACATTGACCGTTACGACACCGGTTTCTTTCAGATCGGTGCGTCCGTCTATCCAGTCCTCGAGATTCTCGCCCTCCACGACTTCAGCGTCGGCCATATTGTTTAACTGGATCACATAACCTTCCACATAACGTGCAGGGATTCCGTAAGCACGACATAAAAGTGTTCCGGCTGAGGCGAAATGCGCACAATATCCTTGTTTCTGGTCTTCCAGAAAATAAGAGACAAAGTCGGCATCCCGCGGGGTAGCACCGGGACTTAAGGTGTATTTATAGTTCTCCTCAAAGTACTCTTCAATATAAGAAACCTGTTCCAATACATTTTCACTTGTCCGGATATCCGGCATGATTTTTTTAAGACTCTGGAGCGTGAGAGTGGGGATATCCTTATAATGAAGAATGCAGTACATATCATAATACTGGATAAACTCTTTTTCCTTTGCGGTTGTGGAATCATCATCCCGAAGCTGATCATATCCTTCGGCCATGATACGGGTGTAGTCCTGCGTGTAAGGATAATATTCCAGGGTATAAGTTTCACCGGTTTTGGAGACGCCGTCAAACAGACTGTGATCGGTCAGACAGGAGATCTCGCTGTCGTCGGAGGTATAATACGGACGGTAAATGTGCCCGACCGCAGCATCTATGTTTTTGATCCGCATTGTGGCTTTGAGGCCTCTGTGAGGATTCCATTTTTTAAAAAGAGCCAGACGTCTGGCTTCCAGAAAAGCGCTGTAAGTTTCATAGGCTTCAAAGTCAGTATCACCCAATGCTTTTTGCAGTGTTTCTTCCTCATAAGAAGGGGAATCCCAGCTGGAACCGGTATAAGTGGCACCGGTGTATGCTTTCAGATAAACAGTATCCAGACTGGTCGGAGCGAAGGTTACTTCCAGATCTGTCATGTAATCGGCCTGTACGGAGCTGACACCGCCCAGTTGTCCGTCGCTGATCCCTCCGGTAGCCTGATAGCGGTTCCAGAAACTGTAAAGGCCATTCTGCACCAGAAGGCGGATGACGGAATCTGTGGAGTCCTTCAGTCTGCTGGTCTTATCTCCGGCGAGAAAATTAGTCTGCATCGCCGGATAGGAAACCACTGAAAAGAAAACGGAGAGTAAAAGGGACATGGATAAAACCTGCAGCATGGTCCTGCCGTGCCCTTTATAAGAAAGCACTTGCTTTTTGGCAAGAAATGGCAGGTCTTTTTTCTTGTTTTCACTCAGCGTATAATGACCGCTCCATTTCAGAAACAAAACGGTCGTATAGG
The DNA here is from genome assembly GCA_015056815.1 of Lachnospiraceae bacterium. Taxonomy (GTDB): domain Bacteria; phylum Bacillota; class Clostridia; order Lachnospirales; family Lachnospiraceae; genus SIG333. The sequence continues at coordinate 41,228 of SVFN01000002.1, read as the reverse complement.
CAAATAACAAAAGAAGTACATAAAGGAAAGAAGGGATGTTTCCAATGTAAAGTCCAAACTGCAAAAAAGGAAAAGTCAAAAGGAGCGTGAACAAAACACTCATATAGGTGGAGATCGCGATATTTAACATGACCACCAGAAAGAAACCGAGATAAGCCAAAGCAAAGGTGATCGTCAGATAGCGGTCTGCGATCGCCTCAGAGGTCTCGCGGCTGAAGGAAAGGTCAAAATAATCGCGGTAATTTTCACGCAGGATATTGAGGATCGCCTGATATCCGCTGTTTACATACACTCTGTTCTGAATGATGGAAAAAGCGAAGAAAAGGAAGAGCACAGGGTAGCACAGGTTAAAAAGCACATAATTATAGTGCAAAAAGGCAAGCAGCAATGACATAATGAGTAACAGCACAATGATCAGTCCCATATTGGCAGACAGATCAAATGCGGATACGACACTTCCGACGGTTCCGAGACTGGCGCAGAAAACAAGCAGGGCTTTTACCAGACAGACCCTGGTGCGTTCGGTGTCGAAGGTGGTGGGAATTTCCGGAATGGAAAAACCATATTTATTCTGGATGTCTGTTGTGGTTTCAACTGATCTTTTGAGCAATTTCATCGAATACTCCTTCATGTGTGACCTGTAATAAGGTGCCTTTGATCATACCGCTTCCTTCAAAAATGTTCCGTCCAAGATCTTTTTCGGTATAAGGTGTTTCATAAAACGCCTCACACAAGGCGCGGATCAGATCCTCTTGTGTATGGATCGGGAAGGAAGCAAATTCTCCGAGCCGTGTGGAATAATAGCCAAAGAAAAAGTTCTCCCCGGCAAGGATCAGTTCCCTGGATAACGAATACGCATATTCAATCGCTTTATCCAAAAGATCCGGATATTTCTCATCGTAGAATAATTCCAACAGGACGAAGAACTGATGAGACGAGGTGGATTCGTTTTCCTTGACCATCAGCTTGTCAATCTTGGCAGAGAGCTTCCAGTGGATCAGTTGCAGTCTGTCACCGGGCTGGTATTCGCGGATATCCGTAACGTTGGCGGAAGCATTCCCTTTCTTTTGGGAGGATTCATACTCATCAAAGCCTTCGCCGTAGAGTGTGGGATGAAAGCTCACTTCGGTTGTGGAATCCGGAAGGATGATGACCTGGCAGTGTGTTGTTTCTTCTCTTGAAAAGGACATAAAATGCAGATAATCATAAGTCTTAACCGATAAAAGCTTTATCTGAAACAGTCCACAGTGTGCATAGGTCACGGGCAGTACGAGAGGAGTGTCCTTTCTCGCAGTTGCCGGAAGAATATAAGTGACCGCTTCCTTCTTAGGATAAAACTGTGACCGGATCTCAAGGGTGCATTCCACATGCAAAAGCGGAAAGAACAATGGATTATGAAGGCAAAGGGTCAGTGGGATCGTCAGACCTTTCTGGGATTCATAGGAAGCTGAGCGGATCGAAGTCTTCAGCCGGTCGAATGTATACCTGCAGATGCGGATCGAGAGCACAGGAAGTATGCACATGATCAGAAGCAGCATCACAAGAAAAGCCTGTCTGTAAAATAAGGCGGCGATCAGCAGCAGGATCAACATGATAATGTAGGAGATGATATTTTTTATTTTTTGAAACAAAGGAAAACCTCCTGAAAATGAGTGACTTTCATTTTGAAGCCTCAAAGTAGCAATGAAAATACCGAAGAGGCTCTACCCCAGTCGCGGGATCGGTACGGTTCGAAGGATCTCCTGAGTGACGGAAAGCTCATTGGCGCCTGCCGCCCGGGCTCTGGTGGAGAGCTGCATGCGGTGATTGGTCACAGCATAAAAAACAGCATGAATGTCTTCCGGTGTTACATATTCCCGGTCCATATAAAAAGCATGGGCTTTACTCATTTTTAACAGGGCAAGACTGCCACGGGGACTGATGCCGAGACTCAGGTTTTCGTTATCACGGGTCGCTTCGATCAGGCTTACGATATAATTTAAAAGCTCGTCCTTACAGAAAACATCGGAGGCCTTCTGCTGCATGGCAATGAAATCGTCACCGTTACAGACCGGATAGACCAGATCGATCTGATCCATGCTGTGCCCGCGCAGGATATCGGTAGCAGATGCATGATCCGGATAACCGAGGCTTAATTTCACGAAGAAGCGGTCAAGCTGTGAATCCGGAAGCTTCTGCGTGCCGGAGGCCCCCACCGGATTCTGGGTGGCAATGACAAAAAACGGCTCGGAGAGTGTGCGTGTTACACCGTCAACCGTAACTTTTTTCTCCTCCATAACCTCCAAAAGTGCGGACTGTGTTTTGGGAGAGGTACGGTTGATCTCATCTGCCAGAAACAGATTGGCAAAGATTGCGCCGGGGCGATACGTAAATTCCCCTGTCTTAGCGTCATAAAGACTGAAACCCAGAATGTCACTCGGAAGGACATCGGGAGTAAACTGCATACGTTTATAAGAAAGAGAGACTGCTCTGGATAATGCGACCGCAAGAGTCGTCTTGCCGACGCCCGGGATATCCTCCAGTAAGATGTGCCCGCCCGCAAGCATCGAGATGAGGACCATATCAATGATATCATCTTTGCCGCGGATGACCTTTTGAATCTCTGATTTAACCTGTAAAAGTGTGTTGTTCATAAGAACCTCCTGATATTAAAGACTCGGAAAACATTTTTTCTCCGTTGATTCATTCTGAAAACCGAGTGCCCATTTGCACTGCCCAGTTTTTTTTCAATACGTTCTATTATAAAGGAATTTGAAACAGATGTCTAATAAAGTAACTATAAAAATTTCTGCTGATTTCTAAAACAGAAGTTGAACCCAAAACAGAATTGTGCTACAATAAGTCGATTATGCGAAGGAGAGTGATAAAATGAAGGCTTTTTTAATTCTGGAAGACGGCACCGTTTTTGAAGGAATTCACATCGGCGCCGAAAAAGAAGTGATCAGTGAGATCGTGTTCAACACATCCATGGCTGGTTATCTGGAAGTTCTGACGGATCCGTCCTATGCAGGGCAGGCGGTATGCATGACCTATCCCCTCATTGGCAACTACGGTGTCTGCCTAGAGGATATGGAATCGAAGTCCCTTTGGCCGGACGGATTTATCGTGCGTGAGCTGTCAAGGATCCCCAGCAATTTTCGGAGCGATGTTTCTCTGCAGGAGCTTTTGGCCAGATACGAAGTTCCCGGGATCGCCGGTATTGACACGAGGGCGCTGACCAAGCTGCTGCGTGAAAAAGGTACCATGAACGGTTGCATTACCACGAATGAGTCTTATAATTTGGATGAACTGCTTCCTGAATTAAAAGCCTATACGACCGGTAAAGTGGTCGAGAAAGTCACCTGTAAAGAAAAATATACCATTGCCGGCGTGCATGATCTTTCCGAAAACGGTCCGGTTTCCGGCTCTGCACGCTACACAGGGGAGAAAGAAAAGAAACCTTCCCTTGTCAAAAAACTGAACGGAATTGGCAAAAAAGTCGCATTGTTCGATTTTGGCGCCAAAGCGAATATTGCTGATTCTTTAGCAGCCAGAGGCTGTGACGTCACGGTTTATCCCGCCCATACAAAAGCAGAAGAGATCATTGCCGATGCTCCGGATGGCATCATGCTCAGCAACGGCCCCGGCGACCCGAAGGAATGCGGTGAGATCATAGCCGAGATCCGCAGGCTCTATGATTCGGACATCGCGATCTTTGGGATCTGTCTCGGACATCAGCTTATGGCGCTTGCGACAGGGGCGGACACTTATAAAATGAAATACGGGCATAGAGGTGCCAATCATCCGGTAAAGGATCTGGCGACCGGGAGAGTTTATATCTCATCCCAGAATCATGGCTATGTCGTTGATATGGATAAACTTGATCCGTCAGTTGCCGTTCCGGCATTTGTCAATGTCAATGACCAAACCTGTGAAGGACTTTCCTATACCGGCAAGAATATTTTCACAGTGCAGTATCATCCGGAAGCATGTGCGGGTCCGCAGGACTCCGGTTATCTGTTTGACCGATTTATAGAAATGATGGAGGGTAAGTAAGATGCCAAAGAATCCTAACGTAAAAAGAGTAATGGTAATAGGCTCCGGTCCCATTGTCATCGGACAGGCAGCAGAGTTTGACTACGCGGGTACACAGGCATGCCGGTCCTTAAAAGAGGAAGGCGTCGAAGTCATCCTCGTCAATTCCAATCCCGCAACCATCATGACCGACAAAAACATTGCCGACAAGGTTTATATTGAGCCTTTGACGGTCGATGTCATCAAAGAGATCATCGAGAAGGAAAAACCTGACAGCCTTTTACCCAACATGGGCGGACAGGCCGGTCTGAACCTTGGTATGGAGCTGGCTGAGTCCGGCTTTCTGGACAGTCACGGCGTGACGCTTCTTGGTACGACGGCAGAGACCATCCGCAATGCGGAAGGTCGTCAGGAGTTTAAAGATCTGATGGAGCGTATCGGAGAGCCCTGTGCTCCTTCTTTGCTGGTGGAAAATGTGGAGGACGGTGTGGCGTTTGCCAATAAGATCGGTTATCCCGTTGTGCTTCGCCCGGCTTATACGCTTGGGGGATCCGGCGGCGGTATCGCACACAATCAGACGGAGATCGAGGAGATCCTGGAGAACGGTCTGAGACTGAGCCGTGTGGGACAGGTGCTGGTAGAGCGCTGTATCGCCGGATGGAAAGAGATTGAGTATGAAGTCATGCGTGACAGTGCCGGGAACTGTATCACCGTCTGCAACATGGAAAACATCGATCCGGTCGGCGTGCATACCGGAGACAGCATCGTAGTGGCACCCAGTCAGACGCTGTCGGATAAAGAGTATCAGATGCTTCGTACCTCCGCGCTTAATATCATTGATGAGTTGAAGATCACCGGTGGATGTAACGTACAGTTTGCCCTGCATCCTACCAGCTTTGAATATTGTGTCATCGAAGTAAATCCCCGTGTGAGCCGTTCCTCCGCACTTGCGTCCAAGGCGACGGGATATCCGATCGCGAAGGTGGCGGCCAAGATCGCACTCGGCTATACGCTCGATGAGATCAAAAATGCGATCACAGGTAAGACCTATGCAAGCTTTGAGCCTACGTTAGACTATTGCGTTGTAAAGGTACCGAGACTTCCGTTTGATAAATTCATCACGGCGAAGCGTACTCTTACCACACAGATGAAGGCGACCGGAGAGGTCATGAGCATCTGTAACAGTTTTGAGGGCGGTCTGATGAAAGCCCTCCGTTCCTTAGAGCAGCATGTGGACTGTCTGTTAAGCTATAATTTCTCGGATCTGAACAGAGAGGAGCTTTTAGAACGCTTAAAGATTGTGGATGATCAGAGGATCTTCGTGATCGCGGAGGCACTCAGAAAAGGAATCACCTATGAAGAGATCCATGACATCACGATGGTGGATGTCTGGTTCATTGATAAGCTTGCCATTATAGTGGAGATGGAGGATGCACTGAAAAAGGGACCGCTTACGGTGGAGCTTTTACGCGAGGCAAAGCGGATCGAGTTCCCGGATAATGTGATCTCACGTCTCACAGGTGTCGCAGAGGATGAGATCAAAAAAATGCGCTACGATAACGGTATCGTGGCGGCCTATAAGATGGTAGATACCTGTGCGGCGGAGTTTGAGGCTGCGACTCCTTATTATTACAGTGTTTATGGCGGCGAGAATGAAGCGGTGGAAACACATGACAGAAAGAAAGTTCTGGTGCTTGGCTCCGGACCGATCCGCATCGGACAGGGGATCGAGTTTGACTTTTGTTCCGTACATGCGACCTGGGCATTTTCCAAAGCCGGATACGAGACGATCATTGTCAACAACAATCCGGAGACGGTCAGCACCGATTTTGATATCGCGGACAAACTGTATTTTGAGCCACTGACAGCTGAAGATGTGGAGAACATCGTAAATATCGAGAAGCCGGACGGAGCGGTGGTGCAGTTTGGCGGACAGACTGCGATCAAGCTGACGGAGGATCTGATGAAAATGGGTGTGCCGATCCTTGGGACAAAGGCGGAGGATGTGGATGCCGCGGAGGACAGAGAACTGTTCGACCGCATCTTACAGGAGACAGAAATCCCAAGAGCAGCAGGCGGAACCGTTTATACGGCTGAGGAGGCGAAAGAGGTTGCCAATCGTCTGGGTTATCCGGTACTGGTGCGTCCCAGCTATGTGCTCGGCGGACAGGGCATGCAGATCGCATTGTCCGACGCGGAGATTGAAGAATTCATGGCGGTGATCAATCGTTATGCGCAGGATCATCCGATCCTGGTAGACAAATACCTGATGGGCAAGGAGCTTGAGGTGGATGCGGTCTGTGACGGTACCGATATCCTGATACCCGGTATCATGGAGCATATCGAGAGAACGGGTGTACATTCCGGCGACAGTATTTCCGTATATCCGGCGCCGACCATCAGTGAAAAAGTAAAAGAGACGATCGCGGAGTATTCCAGAAGACTGGCAAAGGCGCTTCATGTCATCGGTCTGATCAATATCCAGTTTATCGCAGTGGGAGATGAAGTCTATGTGATCGAGGTCAATCCCCGTTCCTCCAGAACGGTTCCTTATATCAGTAAAGTGACCGGTATTCCGATCGTTGACCTTGCCACGGATGTGATCTTAGGCAAAAAGATCAAAGATCTTGGCTATGAACCGGGCTTACAGCCGCAGGCAGGTTATTTTGCAATCAAGATGCCGGTATTCTCCTTCGAGAAGATCCGGGGAGCTGAGATCAGCTTAGGACCCGAAATGAAATCCACCGGAGAATGTCTGGGAATTTCCAGATCGTTTAATGATGCTCTTTACAAAGCGTTTCTCGGAGCAGGGATCGATCTGCCGAAGCATAAACAGCTGATCATCACGGTCAAGGATGCGGATAAGGGAGAAGCCATCGAGATCGGGCGACGCTTTGAGAAACTCGGTTATACGATCTATGCGACACGCTCTACGGCAGCAGCACTGAAGGAGGCCGGGGTAAAGGCACGTAAGGTCAATAAGATCCATCAGGAGTCCCCGACCGTTATGGACTTACTGTTAGGACACAGGATCGACCTCGTCATCGATACACCGACCCAGGGACGCGATAAATCCCGTGATGGTTTCCTGATCCGCCGTACCGCCATCGAGACAGGCGTCAATTGTCTGACCAGCTTAGATACAGCCAAGGCACTCTTGACCAGTTTAGAGCATGCAGGAGAAGGCGAGATGTCACTGATCGATATTGCACAGTTATAAAAGCAGAGCCATATAGATAGAAATGATAACGAGGGGCCGCGAAAGCGGTCCCTTTTTGACGTTTGGGACAAATTATATAAAAATAATACTTTTTTTATTGGTTTCCTATCGAAAGTGTGGTATATTTGTAAGTGGCGGTATGCCAATGGGGCACTAAAATGTTCAGTGTGCCCGAAAAACAGGACAAAAAGGGGTGAAAATGATGTTTTATGTGGGTATTGACCTGGGGACATCTGCGGTCAAGCTGCTTTTGATGGACGAAAAGGGGCAGATCGCGAAGATCGTTTCCAAGGAATATCCTCTCTCTTTTCCGAAACCGGGATGGAGTGAGCAGAATCCCTCGGACTGGTATGAGAAGTCTATGGAGGGATTAAAGGAACTGATTTCGGAGGTGGACAAGTCTCAGATTGCGGGGATCGGATTCGGCGGACAGATGCACGGACTGGTAGTGCTGGATGAAAACGATGAGGTGCTTAGACCGGCGATCTTGTGGAATGACGGCCGTACCGAGAAGCAGGTGAAGTATTTCAACGAAGAGATCGGCAGAGATAAGATTTCGCAGTATACGGGGAATATTGCGTTTGCCGGATTTACCGCACCGAAGATTTTATGGATGAAGGAAAATGAGCCAGAGCTGTTTGCAAAGATCGCAAAGATCATGCTTCCGAAGGACTATCTTGCTTATCGCTTGTCCGGAAGCTTTTGCACGGACTATTCGGATGCTTCCGGTATGCTTCTGTTGGATGTGGAGCATAAGTGCTGGTCGAAGGAAATGCTTTCTCTGTGCGATATCAGGGAAGAACAGCTTCCGAAATTATATGAAAGCTATGACAAAGTCGGCACGTTGAAACCGGAGTTGGCAGAAGAACTAGGACTTTCCGCGGATGTAGTGATCGCAGCCGGAGCAGGAGACAATGCGGCCGCGGCAGTGGGAACCGGTACCGTGGGGAGCGGCAAATGTACGATCTCTCTTGGTACCAGTGGTACTCTTTTCATTACAGCGGATGAGTTTGCGGTGGATGCCAATAATGCGCTTCATGCCTTTGCGCATGCGGACGGCAGGTATCATCTGATGGGATGCATGCTTTCGGCAGCTTCCTGCAACAAGTGGTGGATGGATGATATCCTCAAGGAAAAAGACTATGCAGGATCCCAGGAAGGGATCGACAGACTTGGCGAGAATCATGTCTATTTTCTTCCTTATCTGATGGGTGAGAGAAGTCCGTGGAATGATGTGGATGCAAGGGGAGCATTTATCGGAATGTCCATGGATACATCAAGAGAGGATATGGTTCAGGCGGTTTTAGAAGGCGTTGCGTTTGGCGTCAGGGACATGTATGAGGCGGCGAAATCGGCCGGTGTCTGCATGGAGAGGGCGAAGATCTGCGGCGGTGGTGCGAAGAGCCCTCTGTGGCGCAGGATGATCGCCAATATCCTGAACTTAAAAATCGACATTCCTGCCTGTGAGGAAGGCCCCGGTATGGGCGGTGCGATGTTAGCGATGGTCGCACAGGGTGCTTACCCTTCTGTGGAAAAAGCAGCGGAAGCGATCGTACAAACGGCAGGGACGATAGAGCCGGAGGCAGAGCTGGTCGCCAAATATGAAGAACGCTACCGGAGCTTTCGAAAGCTTTATCCGGCACTAAAGGATATTTATCCTGCTCTATAAGCCAATCATGAAATTGTTAAAAATGTGTCTTTCCGGATTCCCAAAACTGTCTGTAAAGATGCATAAAATAAAGAATAACAGGAGGATTTACAAAATGAAATTTCAAAACATTCCCAAAGTAAAACTTGGTATCGTGGCAGTCAGCCGTGACTGTTTCCCGGAGTCCCTTTCCGTGGACAGAAGAAAAGCACTTGTTGCTGCTTACACAGCAAAATATGATGCAGAGGACATTTATGAGTGCCCGATCTGTATCGTTGAGAGCGAGATCCAGATGGTGGAAGCTTTAGAGGATATCAAAAAAGCCGGCTGTAACGCACTTTGCGTATACCTTGGTAACTTTGGACCGGAGATTTCCGAGACATTGCTTGCAAAATATTTTGATGGACCGAAGATGTTCCTTGCAGCAGCAGAGGAGACACAGGATTCTCTGTTAGACGGACGTGGAGATGCTTACTGTGGTCTTTTGAATGCAAGCTACAATCTGAAGCTTCGCAACATCAAAGCATATATCCCTGAGAATCCGGTAGGAGATGCAGAAGATCTGGCAGAAGAGATCCATACCTTCCTTCCGATCGCAAGAGCAGTCATCGGACTTTCTGACCTTAAGATCATTTCCTTTGGTCCCCGTCCGCAGAACTTCCTGGCATGTAATGCACCGATCAAGCAGCTCTACAATATCGATGTTGAGATCGAAGAGAATTCAGAGCTTGACCTGTTCGAAGCATTCAATAAGCATGAAGGTGATGCAAGAATCCCTGAAGTAGTGGCAGACATGGAGAAAGAACTTGGCGCCGGCAATAAGAAACCGGAGATCCTTTCCAAGCTTGCACAGTATGAGCTGACCCTTCTTGACTGGGTAGAGGAGCATAGAGGATATCGTAAATATGTGACCATCGCAGGCAAATGCTGGCCGGCATTCCAGACACAGTTCGGCTTTGTTCCCTGCTATGTTAACAGTCGTTTGGCAGGACGCGGCATTCCGGTAAGCTGTGAGGTGGATATCTACGGTGCCCTTTCTGAGTTCGTAGGTACCTGTGTCAGTGAAGATGCTGTTACCCTCCTTGATATCAACAACTCTGTTCCGAAGGATATGTACAAAGAGTCCATCGAGGGCAAATTCGATTACAAGCACAGTGATACATTCATGGGCTTCCACTGCGGTAACACATGCTCTTCCAAGATGGCTTCCTGCGAGATGAAATATCAGAAGATCATGGCTCGTTCCCTTCCGATCGAGGTGACCAACGGAACACTGGAAGGAGATATCGCTCCGGGCGAGATCACATTCTATCGTCTGCAGAGTACTTCTGACGGCAAACTCCGCGCTTATGTGGCAGAAGGTGAGATTCTTCCTGTTGCAACAAGATCCTTCGGTGGTATCGCAGTATTCGCGATTCCGGAGATGGGACGTTTCTACCGTCATGTGCTGGTACAGAAGAATTACCCGCATCATGGAGCAGTGGCATTCGGTCATTTCGGAAAGCTTCTGTACGAAGTATTCAAATACATCGGTGTACCGTTCAAAGATCTGAACTACAACCAGCCGGCATCTCTGCCTTATCCGTCAGAGAATCCGTTCGCATAAGAAGAGATTAAAAGAAGGATTGTTTAAAAGAATATCCGGTGCCGCACCAGTTGGTGCGGCACCTTTTGTGTTGTACGGCTTCTTCCAGAGATTAGAATTTGAATAGGCGATCGGTTAATGACATGGATGGGAAAATATGATAAAATTAACTTGCTGTGTTAAACAGGCATTTAACAGATCTATGCAGAATCAAGATAAAACCATATGGTAAAGGAGAGAGACGAAAATGAGTGATATCAACAGTGGGAGGGTGTGTGCGCATTGCGGTGCTCCGGCGACTTCGGAGATCTGCCCGTACTGCGGATCGCCGACCGGACTGAATACATGGCAGGCGGATATGGAGTATCCGGTTTTGGAGTGCAAAGAAGCCAATCTTGGATTCTGGACGGTGGCATTTCCTGCAGTGTTTGCATTTGGATTCGGATACGCCGGACTGATCATGCCGATGACAATGAGAAAAAATCTGGCCTTTGTAGAGGCGGATGTTCCGATGGCGTTTTTCCTTCCTTTCGCAGTGATCGGGATCGTAGCCGCCTATCTGACGATCCTGCCGATCTTTCGTTATATCCTATTGATGATAAAAGGGAAAAGGATCACAGGGACAGTCTATGGCTATGTAGATGACAATGTATTGATGAACGGACGTCCGGCACAGGTCGTGAAGATTCTGGTTCATGCACAGGATGGTCCGAAGTTCATCATGTATCAGCTTGGACACACCGGACAGCCTTATGGTATCAACTCTCAGCTATCATTGGTGGTTTATAAAGCCTATTTTTTGATCAAAAAACAACGGACAACGGTTCAGTGGTAAAGAACACCCGGAACGGAAGTAAAAATGAGTTTCGTTTCGAATAGTTTTTTGAACTGCTTGGACGAGTCACAGAGAATTAAATGGAGGGGTAAAGGATGATCAGAAAGAAACTTATTGCATGGTGTCTGGCTGCAGGAATGGTTTTTTCAGCAGTGCCGGGAAGCGGAGTTTTAGAGGCAGCAGCTTCTGAATCGCTTCCTGGAATATCTGCGCAGCAGTTGTCCGGCGAGATTGAAGTAAGAGAAGAGCATGTGCTAAGGGAGAATAGTGACGGCAGCGAAAATGATATATATGGTAAGCTGTACGCACCCAAAGAGGAGGGGAAATATCCCGCCATAATATTGAGCCATGGTTATAATGGAACAAATAATGACTGGGTAAATGAATGTACTTACTATGCACAAAACGGCTATGTGGCATATGCTTTTGATTTTTGCGGCGGTTCCAATGCTTCTAAAAGCGAGGGCAGATCTACTGACATGACGGTAGGAACGGAAGTGGCGGATCTGATAGCTGTGCTCGAGCATATTTCAGATCTTGAAAATGTAGATGAGAAGAATGTATTTCTCATGGGCGGCAGTCAAGGAGGACTCGTCACTGCGCTGACGGCGGCAGAGCAGTCAGAGAAGGTGAGTGGTGTTCTTTTGTATTTTCCTGCCCTGTGTATTCATGATGATTGGGTAAAGAAATATAAGAGCCTTGAGGAAGTTCCCGAAACTCAGGATTTCTGGGGGTTACAGCTTGGAAAAGGATTTGTGGAGTATATCTGGGATCTGGATGTGTTTTCTCTGATCGGAGAATATGACAAGGACGTTCTGATCTTCCACGGTGATCAGGATGCCATTGTTCCTTTGTCCTATTCAGAGCGTGCAAAGGAAATATATGATTCGGCAGAATTGATCGTATATCCCGGTGAAGGGCATGGTTTTACTCCGGATACCGGAAAAAAAGCGATGCAGTCGATCAAAGAATTTATGGGTGAGCGTGTGGCATATGAGGTTTCCTTTGAGACAAACGGCGGCGGAAAAGTGAAATCCCAATCTGTGAAAAGAGGAAAAAAGGCAAAGAAGCCGGTCACACCGGATAGAGAAGGCTATACCTTTGTAGGATGGTATGCAGATGCCGGGTTTGAGAAGGAATTTTCCTTTGACAGTAAGATCACGGAGCATACAACGGTTTATGCCAAATGGGAGAAAAAGCCGGAAGAAACCCCAAAAGTAACGACGCCCGCTACGCCTGAGACTTCCGATGGCGCAAGACAGGAGAACGCTGCCGGTAATGTCACGGCACCGCAGAAAACGGGAGGAGTTTCGGTTAAAAATAATAAGAAGAAATCCCTTCAGGTCAAATGGAAAAAGGTCAGTAACGTAAAGGGATATGAAGTGCAGTATGCATATGACAGCAAATTTACCAAAAATAGAAAGACAAAGAAAGTACAGACAAATTCCGTTACGCTAAAGAAGCTGAAAAAAGGTAAGATCTGTTACGTGAGAGTGAGAGCTTACAGGCAGGATGCTTCGGGTAATAAAATATACGGGGACTGGAGCAAAGCGAAAAAGATAAAGATAAAGAAATAAGAAAACCAAAAGAGATGATTGGAATGAATTTTTTCCCTTGAATGAAAAACTAACCCTTGACTGAAATATCGCCTAATAACATAAAACCGAATTTTGGGCGTCTATGCCTCGATTTTTGATGCATTTTCTTTTCAAAAATGCTATAATCTCACCATCTGGATGCGATATGTAATAAATCTGCACATGGCAAACAGACGGCTCGTGTCCATTTTTGAAAAAGTAATCGCGACCCGCCTTTTACCCCTATTGACAGATCGATCACTATCTGCATTTAAATCTTGTTTACCTGTTTATTGTGAACAGGTCAGACATCAAATGGACTTCATCTGGCGGGATGAGGTCCATTTTTAATAGTTCAAATAACGCCCACATATCGTCATCTTCCTCATTTATAAGTTCATAAGGCGCTTTGTTCCCCAATCCTGGTCTGCGTGTGCTGTTGATGTGATTCATAAGCAATGTCATATCCTCCTGCGCATAAGGATTAAGACTTTTCCCTCGTTCTCTGACACCTTTTACGGTATCCATTTCTATGACACTCAACCCAGAACACTTCATGAAAGACTCAAAGTCTTCGTAAGTATGTCCCTCACGATAACTTTGATCTGCAAAGCCTTTTGCTCCTTCTTTCTGACCCTTTCGTCTGGATTTATAGCCAACTTTCCTTCTAAGATCTATGTTCTTGATGCTGAGTTCTCCTGCATTGATGTAGTTATAAAGGCTTCTTAACGAGATGGGCATTTCTGCTTCGTGTTCCGCATAAATATGTGTCAATGGCTGCCCTTTCTTCACAAGCGTGGTGATAAGGTCATCCACATATGCTTTCTGTTCATCCGTAAGCCGGATTCCCTGTCTACTTTCCGACCGTCTCCGGCTAACCGCTGCATCCGCATACTGTGCTGTATATATATATTTATCTTTGATACACAGCTTTCTATCCTTACAAGTATTACATACATAAGGTGGTTTCTCCGGTTTATGACAAGCTACTGATACATATCGATCGCATACTTTCGTACAATCAATCCCACGGCAATACTTACATGATCTGCTACAACCTCCATCCTCTGTTCCAAAGCATAGATGTTGAACTTTACATTGCCGGACTTTTTTACAATCCTTTCCGGCATAATATGTATTATGAATAAATGTCCTGTTTTCAAGAACCTCATGAGATACAGTAGATGGATGCCTGCCTATCTTTTTTGCAATCTTCTTAAACGACTCTCCTCTGCATAATCCTGTTTCAATAGCTACCCTGTCAGTCAGATCCATCTGACCGCTTCTTCTGTAATAATTCATATCTGCTCCTATCCGCAGATAGTGATCAACAGATGAACTTTATCAGAAGTTTTTGCAACAGTAAACAAGACTTTTTAGACGATTTTCAGTTGTCAAAGTACAGGTTTAATTTTTCATTCTAGGAACGATTAAAAAGTCAGTTTATTTAACAGAATGACACAATCTGTCATTCCTGCTTGGTAAATTGATACTATCAAATGATGTCGGGGTCAAAACCCGATATCCGGATTGTTCCGTGCTTCGCACCCCCACAATCCTCTCACATTCCGCACTTTCGTGGCGCATTCGCACCACTTCGTGCTCCATGTGGGGTGGGTCATAAAGTCGCTCACCCACTTCTGAGCAAGCTCAAAGTGGATTCAGACTTTTGACCCTGATATCATCAAATAGCACAGAGGTAAGAAACAGCGGAAGAGGAAAGGCGGAACGATCAGGGTAACAAAAAGCATAGGAACAATTGAAAAAACACGAAAAACAATCAAAAATGATTCCGAAGGAGGAAAACGATATGAGTAAAAACAAGAAGGAAAACACAGGAACAACAAGCAGCACGTTGGAGATGACCCAGGCGCGTTTGGATGCGGCAAAGGATCTTGTCAGGATCAAACAATCAAAGGGAATCAAAGACGCAAAACTGAGCATCTACGAAGTCTTGGAAGAAGAGATCATGAAACTGGATATTCCGGATAAGGAGAAGGCGGCAAGATTATCAAGGTTACTTAAGGTCAGGAACAAAAAGGTGAATATCATGCTCGTCGGTTCGACCGGCGTCGGCAAGAGCTCCACGATCAATGCACTTTTTAACACGGATGTCGCAACGGTTGGAGTCGGCGTGGATCCGGAAACGAGCCTGATCGAAAAGTACAAACTGGATAATCTGATCATCTGGGATACGCCGGGACTCGGAGACGGAGTCGTAAGTGACGAGAGGATCAAACGGCTGATCCTTGGCAAGCTGAATGAGATGGATGAGAATGGAGATCCGCTGATCGATCTGGTGTTGGTGATCCTGGATGCCTCATCAAAGGATCTTGGAACATCCTATGATCTGATCAATAATCTTCTGATCCCGGCATTGGGTGAAAATGCAGAGAAGTGCATTCTGCTTGCGCTGAATCAGGCGGATGTTGCAATGAAAGGGAAGCATTGGCTTGAGGAAGAAAACATGCCGGATGAGACATTGAAAGAGTTCCTCGGAAGAAAAGCGGATTCTGTTCAGAAAAGAATTTATGAGGCAACCGATTTAAGCATTCGCCCGATCTACTATTGTGCGGGATACAAGGAAGCAAACGGCGAACAGCATAAACCCTATAACCTCACGAAGCTGTTATATTACATTGTCAAATCCGTACCGATGGAGAAAAGGATCGCCTTGGCAGACAATATCAATGAGGAAGAAGACAACTGGCTGTTTGATGACAGAGAGGAAGACTATAAGGAGAATACGAAATACAGCTTTGGAGAGACCGTATATCTTCATCTTGTAAACGGACTGTTTGACGGATCCGATATCGGCGAGAGCATCTTAGGAATCCCCGGAAGGATTATCGGTGCGACGGTAGGGGCTACGTTTGGAGTGGTGAAGGGAGTGCTTGCGGCATTATTTGACTGATGTTAACGCATAGAGCAAGCTGTTTACAGCTATCAATCATTGAAGAAAGTGGAAGAAGCTGCACCGGAAGCTTTTGCAAAGGAAGAAGCGGGCGGTGCAGTTTTTCCGAGGGAGAGACAGAAATGAATTTCAGGAACGGACTGAAAAATACGAGCATTATTTCCATCATTTCGTATCTGATCAAGGTGATCATTCTATTTCTATTATTTCGGGCGCATGAATTGGAAGGGGATAGGATCTGTAGAAGTTTTAAAGATCTGTTCTATTGGCCGGACGGAGTATGCGTAGATATGCTGATCGTATACAGTACTCTTTGCGTGGGCGTAATGCTTGCGCTGGATGAACTCTTATTTTGGATAAAGTGCAGCACGAAAGTGAGAAGAACCTCCGGATCAAAAAAGCGGAAGAAGCAACCGCGCATAAACGAGATGAGAAGGGCGGAGCAAATCGTAGATCAGAATGATCTTAACGATGAATTTGATTACGAGCAGAGAGCGAAACAATACATACCAACAGAGCCAAAGTATTCATTCGAGAGAGTTATACTACCACAGGACATCATGGATACGATCCGGGAAGCAGTAGGGATGTGCGAATGTGCAAATAAGGTATTTGAGGAATGGGGGGTATATGAAATCCAGCCGAATCCATCTACAGCCATCAATTTCTGGGGACCGCCCGGAACCGGAAAGACGATGGCTGCGGAAGCTATCGCAGGAAAATTAGGAAAAAAAATAATGAAGGTAAGCTATGCAGATGTTGTAAGCAAATACCATGGTGAGGGGACTAAGATGATGAAAGCTGTTTTTAAGGCGGCCTCAAATGCGGACGCGGTGTTATTTTTTGATGAGGCCGATTCCTTGTTGGCAAAGAGACTGACTGACATCACGCAGGCAGCGGAGCAGGCAATTAATTCCATGCGCAGCCAACTCTTGATCTGCTTAGAGGAATTCAGAGGCATCGTCATTTTTGCAACGAACCTTGTGGAGAATTACGATCAGGCATTCCTTAACAGAATGATCAATGTGGAGTTTAAAAAGCCGGATGCAGCGACAAGAAAAGCTATTTGGGATGTCCATATCATTTCGCCTGTTGATGGAAAGCGACATCAACTGAACATCCCTCTTGGTAGGAATGTTGATACGAAAGAATTATCCGAAAAATATGAGATCGTCGGCAGGGAGATAAGAAACGCAGTTGTGTCCGCCTGTATCAGTGCAGCATCAGCCGGAAGAAATATGGTAGCACAGGAGGATCTTATCTCAGCCTGCGAAAAGATCGTACAAGAGAAAAAGTCGCTGGCGAAAGTTAAGGGCAGTACTGTTTGGAAAGGGGATTTGTATTATGGAAATGAATGAGAAGAAAATTGTTCTAAACTATTATAAAGAAGATAAAGTCTACGCAATACCGGTTATGAATATTTTGTCGCATGAAGAAATGGATTTCATTCAAATCCCAAGATTACAAAGGGGATTGGATGGAGTGGATAAGATAGGGATGCTTATTAATATTGTAACAGATAATTTTTTGAAAAACATTAGATGCAGAGACATATTAGAAGACGCAGTGCGACAAGGAATACCTATCGTTAGTCTGAAATTCTGCACGGTAAATAATCTTGCACCGGATAAATTTGGAGAAATTATGGATATATCTGCAATAGAGGGAAATGATGAATATCTGATGCATTCTCTTTACCATAAATCGCTATCTGCTCTCTCTCGTGGGAAAGATCCGTTTTATGATCAGTTCAAAGCAATCCTTAATAACTTGCATAAAAAATCAAGGATGAGTGTTGGCAGCAGAGATAAGATTATATTGGCAGTTGATTCCAAAGGACAAGATGTGATCAAAGAATGGCTGGAACAGGGGGTTCAGATTAATTCCAGAATCGTGTTTGTGAATGCGGGTTATAAAGCGGAAATGGATTGTCCGGATAGGGATTGTGCGATTGAAAACTGGAATATGAATATAGCGAATGAACCTATTGAAGATATCATATATGGATCAACAATCAAGAAGGATATTCATGATTGGCTGATCAGTAATCTGACAGTAAATGATACGATAATCATTTTAGGTGAATTGGGAAAAGGATTGGCATCTTATCTTATTCCACAGATTTTATGTCAGGCGAATCATCTGAAGATTCAATCCTCTGTGATCTGTTCAGTCCCGCCTAAACAGGAAAGAAAATTAGGAATCGAGAGTCTGATGGTTATCTCAAAAATGGCGGGAAGTGTTTTTTGGTTTGATGGAGTTGAGAATTGTCAGACAGGAGAAGTAGAGGGACTAGCGACAGAGGAATGGCGCAAACTATATAGTTATGTGACAGCTTTTACAGTGGAGTCCTGTTTGTTGTCTGCCCATAAATACGGGAACATGGCAAAGATCGTGATCAGGATGAAATTTAAAGATGATAAAAGCGATGAGATGCCTGATATTATATTGGAAAGACAAGAAGTGGGACTGAATATAAGAGATTATTGGGAGTGGCGTTGATGTAAGATGGCACATTGAGAGCGGTATCGTTGTAATGGTGTCTCCGGCAAATGAAAGGATGCTTCATTTGGTGTTTTGTTTGATGCAGTTTTTGGCATGGTAGTAGATTTTTAGGATTTTTAAAGAGCAGTTGCTAAAACAATTCTGATTCTTGCTGGTTTTGGAGGAGCATGAGATACGGCAGAGTTAAGATAGTGCGCTGCGAGTTTAGATGCATGTGATGAAGTTTATCACGGATAAAAATGAGATTATTTAAAATAAAAATGAGAATTAACAAAATAATCGATGGAAATAAGCGAATAGGTTGATTTTTATTTTTTGTTTTGGTAAAATTTTAGTTAAATAGCGAATTGATTGACAAATTTTTGTTGAAAAGAATCAAAAAAATGAGCCAAAAGTAATGTATGGTGTGATGTGAGCTACCAGTCTGGACAAGTGTGAGCCACCGCTATTAATATAGTACCTTTACAATTACATACAGTCAGTTTCTGAAAGACACATACACCTCACGCATAGAGAAGAGATCCTTTGATGGATCTACCGGGACGATATCAATAACATAAACGTCATGGATGGTGGGAAGTTCCAAAAGGTTAATGATTTGGGAAACTTATAATTCAATATTTAAGAAGGGAGAGGTAAGTGAGAATGGAATTGATTCAAAAAGAAAAAAATCAGGACAGCACGGTATTCTTAGAATCATTTATTAAAAAAGCGGGAGATTTTCCTGGAGTGAAAGTGGAAAGGGAAGAATTTTTACGACATACATTTAAACGAAAAACACCAACTGAGATACAAAAAATTATAGAGATGGGTCCAATACAAGCTGAAATATCAAGAAATGAAATAAAGATGATAGCAAAGGAAGCTGCAAAAAGAGATGAAATCACATCGGTTGTATTATCGTTTGCAACGGGAATGCCTGGCGGAGTGGCAATGTTTGGAACAATTACGGCAGATGTTCTTCAGTATTATGCAAATGTTTTGAAAATAATACAGAAAATTCTATATTTATATGGATGGGATACCGATGTATATGATTCAAGAGGTGGTATGGATGATGCCGCATTTAATGCTGTTGTATTATGTTTTGGAACTATGTTTGGTGTAAAAGCTGCCAGTACTGCGTTTGTGAAGATAGGACAAAAAGCGGTAGATAAAACAGCAAGATATTTTTTATTGAAGAATGCCATTGCAAAGGGTGCGAGTGGAAAGATAGCGCGAACGATAATTGCAGAAATGGGGGGTAAAACAACAATGAAAATGATGACAAAAGGGGTTATGAAAGCTGTACCGGTTATTGGTGGGGTAACGTCTGCTGCAATTACATGGGTTTCTATAAAACCGGCAATAAGCTTGTTGATAAATAAGATAGAGAAATTACAGTTTGGGGATTAATAAATATTATCTGTATGGAGAAGGCGAATGTTTTATCTGAATTGTTAATGGCATAGATTAAAATCGCTTTAATGTTGAGCGAATACCTCGAAAAAGCTTTAATCAAGAAGGAAAGTTTCAAAAGAAAAATACTGACTTCGGCACTTTGATAGAATCAGTACTTGATTGTATGTCTACTGCTGTAATAGAGTCGGGAAAGGTGGAGTATATACTATTTTGGCAGAGGCGTTCGAAAAAAGTCGAAATGTGATTAAGGGACACCAAGTATAATCCTATTTCAATGTTCATGAACCTACGCAATCAAAAATGCAAGGTTTATGCGACAGAATTATTAACTACTGAGGCAACAAAAGCAATGAATGACTGCTATAAGCTTTTCAAAATCACATGTCCTGCAGAAGTATCTCTACAACGTGGTTAGAAAAGTTGGTCGGGAATTACAGATTAATAAATGCGTAAGAGGAAAAATGCTATGAAAAGAAATGTGATTAAAATCGTGTGTAATCCTTATACAGACCGAGTTTCATATTTTTTTAAAAATGAATTGGATGAGTGGGTTATTTTCTCGGAAAGTTCACCTTTGTCACGGAAGTATTATACGAATACTTCATTAGAACAAAGAAGTAGCGATATAGTAAAAAAACTTGATGAGGTCTATAACAGAAAAAATAAAGGATTGGATATATATTATGAAGGCCCTGATGATGGTTATTTCTGTTTATCCAAGGCAATAAAAGAATGCCTTCAAAATAGCGACGTTGTAGGAAAAAGGCAAACAACTAAGATTGTGGTTGTAGGGAAAACGGGATCAGGAAAAACTACGCTAATAAATGGCATTGCAGATAACAAGGGCTATAAAATTGAAATAACGAATAGAGGTAATTATGTTCAATATGACGACAATATAAATCATATTCAATGGTTTGAGATAAACGGGTCTAATAATATAGAAGAAAACGATATGAAAAATGCGCTTTCTTTAGTAAGACAATTGTCTGAAAATGGTTTGTCAAAAGTTATTTATTGTATTGCAGGAGACTCAGGAAGAATAGAAGATACAGAAAGAGTTTTCTTGAGTAGAGTAAATGATCAGTTTCCAGAGGTTACAACTATAATAGCGCTTACGAAGTGCTACAAAGATGAATCCCAGTTTGTAGTCGATGAAGTAGAAAAGATTACAGAGCAAATGCCTGTGTTTCCGTTACTCGCTATGGAGTATAAAGCTAATAAAATAGAACGGGGGATGGCTGAATCCATAAGAATAAATCCATTTGGGTTAAAGGAATTTTGCAGTTTTTTGTTTGAAGGTAAAAAAGTGTCATATTCTTATTTGGACAGCTACAAGGCGGCCGTTCAACTGATTAAAAAAGAAAAATCCACAAAAGGAGATCAAGTTAAAAATACTGACATTTTGAAAGCAGAGAAAAAAGGCATATCGGATGCAACAAAATCAATCGCCGAAAAATCCATTTCGGGATCAATAAAGGATGTGCAAGGAAAAAACAACAACGAGCAGGTGGGTATATCTAAATATGATGAAATGATCTTACCTTCTTTTGCAGCTGAGAATACCAATATAAATGTTGATAGCAATTTGTCATTTCACTCCGGAGCAGAAAAGATTATTGTTGTAGGTAAGCGTGGGGCTGGAAAAACAACATTAATAGAGGGTTTAGAAAAAATTTCAGGATTAACACTGAATGTTTCTGAATACGGGAAGTATAGGCTTTATGAAGATGCAAATGGTGAGTTTCAATGGTATGAAATAAAAGGTATAGACCTCGGAAAGGATGAAATTGATAATGCTTACAAAACAATCGCTGACCTTAGACAAGATAGTACAGCTAAACTACTTTATTGCATTTCTGGTGGAGTAGGAAGAATTGAGGAAGTTGAGTTGGATTTGATTCGTAAACTCGCATCCATGAGCAGTAATAACATATACATTGTACTTACTTTATGCTTTAAAGAAGATATTCAAGACACAATAGACATAATACATAAGGCTGTAGGTAATATTACGATTGTGCAGACATTGGCCAAGGATTATAAGACAGGAATAAAAATACCAGGAACAAAAGAAACAGCAGTTATTTCATCATTTGGATTAGAAGGATTATACCAGATGGTATGCGGAGGGAGATAAGTGAAAACAATTGAGATTATTGTCATGGGAAAAACAGGGGCTGGTAAATCAACATTGATAAATTCAGTCCTTGATGAAGATTTGGCTCCTATAGGTGTTGGACAGGCAGTAACTAAAAAAAATCAAATATACTCAAAAAAAATCCTTCTGCCGTTGGGAGAGCCAAAAAATAACCAATATGGAATGATTGGTTGTAAGGTTAATATGTACGATACAGTTGGACTTGAAATTGATAACATTATTACAGATAGCACTCTTGCAGAGATACAAAGGCACATAGAAGAAACAAAAGCTAAAACAGATTCTTCGGATATCCATTTGGTGTGGTTTTGTGTTAACGATAGGAGCAGTAGATTTGAAAAATATGAATTGGAACTAATTAGAAAGTTATCTATTGAATATGAGATTCCGTTTGTGATTGTTTTAACCCAATGTTATTCTGATAATGAAGGGGATCTGGAAAAGAAAATACGTACGATACTTCCAGAAGTAACACGAAAACGAGTATTAGCAAAGAATTACAAAACTAGGGGAGGAGAGATTGTTGCGTTTGGAATCCCTGAATTACTCAGAAATAGCGTACTAAACTATAGTTCGCTTAAAGTCGATTTACTTGAAAGAAAGCTAAATTCGCTTGATGAAGGAAGAACAGCTAGAATAAAACAAATTGAAGAAGAAGGAAAACAGATTATTTCCAACTATGAATCTGCTGCAACTAAGATTGGTTTTGTTCCAGGTGGATGCATTCCGATTGTACATGGGATATGTATTAAAATGATTGCAGATTTGAATTCAGCAGCGGGTTTTAAAACAAGTAAGAACTTTGCGGAGGATGTTTTTGTGAATGTTATTGTAGGGGCAATTGTAACGCCTTTTATGATAATTCCAATTTTGAGTGCTGCTGTTGCAGCCGGTTATGTTGGTGCAGTGGGTGAAAACTATTTAAAGGCAATGCTCAATGTAATAAATCTATCTTCTGATCGCGAATTAACGAATAATGCATTGATAAAAGAAAGATTAAAACATGAGCTGTCAGCAATGAAAAAATAGGGAGGATCTTATTATGGCAAGTGTTACAGGAGAACAAAAAATTCAAATGCAGAAGGAAGAACTTGAGAAAGATTTAGATTCGAGATTGAATTCCGATAATCTTCCTCCTGCGAATATCATGGTTGCAGGTATAACAGGAACAGGGAAAAGCACACTAATTAATGCGGTGTTTGGATCAGAAATGGCCGCAACCGGAACAGGTAGGCCAGTGACAGAGCATATTGATGAGTACGAGAATGGGGATATTCCTATTCATATATGGGATACAGTTGGATTGGAACTAGATTCAGAAAAGACCAGAGAATCAATTCGATCAATTAAGGCAACCATTGCAGCTAAAGCCGAGTCGAATGATCTGTATGATAAAGTTCATGCTATTTGGTATTGCATAAACTCTGGGAGCAATAGATATCAGGGCGCTGAATTAGATTTTATCAAGGAACTTCATTCTATTGGGGTACCATTTATTATTGTATTAACACAGTGCTCTGGGGATGAGGATGAAGTTAATGCATTTGAAGCAGAGATAAGAAAAATTAATAAATCTATGGAAATGGATGACATTAGAATAGTTCAAGTGCTTGCAAGGGCGGTGAAATTTAGAGGTATGCCTACTGAGATTCCTTCCTTTGGGCTCGATGATTTGGTAAATGTTACACTTGAAATGTTACCTTCATTTATAAAAAGTGGGTTTATTGCTGCACAACGAGTTAATCAAGTTGAAAAAAGAGAATTTTGCGAAGAAATTATATATTCATATGTTAAGGGGGCGCAGAGAGGTATCGGTTATAAGTTGCCTATAATAAATGTATTTGTTACTGATGACGCGATAGTAAATATGTTCGTGAAACTTGGTGGATTGTATAATATGGTGCTTCGGAAAGAGTCTATTACAACGATTATGAACACATGCAGAGTTGACTTCAAAAATAATTTTTGGGGATTAATTAGTCCTTTTTATATGAACTATAGCGAAAAAATCACTATGCTTCTTGAACAAAAGAAACAAGAAGGATTTTCGGTGACATTTGATGAGCTTGATAAAAAAGACCGAGCTGCACGAATGATTGCTTTTTATGGATACACATTCGTCGACGCTGTTGAGGAGTTGTGGAAGCTTCTTACGGAAGAGCAGCTGAAGAACATAGATATGGTAGTTTCAGAGTTAATTAGGATTATTAATGAGAAACTTAAAGAGAATAAAGATAAGGAAGGAAAAAAATCATGAAAAGAAATTATAATTTGAAATCTGTTATTATTGCTGTATCGGTTGCGGCTATTATGATTATTGTTCAGTTGGCAAAAAGACGAAAAGAGGAAACGTAATATGGGAATATTGGCAAACACAAAGCAATATTTAGCGAATAAGACGGTTTCTGCTGCGAATAAAATGGGTGATGGTATAGCGAAATTGGCTACACTTAGCCCAAAACAGATTGAATTGGTAGACTCCAAGAGGGAAGCATATCTTGCAGGAAAACCTGATATGATAGGTGATGAAGCTCGCGCAATTATTGAAAAAAATATGGGGGCTATCGGCATCGAAGTATATCAGGCATACTTGGATCAATTGAGCAACATATATTCTCCAGTAGATGCTTTATCAGATAACTTTGATGCTGAAAATAGAATTAGGTTTTTTGAAATCACAAAATGGGTAAGAGATACAGAGGAAAAGAGCATAGACAAGCTTGTAAATGTATATCAAGTTTTAAGTGAAGAAACATGTAATATAGCATTAATATATAATCGTAAAGAAAATGATTGCCATATTTATATAGGGGTGGTCAATACTGATGAAAGGTTTTCTGATCCATCTATAGTTGATAAGTATTACCATAGAATGGTGAGCGCAATAAAGGGTAATTTCCCCGGGACCGATTACATTGGTATGAATTCAGATGACCCTGACTATGGAGTGGGAATGCCTCCTTGTCTTGACGCTCTTGATGCGGAGAAAAATAATCAAGCTAAATCGATTGCAATCGTATCAAATGTTCCGTCTGAAAAATCAGAAGGATTTATCAGTCAAAGCATGGAAAAACTGCTAGATGGAATTGTTCCGGAGGAGAAAGCACAGGAATATACCATTGTGTTGTTGGCGAAGCCCATTAAAAGACAATTAGATAGCAAAAATCGTTTGTATGAATTATATACTGCATTAGCACCATATACAACCTGGCAGACCGGTTATACTTATACTGAATCAGACGGGGTATCATCTTCAGCTAATTTTGGTGTAAATTTAGGCGTTGGGGCGGGGGCAAATGCAACGGTTAATTCGTCTCAGGGAACAAGTATTGCGAATGCTGTTCAAAAAGGTAGTAGCGATACATTAGGCGGTCATGTAGGTGGAAAACATTTGGGTGGAGATTATCATCATACTTGGAATCGCTCCACTACTGATACTATGGGAAGTAATGAATCAACCGGGACTAGTTCAGGCGCATATGCTTCTGCTAATTTTGGTGTTTCGTTTGCTAGATCTTCAAGTGTTACAGCTCAAATCGGGAAGAATGAAAGCATTACACAAACATATACAAATTTTGGAGTTAAACATACCCTTGATATTATTGAATCTCAATTACAACGCATTGAGGAAAGCTCTGCGCTTGGTATGTGGGAGTTTGCTTCTTATTTTGTTTCAGAGAGCCCAGTAATCGCTAATAATGCTGCACATATGTACCTCGCTTTGACGCAGGGAGAGGACTCTTATCTTACAAAGGCGGCTGTCAATTTTTGGGATGGTGAACTTAATTCAGATGCATCTAAGGTGCTTTTATCTAGCATTAAAAATCTTCAACATCCAGTTTTTGGGTTAAAGGCATCTCTTGAAGATGAATGGTTAATGTATCCAACACTTGTTACTCCAACAGCACCCTTATCAGGCAAAGAATTAGCTCAGGCATTGAATTTTCCGAGAAAATCGGTCAGTGGTCTCCCTGTACTAGAAGTGGTTTCATTTGGAAGAGAGCCACATTCCCTCATAAATCAGGAATTTGATCTTGAAATTGGATGTGGTTACCACATGAGAAAGAAAATTCCAGAAAAGAGAGTTAAGCTTTCTAAAGATGAACTTACAAAGCATACTTTCATCACTGGTTCAACTGGTTCCGGTAAATCTAATACTATTTATAAGCTTTTAGAGAAACTTGGCTGTGAGGGTGTAAAATTTCTTGTGATTGAGCCTGCTAAGGGTGAATATAAGGATAAGATTGGTAAGATTGATGGAGTGGTAACTTATGGAACAAACCCTAATATTACCGGCATAGAGATGCTTCGTTTGAATCCATTCCGTTTTCCGGAAAACACGCATATATTAGAGCATCTGGACAGACTTGTAGAGATTTTTAATGTGTGTTGGCCTATGTATGCGGCCATGCCAGCAATTCTTAAGGACTCAGTTGAGAGGGCATATATAAAAAGTGGATGGGATCTTGAAAAATCTGTAAACAGATATTCGCCTGATTTGTTCCCCACATTTAATGATGTAGTAAGGGAAATTAGGCAAGTATTGGAAGAGAGCGAGTATTCTGATGACAATAAAGGAGATTATACAGGATCTCTTGTCACACGACTTAGATCTCTTACAAACGGAATAAATGGTCTTATCTTTTCTACAGATGATTTGAGAGATGAAAACATTTTTGATCGGAATGTAATCGTAGATTTAAGCAGAGTTGGTTCAGCAGAGACTAAATCGCTGATTATGGGAATTTTGGTGCTAAAGCTTCAAGAGCATCGAATGGAGCAACGGTGTATGGGGGCAAACACCGATGATAATTTGAAGCATGTGACAGTCCTTGAAGAAGCGCATAATCTTCTGAAAAGGACATCTACAGAACAATCGAGCGAAGGCTCTAATATGCTTGGTAAATCTGTGGAAATGTTGGCAAATTCGATTGCTGAGATGAGAACCTATGGTGAAGGGTTTATAATTGCGGATCAGTCACCCGGA
Organism: Lachnospiraceae bacterium; assembly: GCA_015056815.1. Classification (GTDB taxonomy): domain Bacteria; phylum Bacillota; class Clostridia; order Lachnospirales; family Lachnospiraceae; genus SIG333. The sequence continues at coordinate 14,381 of SVFN01000002.1, read as the reverse complement.
CTATTGGATATGTCAGTAATTCGAAACACTAACACCAAGATTATTTTGCGGCTTCCAGATTTTGGCGACAGAGAACTGGTGGGAAAAGCTTCTGGGCTGTCCGACAATCAGATAACAGAAATTGCAAAGCTTGAAAAAGGTGTGGCTGCAATTTCGCAGAGCGATTGGCTTGAACCAGTTTTATGTAAGGTGGATTTATATACTGGCAAATATATTGATCGAGATGGCAAGGAAAAAGAGGTTAAGTTCCATACAGATTTAGCAAATTCGGTATATGAACAAGATAGTGTTCATACATCTGAGGTTGAGAAATCATTGTTAGATTGCATCATGACTAAGGAGATTTATCGTAAAGGAGATCGTGTAGATATTCAGGAACTTAAGGTTGCAATCCTAAAGTCGAAGTTAGATACAATCGTTAAGTGCGATTTCTTGGATTATATCGTGTCTGACAAGGAAAGGGCTATCGATTCGCTTAGAACATTAGTCTATGATTTCCTTGAAGCAGAGCAAGCAATTAATAGCTCAAAGAAATGCAAAGATATCAATGAATGGGTTCATTCAGTTGCTGACAAATTATCTCCTGATATTAGCGCATATTCTAACAGGCAAATTAATCTTGTAATGGCACTTTTGATTTATGAGCAAACAATAAGAGATTCATCATATAATGATTTGTTTTGTAGATTTACAGAGATATATAAATCGAAAGGGGGTGTGTACTGATGCAGGAAATATATGAGGGATCAAAGGATATAAACGAGATGAAAAATCTTGAGATCAACAATTATAAGGAAATAATGCCGGAGGGGGACGTAACACCTGGTGAATCCAGATTTTTCTGGGATAATGTTTTTGACAAAGAAGCGGCGCCTGATAATCAGAATAAAGAAACAAATGAAGCCAATACTCCGGAAAATCCTCATACAGAAACCAGGGATGGTGAGACTTATTACTATGATGATAATGGCAAATTATATCGGGTTGGCAAAGAGTTAGCACCAAATAGCGAATATGAGCTTAATGGTTATAAGTATAAGACGGATGAGAAAGGGCGTATTGTTTCTGCAGAGGGTACGTTACATCTTAAAACCCGAGAGGGTAGATTGCCAATCAAAGATTCCATAGATGATATCGGCAAAGGCGACCAGAAAGAAGGAGATGACAGGGGACACTTGATAGGAGACCAATTCGATGGATCAAATGGACTGGAAAATATGATTCCACAGGATGCTGACATAAATAGAAACGATTTTAAGAATTTTGAGAATGAATTGGCGGATGCTGTCAGAGATGGAAAAGAGGTTTATGTAAAAATTGAACCGATTTATGAGGGCGATTCACGACGACCGGTTGCTATAGTAGTAACCTATACTATTGATGGAGAAGAAAGCGTTAGAGTATTTCCAAATGGGAAGGAGTAATAGATAGATGGATGAGAAAATTTTTCAAAACGTGTTTGATATTGTGTTTGATTTCTTGCCGGAAGGCTGGGATAGAATGGTTTTCTTTGCAGGATACACGGAGGGGAGCTACAGTATGAAATTCTACTCAAAAGCCGAAAAAGGTGAGTATGTTGATTGCTTTAATCTGCCTGGTGCATCTAAGGCTAAGCTTGTTAAAGCCTTTATGGAGATTGACAAAGTGTTATCAAAGAACCGAAAGGAACAGGGAGCTACAAATGCCTGGACCATTTTTTCGATGAGCGTTGATAATAATGGAAATATGAAAACGGACTTTGAGTATGATGACCATTCAGCGGATATGGTAGCATATGAGAAAAAATGGGTTGAAAAGTATTTGAGCTAATTTGCCAGTTTTGTCAGGTTGTATTCGAAATAATAGTATACATTTAAGCGGTCTGCTTTGGTTGTTTTGATTTTTTCGAAAATTTGACTATTTATGATGCCGGTGGTGTTTATGCCAAAATAGAACAGGTAGGGTGTTCCAAAAGGGGGATTCAGATCCTTGAAGGGATTCTTGGAGAACAGTCTGAGTTTGATGAAGTGAGGATATCTTGAAGCCGTATTCGGTATGATCCAATTCAGTTATTTAAGAAAACATGTGCCACAAATCTTGATTTTTTCAGGATTTGTGGCACTATATTATTATATACGAAAAACGCAGTGGTATATTGGATAAAAAGAAAGCGGGTGGAACATGGGGACTTATTTAAATCCGGGAAACGGAAAATATATGGAAACGCTTAATTCTGAGATATATGTGGATAAAACAGAGATGGTCACATATCTGAACAGAATTGTGAAGACAGAACAGAAGTATATCAGTGTGTCCCGCCCACGCCGGTTTGGCAAGTCGGTAACCGCGAATATGCTGGCGGCATATTATGGCAGGGGAGACAGTAGGCAACTCTTTGAAGGACGAAAGATCGCGGGGCACGGTAACTGGGATAAATATTTGAATCGGTTTGATGTGATCAATCTTGTGATGACGGATTTTATCAAAACGGATGAAGAAATGAAAGATTGTATGAGGCGGCTGACAAAAAGAGTGCTGGACGATCTTTCGGAAGAGTATTCTGATGTGAAATATGATCCGGACGATCTGTTCTACAGCCTGGATCGGTTTTACAGAAAATCGGGAATTCCCTTTGTGTTCATTATCGATGAGTGGGATGTCGCGTTTAGAGCCAGAAAGGAAGATGCGAACGGGCAAAAGCATTATCTGGATTTTTTGAGAGATCTGTTAAAGGACAGAGAATATGTGGCGCTTGCTTATATGACGGGGATTCTTCCGATCAAAAAATATGGTCAGCATTCGGCACTGAATATGTTTGATGAATATTCTATCATCGCTCCTTTGCAGCTCGCAAGATATACAGGGTTTACAGAGGATGAGGTTATGGGATTGTGCGAAGAATATGGCAGAGCGTATGATGAGATCAAAGAATGGTATGATGGATATGATGTGACGGATGTGATACCGCCGGATCCGAATTATCGAATACAAAAAGCGACAGGGACGCCGTTGAAGCAAAAACATTATTCCATATACAGTCCTCTGTCAGTTATAAAAGCAGTGTCCACCGGTGTGATCCAAAACTACTGGAATAAAACTGAGAATTACGAAGCGCTTGCCGAATACATCCGAATGGATTTTGACGGCTTGAAGGATACGGTAGCGTTATTGATGGATGGAAGCAGGGCAACGGTTGACATTTCGACTTATCAGAATGATATGACATCCTTCCATAGCAAAGATGATGTGCTGACCATGCTGATCCACTTGGGGTATCTGGGATATGATGTGGACACAAAGGAAGTGTTTGTTCCCAATAATGAGATTCTGGATGAGTTTAAATCGTCTACGAAATCCGAAGAATGGCTGGGAACCTTTACATCCTTTAAAAAGTCTCAGGAACTGTTGAAAGCTGTCTGGGGCTTAGACGAAGAGAAAGTGGCGGAGCTGTTGGAGTGGTTTCATGACACTGCGGAGAACAAAACTTATCATTCCGAAGCGGCACTTTCCTATGCGGTACAGATGGCATTTTACTCCGCGCAGAAGTATTATACGACGATACAGGAGCTTGATTCCGGCAAGGGCTATGTGGATCTGGCCTATCTTCCCTCACCCAAGCATCCGGACAAACCGGTGCTTTTGATCGAGTTGAAATACGACAAGACGAGGCAGACAGCCGTGGATCAGGTCCGGGACAGAAATTATCCGCAGAAGTTTGAGCATTACAAAGAGAATATCCTGATCATCGGGATCAATTATGACAAGCAGGTGTCTAACACCGGCACGGAATATAAGCATCATAGCTGTAAGATTGAAAAGGTGTAAAGAAAAGCAGCATAAAAAGCAATGAGAAATGAAGGGTGATTGAAGCGATTTTAAAGTAGTATTGAAGTTGCTCAAAAAGCTTCGGACGGCTGCGAATTGAAAAAGAGAGAGAACGAGAGGATATGCAGATAAAACTGCATATTCTTTTTGTATTATAGCTGAAAAGTACTATTTTGGAAAAACTTTGTTCCAATGACATTATCCGTCTTTGTAAAACGTTAGAATGGATGTAACACTACAACAAAGTGCGGCAAATAGTTCGGATACGGAGCTTAAGAGAGAAAGAGGATTGTGCATGAAAGATATGGGCAACAGAATTGAACGGTTAATGGAAGATATGGAAGACTATATCGAACAATGTCCTTATGCGAAATTTTCAAATGATGTGATCAAAGTCAATAAAGATGATTTAAAGGAGTATTTAAGGCAGCTCCGCAAGAAGATACCCGCTGAGATCAAGCGTTGTCAGCAGATCATTTCCAGAGAGGATGCCATCCTGAAAGATGCGCATGAAAAGGCAGAAAAGATCGTGAACGAAGCGGTGGTACAGATGAGGAATCTGGTCGGCGAGCATGAGATCATGAGGCAGGTTTATGTGGAGGCGAACGGGATCGTGGCCGTTGCAAATCATCAGGCGCAGGAGATTCTGGATAATGCCACAAGAGAAGCCAATGCAGTGAAAGAAGCAGCAGTGCAGTATACCGATAACGTTCTGGAAAATGTCGAGATCCTTTTGGAACAATCCATTGATGTGACGCAGGCAAACTATGATAACCTGATCACGTCTTTGCAGAATTGCCATTCTATTGTGGTTTCCAACCGCGCGGAGCTAGCGCCTTTTGAAGATGCTTTGCCGGTACCGACGGAACAGAGCCGGGAGGAAGGAGGTTGAGAGTGATGGATACATTATCATTTATCAATTCAAAAGCGATCAAGGAGCATTTAAGGAAAATTGGCTATTCTTTCAACTCTTTGGAGACAGCATGGCTCATTTACAGCTGCAGGCATCTGTCTTTGAAAGAAAAGATAAATGCATGGGAGGAATTGATTGCCCAAATGCCGGATTGTGTGGTTCCGGAAAGAGATAATTGCAGAGGCTGGGAAAGTCTTCATACTTTTTTGAAAAAGTACATAGAAATCATGGAGAGCGAGATTGATGCATTTTATAAGGATGAAGATGACGGCGCTTATGTATATATGTATTCATACTTGTGTCGAGGCGATTCGAAATGGACGGAACAATATGAGACAATATATCCTTCCTTAAAGAAATGCCTGGAAGCATATCGTGACTACACGGAAGAAGATGATGAGACTGATCGCTGTACCGGATCCGGAGTGTCAAAGCTAAGGATCAAAAAGCAATCCCTGACGGATCCGCAAATTGTCTCGGTAATTGAGTGCAGAGGGGATGGGAAGATAACAGATATTGTGTATAACAGCAACAGAGACGAAGCAGCAAAAGATATGATCAGCAATTCGTTTGAAGGATTATGGTTTGATTTTCCGACCCCCTTTCAAAAAGGAGATATAGTCTGGATACCTAATGATCGGAAAAACTGCGGATATGACTACCCCGATGGGTTTGTGCTTTTGGGATTGTCAACATGGAATCCGTCAGAGCGCATAAAAGAATCAGGAGACAATTCCGATATGCATGGCTATGGTTATTTTGTGAATGATAATGGAACGATATTCCGTGAGGTCATGCACAATTATATGGATTTTGAATTTTATGATGGTCCGTATGAGCTGCAGGAACAAATACTGCCGGCATTGAGCAGATTTGTGAAGGGTGATCTGGAAGTGGATATTCTTATGAGTGCTTATCGCAAGGTGCTGTTTGACACGGCAGCCATCGCCGGAACGGGCAACTATTACTATTTTGTTGATAAGATCATTAACATGGAGCCCGGTACGGAAAATTAGATAAAATCATAAGGATTATTTTGTGAAGAATGAGGGATTGTGAGGAAATTGTTTATACCATAAAATTGTAGTAAACAGAAGGAACATTGTGGGAAGAATGAAAAACAGGTGGTGATTTTTATGTCAATAGTTGTGAAGTATCGGAAATGTTTTAAATGTAAGCGAGTGTATATGGTGAATCCGGATACGGGGTATTTTTATTGCCCTAATTGCTTTACGAACCCGCTGTTTGATGGAAGGAAGGTACCGAAAATCTTCCGTCGTTCCAAAAAAGAAAAAGGCTCTTCGTGATCTGAATAGAAAGCGCAGGGACAGCTTTTGATGGATTCTGTGTTTTCAGAATCGGTCATGCAGAAATTTCTAAGGAGAAATAGGATGGGGAAAGAGTCAAAGAATCAACGGATATTGGACATGTTTGTCCGACTGTGCGAAGGAAAAATGATCCATAAATCGGCGGAAGCATCCAGGTTTGGTGTCGATGAACGTTCTATTCAAAGAGACATTGATGATATAAGAGCCTTTTTGGGAGAACGGAGTATGGCGGGCGACAAAAGGACGATTGAATATGACCGTTCCGGGAAGGGCTTCATAATGGTTGGGGATGAACTGTCTATGATGACGAACAGCGAAATCCTGGCAGTCTCAAAGATCCTTTTGGAAAGCAGAGCTTTTACCAGACGTGAGCTGAATACTATCTTAAATAAGCTGGTGGAGGGATGCGTTCCCCTAAAGAACGTACAGCTCGTAGGAGAGTTGATCTCGAATGAAAAGTATCATTATGTTGAGCTGAATCATAAGGAATATATTCAGGACAAGCTTTGGGAGATCGGCTCCGATATCCATGAGCATCATCTGGTTTCCATGCATTATGCCAGGGTGAACGCACCAAATGAATCGATCAAAAGAGTGGTGGAGCCTATTGCGATCCTCTTCTCGGAGTACTATTTTTACCTGAACGCCTATATCGTTGAAAAGAACGATGCCGGTAAATATGTGCACAAATACAATTATCCGGCTATTTTCCGGATTGACAGGATCAAAGATTATAAGCATCTGGAGGAAAGATTCGAAGTATCGTATGCCGATCGTTTTCAAGAGGGTGAGTTCAGAAAGCGGATTCAGTTTATGTATGCCGGCAAATTGCAGAAAGTGGTATTGAATTTCTATGGGGAGAATCCGGAACCGATCCTGGATCGACTGCCAACAGCCAGAGTACTGGAACATTATGAGAATGGATATAAGATAGAGGCGGAAGTCTACGGGAAAGGCATTATCATGTGGCTGCTAAGTCAGGGAAGCAAAGTAGAGGTGGTTCGTCCGAACAGTATGCGGGAAGAAATGAAACAGATTCTGAAGGACATGCTTTCATTATACGAAACAACTTGACAGAAAAAAGAAAGAGGCGATGCGAATTGAAGAATAAGCAATTGATCGGCGATAAATGCAAACCATGGGAGCCAAAACAGAAATACAGTGAGAAGGATGAACCGAAAAAAGATTTGTCCGGAAAGGAACTGGAGCGTTTGAAACGACTGACCGAACGTAACGGAGAATTTAATGGGAAGTACTGAAGCGGTTTTAAATATACACCGATGTCTACTGCTGTAAAGAATGAAATATATCTTTACAGCAGTAGTTTTTTTTATGAGGCTGTTGTATTATTCGTCAGGCGAAATACCTGCAGCGATTAGTTTCTGACGTAGCTTCTCAATTTTTATATCTGCTTCTTTAAGTTCATTCTGTGCCTTTTGATAGCCTTCTTTGAGCCCTTCATTATGCCCCTCTTTATGCCCTTCTGCCAGACCTTCTGCCCGGCCTTCTGCCAGACCTTCCCTGCGGGCCTGAGCCTTAATGGAAGCAACATCGTGCAGGTATTTTTCATGGGCTTCCGCAATACTGCGGGCACTGGTATCAGCATCTACATAAAACATGGTTTCAGCCACCTCCTTATAATCGGGATGTTCCAGGATCAGGCGGCGAAGCTCTTCCCAGGTATCTGTCTGAAAAAGCTTTGCCCAGATAACGAGTCCTTTATCAATATCTTCCTGTGTTGCCAGGTCGATGTGATTTAAATATAGCACATTCATCTTGAAATGGGAAGTGTAAGGAGCATGCGTTCTGGTGTTGAGAAACATATACTCGGCAAAAAACTCCGGCGGCTCATCCGGGAAGAAATCCTCCTTCACGATACTGATCTGAGTGGCAGGCAGGATATCCTCATAGTCATTTCCACTTTTCAGATTATCGTAGCTGCGGCAGAGATACAAGAGGGAGCGGTTGATCCACCATTTGGAGTTAAAAGCCAGGCGAAGCTGTATCTCGAAATTGTAGATATGATGATCGTCCAGCTCTACCTTGAGATCCAGAATGATCTCCTTGGCAGTGTAGGTGCGGTAATCAATGGGATTGAGTACCTTGACGGATTTGATCTGCTCGATCGGGATGCCGGAGAAATCGGAAATTAGGCGGTTTAAAAACTCCTCGGACTGCTGGGCTGCACAATGAAAGATGATATCATTGGACAAAAGATACGGGATTTTGCCGGTGGCATTTTGCAGACCGGGTGAAAAAGTTACGGTTGATTGATCTGTCATAATTATGACTCCTTCCTGAAATGAATTTGAAAAATAGTAAGTGGTGAAAATCAATTATCCGAAAAGATAATTGCTGGGGAAGAATCCCCGAACCGATTTCTATTTTAGGATAAATGTCAGAATTTGTCAAATAGATAAGCGAATAACGGCTAAGCGAAAACCACAATTTTGAAACATTTTGCCACAACGACATTATCTGTCACTCTAAAACTCTAGAATGAATGTAACACTACAGCATGACATGAAAAAGGTTGGGATGCGGAACTTAAAAAACAGTATGCGAAAAATGGTGCCAGAGGGCAATGAACGACGGCGGAGCGAATGCGACAGAGGAGAGAATGCTTTCTGCTTACCCGCACCATTTGTTCGGATACGGAACTTAAAATAGGAGGATGCGATATGGATATTTTAGAAAAAATGAAAATGGCGAAAGAAATTCTGACAACGATCAAGCCTGTTACAGATGAGATATTAGTAGTGCTCGCAGAGGGGATGGAAGAAGGGGAGAAAAGAATTCGAGTGCTGGAAAAGAGATACCCCTCTCTTGAAGTGTGGACAAAACGTTTGGAAAAGGGCACGGCTGTTATGGATGAGGTGTTGGATTTGGTGAGTGCAAAGAAGACTTTGGAGGGTAAGTATATAGAAGTGGAGCGTTAAACGGTGGATGAGAAGAAGATTTTCAGACAGTAGCATATTCGGATGTAAAAGCGAAGAGATTTGATTGTCTTTAAAAAAAGATGGATACAGTTCAGGTAGTTCTATTGAGAAAGGACGGTTGAAGAATGGAATACGAAGTGAGAGATGGTATGGCGATCATTCCTGCCGGAGTGAAGGAAATTGAAGAGGAAGCATTTGCAAAACGCGAGGAACTTCGAAAAGTAGTCATTCCAAAGGGCGTGAAACGGATAGGAAGTTTGGCATTTGCATCCTGCAGTAATCTGCAAGAAGTAGAATTTCCGGAGGGAATGGAGATTATAGAATCCTTTGCTTTTGAGGAATGTGTCAATCTGCGAAAAATTAAATGGTCAAAGACAATAAAGAAGATCGGTGAAGCAGCATTTATGCTCTGTGAACGACTGACTGAGGTAGAGATACCGGAGCCGGTAAAAGAAATTCCGGATAGTGTCTTTATCGATTGTAAAGAGTTGAGGACAGTAAAGCTGTCTAAAGATCTTAAGAAAATTGGTGATCATGCATTTTCGGGATGCGAGAACCTGCAGGATATTTCATTTCCGCGAAGCTTAAAAGAAATCGGGTTTATGGCATTTTATGAATGTAAAAGCCTGAATGCCATTCAGCTTCCGCGAGGTTTAAAAGCAATCGAATATGGGGCATTTGGGGAATGCACGGCTATAAAGGAAGTGGTTTTACCGCTTGTGACAAAAAAAATCGCGGCGTCCGCCTTTGAGGAAGATGTTATCCTCAAAGACCGAAAGGGAAGGCGGCGTCGATTAAAAGAAGAGAAATATGATCAGAAAGAACTGGAAGAAATGCGGGAGGAATTGGAAGAACTTCAGATCAGTCTGCATAAGATGATACAGGGACTGGATTCGAAACAGTTTTTGGAAAAGGAAAAAGATCCTTATGAAAGATTGAAAGATATGATCGGTATGGACCAGATCAAAAGTATCATAGATCAGATCATCGCGACAAGAGAAATGGCGGAAATGAGAAAAAAAGCAGGTATTAAAGAGAGTGATACTTCCATGCATATGCTCTTTACCGGTAATCCCGGGACAGGTAAGACCTCGGTTGCAAGACTGATCGCACAGATCTTAAAAGAGAAGAAGGTGCTTTCGAAAGGAACTTATGTAGAGTGCAGTCGCAGCGATCTGGTGGAGAAATGGGTGGGGCATACCGCGAAGAAAGTAAAGGAAGTTTTTGAACAGGCCAAAGGCGGCGTTTTGTTCATCGATGAAGCCTATGCGCTTGCTAACTGGGGGGATCATACAAGAAATGATTTCGGGCAGGAAGCGATCGATACGATCGTACAGGAGATGGAGAATATGCGGGGAGACATCTTGGTGATCTTTGCGGGATATACAGAGAATATGAATAAATTTCTGGATACCAATAAGGGGCTGAGAAGCCGGATTGCCTATCATGTGAATTTCCCGGATTATGATGAAGGACAGCTGGAGGCGATCTTTGAACAGATGCTTCTGACAAAAGGGTTCCAGGCTTCGGAAAAAGCGCAGGTTTATTGTAAGGAATTATTTGAGCGCGTATGTCAGAATGAGGATTACGGAAACGGCAGGTATGTACGCAATCTCGTGGAACAGGCAGTGATCAAACAGGCAATGCGCATGAAGCAGCAAAAAGACCGGGGAGTGAAGCTGACAAAACAGATGGTCTTAACGCTGGAGCGAGAAGACTTTGAAGTGAATGTAAGTGAAGGAGTGAAGGCAAAACCGAAGCTGGGATTTGCCTGAACACAAGACAAGCAGGAAAGGATGGAATCCGATCATAAACGAGGCAGAAGTCTGCGGACTTCTGCTTTTCTATTACGAAAAAACCGAAAAAACGTAGCATTTTTGTAACAATTATGTATATACAAAACACAAAAAGAATGGTACGATTAAACGTATGGCAAACAAACGTAATTATCAGAGAGAACTGGATAATGTTTTGGAAAAGCCGCAGGTGCGCGGACAGAGGTTGTTTTTGCACAGTTGTTGTGCACCCTGCAGCAGTTACGTGCTGGAATATCTGAGTCAATATTTTGAGATTACGGTTTTTTATTATAATCCGAATATTACTTTTTCAGAGGAATATACGAAGCGGGTTGCCGAGCAGAAACGGCTGATCGCTGCTTTTAATGAGAAAAAGCAGGGATATGAGATCCACTTTATGGAAGGGGACTATGACCCGCAGATCTTTATAGACATGGCAAAGGGTCATGAGAAGGATGCGGAGGGCGGTGAACGCTGCTTTCTGTGTTATGAGCTGCGGCTGCGCGAGGCGGTGAGGATCGCGGCTGAGGGCAGGTTTGACTATGTGACCACTACACTATCGATCAGTCCGCTGAAGAATGCGGACAAGCTGAATGAAATTGGCGAAAGACTGGCAGAAAATTACGGTGTGAGATATCTTACATCTGATTTTAAAAAGAAAAACGGCTACAAACGCTCGATCGAGCTTTCGAAGGAATATGACCTTTACCGGCAGGATTACTGCGGCTGTGTCTATTCCAGGGCAGAGCGTGAGAGGGCGAAAAAGAAGGAGTAGATTTATGCAGAAGATTTTAGACTTGATTTCCGATGAAATGAAAAAAGCGTTCGGACAGGCAGGCTATGATGAGGAGCTTGGCAAGGTAACGCTTTCCAATCGGCCGGATCTTTGTGAATTTCAGTGCAATGGAGCTATGGCGGGCGCGAAGCTTTACAAGAAAGCACCGATCATGATCGCACAGGATGTGGCAGAGAAGCTTACGGACAGCAGTATTTTTTCGGAAGTGACAGCCGTGGCACCGGGATTTTTGAACTGTAAGCTTTCCGGCAGCTTTCTGACCAGCTATCTCGATGGCATGAAATGTAACCGCAAATTTGGTCTGGAAGAGAGTGATCACAAGAAAAAGATCGTGATCGATTACGGCGGACCGAACGTGGCGAAGCCTCTTCATGTCGGACATCTGCGTTCGGCAGTGATCGGCGAGAGCGTGAAGCGTATCGCAAAATATATGGGGCATGAGGTGATCGGCGATATCCATATGGGTGACTGGGGTCTTCAGATGGGTCTGATCATCACAGAGTTAAAAGAGAGACAGCCGGATCTGGTATATTTTGATGAGCGTTACAAAGGAGAATATCCCAAGGAGCCTCCGTTTACGATTTCCGAGCTGGAGGAGATCTATCCGACAGCCAGCGGCAAGTCCAAAGTGGATGAAGAGTACAAGAAGAGGGCGATGGAAGCGACACATATGCTTCAGGAGGGCGTGAGAGGTTATCGTGCACTCTGGGATCATATCATCGCAGTTTCCGTAGCGGACTTAAAACGCAATTATGAGAATCTGAATGTGGATTTTGATCTGTGGAACGGTGAGAGCTCGGTTCAGGATATCATTCCGGATATGGTCAATTATATGAAGTCGGAAGGCTATGCACATGAATCGGAAGGTGCGTTGGTCGTAGATGTTAAAGAAGAGACCGATACAAAGGAGATTCCGCCCTGTATGATCTTAAAATCAGACGGAGCCTCTCTTTACAATACCACAGATCTTGCTACTATTATGGAGAGAAAGGACAAGATCGACCCGGATCATATCATCTATGTGGTGGATAAGAGACAGGAGCTGTATTTTGAGCAGGTGTTCCGTTGTGCGCGAAAGACCAAAATCGTACATCCCGGGACAGAGCTTACCTTCCTTGGATTTGGTACCGTAAACGGCAAGGACGGCAAACCGTTTAAGACCCGTGACGGCGGCGTGATGCGCCTGGAGAATCTTATCAGTGATATCAATGATAAGATGTATGAGAAGATCATGGAGAACAAGGAGAAAAACGGTGACACTGCCGTATCCGAGGAAGAGGCGAAGAAGACGGCAAAGACCGTAGCGCTTGCGGCTATCAAATACGGTGATCTTTCCAATCAGGCGAGCAAGGATTATATTTTTGATGTGGATCGTTTCACTTCCTTCGAGGGCGACACCGGTCCGTATATCCTTTATACGATCGTGCGTATCAAGTCGATCCTGAATAAATACAAAGAGGCAGGCGGCAATGTTCTGACTGCTGCGATCGGTGGAGTATGCAATGATTCCGAGAAGGCGCTGATGTTGGAGATCACGAAATTTAATGCCATGATGGAAGCGGCTTACGCGGAGTTAGCGCCTCATAAGGTATGCGCCTATATTTATGATCTTTCCAATGCGTTTAACCGTTTCTACCATGAGACTAAGATCTTAAAAGAAGAGGATGAACAGAAAAAATCGGGTTATATCGCACTGTTAGTGCTGACAAAGGAGATTTTAGAGGCCTGCATCGATGTGCTTGGCTTCTATGCGCCGGAGAGAATGTAAAAATGGTATAAGAATCCCCCATGCCATGATAATGGCATGGGGGATTGCGCGTGGTGGTGCTTAATCCTCCAATGATTTCTGGATTCGGTTTAAAACCTTATTGATTTTATCAAGTGCTTTCTGAGTGTCTGGGTTTTGTGGCAGAAGTTCTTTGACTTCTTCCCAGTCTTCCTGTTGATTTCTGAGATTATCTTTCCATTGACTGTCGGTCATTCCCATTTCTTCCATTAAAACTCCTTTCTCTGAAAGAAATTGTATCTTTCAGTTAAGAATTGCCATAGCAAGTATGAATAAATTGTATCAGTAAAAAAATGAATGTCAATTCATCCTGTTATGCCGCTGGATCAGCAGAATGAGTTGTTTCAGTAGCAAAGTACAGTTTTTTGTGAGTATCATTTTCATCGGGAAAACAAGTGAGATTGTCCGTGATAAAAAGAAAAACCGTAAACTGCCTGTTGGCAGAGAAAAAATAGAAAATAAAAAATAGCGAGGAGGAGATTCGAACTCCTGACACCACGGGTATGAACCGTGTGCTCTAGCCAACTGAGCTACCTCGCCATAATATATGGGACCTATAGGGCTCGAACCTATGACCCTCTGCTTGTAAGGCAGATGCTCTCCCAGCTGAGCTAAGATCCCATAATTCTTATCGGTTTCGCAACCGACTTCGTTAGTATACTATATGGGATAGGGGTTGTCAACAATTTTTTTGAAAAAATTTGTATTTTCTTTTTTCGACTCTTTCCGCACCACACTTTTTAGTGTAAAATAGCATGGTCTGAACAAAAAAACGGCCGGCTTGTCTGGTTTTTAAAAGCGACAGAGGGGAAAACAGGGATGCCGGCGTGACATGACGGAAAGAAACAGGTAAAAGAAATGGAATTGCAAAAATGAAAACAAAAGGTTCTGCCGGAACGTGAAGGATCTGACAGGTGCGAGAGTATAATGCGCCTGTAACCGTGAACCGCTCCCCGTCAAGTAGACAATTAAAAAAACAAAAACTTTCTGCCATCGGATCCTTCTGATGGCAGATTTTT
>SVFN01000027.1:2580-65197 GCA_015056815.1 Lachnospiraceae bacterium | reverse complement strand
AAGGGGAAGGAGGGATTAGATCATTGGAACATCCCGTTCTTTTGGTCTTCTCTGTTCCTCTGTTCGATTATGTTATAGCACTTAAATTGGCACTCGTCAAGGGTGAGTGCTAATAATTTTTGCGAAAATTTTGTGAAGCCTTGAAATTACGGGCTTCACAGTTTTGGTGAGTGACAATAATTTTCAATTTTTAGGGATTTGACACCAAATTGACACCAAATCAAGCCGGGCACAGACAGACGCATACAGACTGAGCCATGCTTGCATGAGCGAATGTCTGTATACGGCTGGATGTATCGGGCGCAAGCCCGACATCGAGCGAGCTTGCTCGCGAGATGACACCGGCTTGCTCCCTCAAACTGCCATTGCCGCATCCATTTTCTCCACCTCAGCGAAGACACGCTCCTTTGAAGTGTGATTATAGATGTCCATCGTGACGCTGGCATCCGCATGGCCCATGATGTACTGCAGCACCTTCAGATCCATACCGCTTTCCGCCAGTCTCGTGCAGCCTGTGTGCCTGAGAGAATGGCAGGAGAGATGCGGAAGCTCATTCGGTGTGCGGCGCTCCTTCTCTGCCAGCTTAAGTTCGTTCTTATTATATGCGTTCACTATGTTCTTCAGCACATTGTTAAGCGCATTCGGCGCATAGGGCATTCCGCTCTTTGCGGTAAAAACGAAGTTCTTAAGACCAGCAGCCTCTGTGTCATGGTGAATCCCCAACATAAACTGGATCTTCTTCTGTTCAACAAAAGCATGATACAGGGTATCGGAAATCGGGATTGTGCGCTTTCCTGCCTCCGTTTTCGGCTCATGGCGATAAAACTGCCACCCTTCTCCCAGATCCTTATAGATAAGCTGATGATCTATCGTGAGCTCACGCCTTTGCAGATCCACATCCTCCCATGTCAATCCGGAGATTTCGCCTACTCTGCACGCTGTTCCAATCATAATCTCCAGAAGCGGCTTGTGGATATTGTAGGAGTTGCTTGACTCTACAAATTCAAAGAGCCTTTTCTGCTCCTCCCTTGTAAGCGCAACCTTCTCCTTTGGCTTGACACCGTATCCTTCAAGGTTTCCCATCGCCGGATTCCGGAGAATGATCTCGTCATCCATTGCCAGATTGAACAACGGGCAGAAGATTCCATGAATGATTTTCAATGTACCCCAGGCATATCCCTTATTTGTCATATCCGAGTAAAACGTCCGTATGTGCGACGGTTTGATATCCACCATGCGCATCCTTCCGATATCATTCCGGACATGATGCTCCCACAATGCATCGTAATTCGCCAATGTAGCGTCCCTGATCTGAAGTGTCCCTCTGTAATGCTCGTACATTGTATTGAGGTCTGTTTTCTTCGCCTCAGATGTTGTAAGAAGTCCACTGTCAAGTCTCCGCTGGATTTCTTTTTCCTTTTCGCGAAGCTCTGCGAGATCTAATGCATAAACAGTGACTCTTTCTCCGGTACGCTCGTCCTTGTACCGATACATATAGCGATTTTCAGTCGCACGATAGCTTTCACCGGTTTTAAGGTTTCTGCCCTTATTATCTTTTCTTGCCATATATCTGTCCTTTCCGCCTCCTATAGTCTGAGGCTTTCCTCCTACACTCCTTTCTGAATGTGGAAAGGACGATTTTGATGGCATCGTCTGTGTTCATTATTTATAGCACAGAATCGATGTAATTTCCATCATTTTCGATCCTTTCCACAGTAAAAAATGAAGCCCGTTTATATTGCAATTTTCTCAATATAGTTTTCAATTTTTCTCACCGAATACAGAACCCTTCGACCGATCGTAATCCGTGCTCCGGCATCCTCCCCGATCTTCCTTGCGGTATCCTTCCCGCAGGAAAGCATCGCCGCAAGGTGTTCGATATCCACGGTAATCGGCATATCTGTTGTTCTTTCTTTTGTCTGATACACATAAATCTCCTCCTTCCTGCACCTGTCGCTGTATATTCCGGTCTGTATTTTTCATGCCACCGGTGGACATGATATGAGTGCCGCTTATGAAAATGATCACAGACTACTCATCAATATCGTCGGACTCTTCATCATCGGCATCATCATCCGGATCCTCATCGGAATCATCAGATACTCTATCTGTTTCCGGATCATCTGCCTGTGCATCTTCCTTTGCACCTTCCTCCGGTGCAGGATTTTCCGCCGCCTTTCTAATAGCAGCGATCTTATCCTTTGTCGCTCTCTGCCCCATAGCCGTATCAATAATGGCAGTAAGCTCCGATGCCTCGAAATTATAAAAGTCCGGCAGGTGACTTGTGAAAATATCTCCGATCAGATTTCTTGCTTTCTTCTTCGAGTCCTCAATCTTCTTGTGATCCTTCTGGATCTGTTCCTGTAACTTCTGCCTGTCCTTCTCAAGCTTTTCCGCAAGCTTTATCTGGGCTGCGCTCTTTTCATTAACATCTAAATTGATCATGGTGTTTTCTCATTTCGTAAAATTTATGATCGATTCTGATCACGGTTCTTGTTCTTTTGAATGGTTCCCTGCTGATAGTGTTCCTCCTTATATTTTTCCACTATCACTTTTTTCTCTGCGAGATTCTTCTTCATGGACACTCTTCTTTCCGTATCATGTGACTGTACCTCATGTGCCTGTCTCTGGGAATTGATCTGCTCCGTCTGTCTCGCCTGCTCCTGTGCGGCTTTGACCTGAGTTTGCTTTTTATCCTCCTTAACCGGAACAGAAACTGCGCCACCACCGGCAGCTCCCTCTGACCCTCCGTCACTATCACCGTCACCGCCACCGTTTTTCTTAATGGCAAAATCAACAGCGTCTTTGATTTTTTCAAGCAGTTCGACCTCATCATTGATAGGGCTGGACTTCACTTTTTCGCTTTCCTCTTTGATCTCCTCTTTGAGAGAAGCAATCTTTTCTGTCCAGTATTTCTCTGCCGTATCAAATGAAATCTCCTCAATTCCCTGTTCATCCAGCACCCGCCTTGCCTTATAGAACTTATTCAGCTCTGACTTATATGCATCCTGAAATTCTTTCTTCCGGGCTTTGAAAAAAATCTTCTGCGCTTCGTCATATACCGGCTTGGTTACACGATAATCAATCATCTTCAGATTGTTTTCAAGACGCTTCAGATCTTCTCTTTTCTTTTGCACGCTGGAATTACTGTCCGAAAGCTCTTTCCTTTTTGCTTCTATCAGCGCCTCTATCGCATCAGCATCCACCAGTTTGTTCCTTTCGATATAGGCGATCATCTGAGCAGCAAGCTTCATATTTGATGTATGCGCTTTCTGAACTCCACGAGAAAAGCCATTCGCAACTTCATCCCTGTGGCCGTAGTACTCCATGACCATAGTGGTAATACTCGGATTTTCGATCTGCTTTATCTGCTCTCTGGCTTCTTTGAACCAGTCCGCAAGCTCTACCAGTTTTGCAAGCAGGTTCTTTATACTTACATTGGTCGCTCTCACCCAGCGGTTCCATGTACCCTTGTAAGTTGTGATGCCCCTTGCCTCCATCCGGCGGACTGCACTACCCTCATGCACCTGAGGCACGATATCCAGTCCCTGCCTCTCATATGAACGGTGGTCGATACGGCAGGGCAGACCTTTCTCGATAAATTTTTCATTGACCATGTTCGCCCAGCTCTCACGCCAACGCTCCAAAGTTTCAGGTTTGTTCCAGTCGGTCGTAAAAGGATCAGCGTACTTTTGCTTGCCCTTTCTGTTGAGGATCGGCTGACCGTTCTCGTCAAAAAGAGGCACATGCAACCGCTTGGCTCCCCACTGTCCGTTTTCCAAAATCGGTCTCATTGCCCCCATGACATGGATATGGGGGTTAGGTTCTTCACCCTCTTTTCTTGGCGGGTTATGAATGGCGATATCGCAAACCATTCCATGCGAGACAAGATTTTCCATGACAAACCTTTTGGCAAGTGCGATGTTTTCTTCCACGGTCAGCTCATTCTGCAAAGCAAATTCAAACATGTAGGCAAGCTGGGAGTCCTTTCTTTTCTCCAGGGATTCCACTTCATACCAGAGGGTTTCCCTGTCCTTCAATCGCTCCGGTGCGTGCTCCGGCAAAAGGATTTCAGTTAAGATAACACCCTTTTTTCTGCTATAGTCCTGAACCTCTCCGTAATATCTGTCATACAGTTTTTCTCCGCTCCTGTATGCTGCCGCAGCTATTGCGGTGAAACCGTCACTTCTCTTCAGTTGTTCCAGACTGAACTGAAATAATGCCATTGTCGTCTCTCCTCATTCCTATGAGTACCGTCCTGATTGCCGCTTCAAATCTCGCACGCATCTCCTTATCCTTGTTCAAAATCTCCATAACCTCATAAAACTCAGGGCCTGTCAGATCTGTACTGGTCGGATAGAAATGCTCCACGGCACCGCCCTTTTCAATCAGTTCATGTGTCCTCGCCCGATACTCCGGACTCATCATCCTTTTTAGATGTGCTGCTCTTTGCCTTTCTCTCGTGAGCCGATGTTGTAATTGTTCCTGCTTCTCCGTCTTTTCTCGGATTTCAGTGTTTAGTTTGTCAAGCTGCTCCTCCTTATCCTGTAACTCCATGTTAATTTCAAAGTTCTGTTCCTCGTTGTTCATCATTTGCTCCTTTCATTTTTTGTGATGCCCCGACTGATACCGGAGCTGTGGTTTTACGCTTTTTACAGACTTCGCTCTGACGATAATCCGACAGGATTATCAGGCAGAACGAAGTACACTGGGGATAGCTGCCACCGGCAGCGAAAGGGCGTGTAGCGCCCTTTTCCGGTGCGAAGCACCGCAGGCTTATCCATCGCCCCCGATGGATAGCCCCGCCCCTGCGAGGTTTATCCCATACCGTCAGGTGTGGGATGCCACCCCGGCGAGGGGCGCACGACGTTCACCCACCCGGGTGAACGTAGAAGTGCGCTATTCCTCCGGAATAGATTTTGAGCCTCCGGCATAGGGTTCGGTCTTGCCCCTGCGCCCTTAGATGAAAAAAGGAGCAGAAACAAACCGAATTCCCTCGGCTTATATCTGCTCCTATCGCTGCTTGTTTCATGATATCCTCCATCTTCTCCGGATATGCATTGCCTGCATTTCTCCATTACGCCCTCCCGTTTTCCATCCACTTAAAGAGAGCTTCCTTGCTGATCTTGATCCTGTTCCCGCTCCTGAATGCCGGGAACCCGTCCTCATGTACCAGTTGATATGCTGTGGTTCGAGATATACCCAATATTTTCTGCATATCTTTCATATCCAGCACAAGCGGAAGATCGTCATAGTTTTTGGGTCTCTGTTTTTCCATTTCTCAACAACTCCTTTCATAGATTTCATCTGCTGCTTCCTGCGGTCAGCCACTGGCATGGCTCGCATCGGGCTTTCACCGTCTCGTGGACACCCGGATTACCGGGCGAAGTATCATTATCGTAAAGCAGTGTCATCGCATATCGGTTTTACCATTCCGCCTCTCACCGGATATTTATCGCTCCCCACCTTAGCTCGAAAATCGCAGGCTCGATCTCTTACATTGATCCGGGAATGCACTCTTTTTTGAGATGCCTCCGGACAGATGGCTCATGGCGTATCCGCTGATTCTGCTCGACCGCTTCTAACGTCCCGCAGGATCTGATATTCAATTTTCAAGGTTCAAAAATGGCGCTTCGCAAAGAATCCCTCTTGCGTCACCATCTTCGCCGATTATATCGGCACCACACTTGATAAATCAATACTTTTGGTGTATATTGGGTGTAATTGACAGTATATTTTTCAGAATTACCATAACAATATGGGGTGATATGACCATGAAATATACCTTTGGACGACATGATCCGATACCGGACAGCATCATGTTCGTGCTGATTTTGGATATAAAGCGGAAAAAAGAGAGAATTCTGATCGGAAGCGAAAATTGCATCGCTTCCCGACTGAACGGCTCAGAAGAGGATAACATTTTTTATGACCGGACTGCCCCCCTCGGCAGTCTCCTTATGAATTTTCATCAGGACACTGACCGGACATGGAACCAGTACGGTTTTATGCCTTTTTGGAATGCCCTGCACTCGAACAGGTGGAAACAACCGGAACTGGAAAAGACCGGCTTCGATTTCCTGCGCTCCAAATTTGAAAATGGATATCCACTGGATATCTATGCAGCCCTGAGGATATCCGAAGGATATCTAAAAGCAAGGCTCCCCCGTGATCGTGATCGGGCTGCCGAGATCTTTAACCTGGAGATGGCTCACATAAAAGACGGACTGATGGACTGGACGGACGAGAAAATAAGAACGCCGAAAGAGTTTTATGCGGACAGCGCCTTTTCAAAAACGCCGGTCAAGATAGACCTATGGTATCCCGCCGGCACCCCGGAACCGGAATGCGTGATCGCGCATGATTCCATCCTGCCCGTGATCAATTATTACCATAGCCGTCTGCTTGCCGCCGGTCAGAACATCCGGAAATGTAAAGTCTGCGGCAGGTATTTTCTCGCAGAAAGCCTTAAATATGAGCTATGTAGTGAGAAGTGCCGGAAGGAGCAGGGAAAGATAAAAAAGAGGGAGTTCGATGCCCGTGCCACCGAGAACAGTTACGACCGGACATATAAGAATGAGTGCCAGCACTGGCGCAATATCATCCACCGGGCAGAAAAATCCGCAGACTCATCCCCAGAGCGCCTCACCGAAATGAAGGCTGCCTTTGAAAAGTTCAAGGCTGAGGCTCTTAGAAAGAAGTCTGCGGTTAAAAATGGGTCTATGAATATCCGGAACTATGAAAGCTGGATTCTTTCGCAAGCTCAAGCTATACTCAACTGAATGACATAAATTAGGATCACCACTTAACAACATAAAAATGTGATCATCAACAAATAGGAAGAAAAGTTGAAGTTAAAATCTGATATATTAGCAGGCAGTTTTTTATCCACTCTACTACAATATGCTAATATCTTCTCGCATATTACTTATAACTGCGTTCCTTTTAGAAATAATCTTCTCCATAAGCTCATCTACGGAATCCGCCTCATAACTTCCCCCCTTTGTTCTGGCATAAAACCTTGTTGCTTTATCTCCGTTGAATGTAACAGCATAATTACTAACGCCAAGGCTTACTCCTATCTTATTCGCTTCCTCTTCTTTTTTTTCTATTTGCCTGAACAATTCCTCAATATGATTTGTCTCTGTACTCTTTACATCATCATTAAAAATCATTTTGCCCACTGTTTCAAGATCGATAAATGCGCTGAATTTCTTACCTCTGAGTATGGATGTATCCATCTGGCGCCGGATTGTCCCACTGCCACGTTCATCTATAACATCGTAGTCAATTTGATCGTTCCTGTCTCCCTTGATAAACCGCTGGTATTTATCAAGGTATACGCTTGCTGTTGCTCTGTGCGTCACCTGACAAAATCTTATTGATTTACCTAACATAGCAAGCTGTCTAGCACCTTCCTTTGCTTTTTCATCACTCCATTCAGGTCTGTCTTCCTTAAAAAATTTATATAAACTATTATAAACACTGCTTCCCTCGATATTATCCAATGCGTATTGATATCCATCTGGATCAGCAAGTTTCCAAATATTCTGAAACGATGCAGTATTTTTTCTTTGTACAGCCTGTATTTCGTTTTTTGATGCCCCCTCCGCCTTCATGTTATCAAAAAATCGTTCGTTCTTTATCATTGGGCTGTCACTCAATGAACATAAAGCACCCTCCCACGTTTCTATATCACTTTCCTTTGCGATTTTTTTTACATTTTCTACATAAGATTTTTCATTCCCTTCTTCTGAAATAGATAAGGTGGCAGCCACTGTACCTTCACTGTTTTCTGAATGATCAACTACAATTTCATTATCATTTTTCCCTACAGTACCTGTCACTCTAACATTCTCCAGAACAGTATTTTGATCTAGTCTACCTATCGATGTTGCATTTATAATTGTAGCCATAATATTCTTCCTCCAACAATAATGATTTCTATCACATTTCAATCTCCGTAAACACTAAATATCACATGGGATACCAAAAAACAGTACCCCATGTACATACAAATCGTTTTCAAATCAATTGTAGTCTGATCTATCTACGTATATAAAAGGCTCTGAGCAAAGTTCCTGCGAAAGATTATTTACATCAAAAATGAATATATAGCACACATCGAAATACTGAGTCGAACTACTAAACCTAATTGACTCACCTCCCATTGGCGGAGGCAATTGTAACTGTGCGGTATAATTCCCATTAGCATCTGTTTGACAAGTCGTGATCGCTGATGCGTAATTGCTTGTATTATTTGCCGCCCAATAAGGATTATAATAATATACATAAAGATCACTAAAAGCAGCAGGTTGATTAGATGCAGTCGATCCATTATATGTTGCTCTTCCAGATACAGTTATAGTTCCCTGTCCAGTCCTATAATAATATCCATACCCGGGATAATTAACCTTTTGATTTCCCATCGTCCCTACAATACTGTCAATGGTAGCAACAGTCGGTGAATACACAGTAGAAACAAAAAGATCATATACCTCACTTATTTCTGTCTCATCAAAGTTTTCTAATGTTCCATCGTAAAAAATTCTGACATAATATGTACTCCCTGCCGTAACATTCAAATCTCTCCCGGATGAAATCTTATTCATCTTATAGCCTGTGTTGGACAGATTTTCATAAACCTCTATCCCTATATCATTTGTCATGGATGTATCATAACTGAAGTGGACACTGCTGTATTCTGCGGTGTTCGGAATCGAAAGTTCAATCCAGTCATTGTCAATTGGAGATCCAAGTGTATTACCGCTTATTGTAAGCGACGAAGAATTTAAACTATAGTACGATGTTTCCATCATATTTTCATTCGGTTCCTCTGAACTCCATACATTACAAACAGAATAGTCCAATGTATAAGCTGCTGAGGAACTTCCTCCACTTGCAGATAAAACTACAATGTAATATGTAGCCTCATTTCCGCTTGGCATATAACCAATTGACTCCTGCAAGGTGGGTGTTGTCCCATTAATGTACGTTTCATATTCCGATGCTGCAATAAAATTTCCGCTAGAATCCATAAGATAAAGGTCATAATCCAATGTAGGATCCGATGGCTGTGTCAGTCTTGCTTGAAGGTAGACGCCGCTTTCAAGCGTTATAGGATACAGATCATAATCCCCTGTCTCTGTCAGATACTCGCTTACTGACCCGGCCTGAATGTTATCTGTTGCATAAGCCGTCATCTTTCCGGTACATAAAAATACAATCAAGGCGACACAGATGGTATATATTGCTTTTACTGTCGATTTGCTCATTTCTTCTCCTTTCCTGTCTTTTTTATTTATAGCAAGTGATGCCGTTAACATTACATGTTCATTATAACCTGCCTTGTTTCGTTTTTATTGCTGTATGTAAAAAATAACCATATAAATGTAACAAACGACAGTTTTTCCGTATCAAATATACAGCATAATCTTTACGCTGAAATCATTTTCATCATGTTCTATTAGCATCTCCCCGTTCATTTCCCTGACCATCCTTTTTACATTCTGCAGGCCAAGACCGTGCGCTCTCTTATCAGGTTTAACAGAAAGAAACCTACCTTTATTTTTCCTCAGGGTTCCATTATAACTGTTGCTAAGATTTATAAAAAGCATGCCTCTCTGCGTGGAAACATAAAGACTGAGCCTTTTTTCCTCTGACCTTCCAGCAGCTTCAATTGCATTCTCCAGCAAATTTCCGATGATGATGTTCAGCTGGTAACTCTCTATATTAAAATCATGAGGTAATCTTTCGTAATTCTTACTCATCGCCTCCATAACTGCAAGCACATCAAAATAACAATTATCTGGTCTGCCTATCAGTCACTCTCATGATTTTCTTTTTGAATTATCATAAAACTTTTCAGATTTAATCCTACTTTCCGTAAATGATAAAAACGTATCAAGAAGTTCGTTTTCCATAGCATCAAATTTACGCACCATCTTTTCTGACAGCTTATCATCCGCCCAGAGTTTCCTTACTTCATCCTCCGTAGAGAAAGGGGATGAGGCTTGCGTCTTTGATCTCACTACTTTTCCGTCTTCATCTTCTAAATTCACGCAAACATAAGAAAAGCCATCTTCCAAAGCAGCCTGTTCATAATTTTTATAATTACACCTACTGCTGTCAATAATTCCTTTGACTCGTCTTTCATATTCTGGATCTGACAGCATTCTTCGTATTACACCGACATCAATACTTATACTACACTGCCCAAAATTACCAAATCCACTTCCAACCTGATTCATACTACCGCCATAACCCATCTGATTTCCGCCGGACATGGCGGTTTGTTTATCTTCTAAGCGGAAGGTTATATTTTTGAATTCCTTGCACAGATCTTTGTAATAATCCAATTCGGACTTCATCGTGGTCTGCTCTGTCTGTTCAGAAATCGAAAATATTTCTTCAGACCTTTTTCTGTAATTCATATACACTTCATTTCCAGTTCCTATATTTCCGATCTCAATCATATAAATGCCTCCCTATCTTATATAAATTAATCTATAATATAATATCGGTCTATAAGTATGAAACTTTAGTTTTGATGCTTTTCATCATCTTTTTGTAAAAATCAGCTATATCAATGTGTCAAAAAAATCAAACACTAAAACAGGCTTTCTTTGTAAATACCCCTAAAAAAATCACAATAGATGTGCTTTTTAGAATTACACTAAAGAAAGCCTGCAAGACTTCAATATTCACATGAAATTTTCTTTCATCTGCATATAGCTACATTTCGTCCTTCTACCCAAATTCTGTTAGTATCAGCATCATCAATTAATTCTGTTTATTCTACCTGTGTCACGTAATGTTCCGAAACCGGATTATCGTAATAAACCTCGTATTTTCTGTCGTTGAAACTTAGGTTACTACAAGAGGCGCTTGAACATATGAAATAGTATTTATCGCTGCTGTAAAGAAATGAATGATATTCCCCGGCTGGAACAACACTATTGCATCCAGAGCAATAATGTCCAGCAGTTGCGCTGTCTGTTGTCCATTTAAAATTAGGGCTGTATCCATAACTATAATTGTATTTATGACATCTAGGGCACTGGGCATATTTTTGTGAATTTGCAGCCAACGACATTGACGTCATAGACAATGTTACAGCTATAAAAAGAGCAAATCCCACAACAATACCTACAACAAGTTTCTTTTTCAATTTCATGCTTATACCACCTTTCTTTTTTTATTTTATCTCCTACTTCACTTGCGTTGTATCATGATTATATCGGTTCTTAATATCATTTCTACATCAAATGTAAAAAATAACCATCTCAATGTCATAAACAACAAACACTGATTCTCCCCAAGAAATCTTTCAACCTCATCAATGTGTATTGATACCCTTTAGAATCAGCAAGTTTCCAGATATTTTGAAAAAAATACAGTATTCTTTTTTCTATTTTTCACTCCATCTCTTTAATATTCTAAAAAAGTTCGATCTATATCATCGAGGCCTCGCTCAAAGAACATGATGCATACGGAGCATGTAATAAAAACTCTAATAATGAAGCCTCTCCATATAGCAGAGTCCTAAAGCGTCCATAGAGCATATCAAATATACAGCATGATCTTTACACAGAAATTATTTTCATCATGTTCTATTAACATCTCCCCGTTCATTTCCCTGACCATCCTTTTTACATTCTGCAGACCAAGACCATGCGCTCTCTTATCAGGTTTGGTAGAAAGAAATCTACCTTTATTTTCTATCAGGGTTCCATCATAACTGTTGCTAAGATTGATAAAAAGCAGCCCTCTCTGCATTGAAACATAAAGACTAAGACTTTTTTCCACTGACCTCCCGGCAGCTTCAATTGCATTCTCAAGCAAATTCCCGAGGATGATGTTCAGCCGGTAACTCTCTATATTAAAATCATGAGGTATGGATATATTAACATTCACCTCGCTCAATGACTTCCTCGCTTCCCCAATCATATAATTCACCAGACTGTCAATCTCATACTTTCCTGTGTGTGACACTTTTCCGTCATCTGCCATATCCGCTTCCATTCTTCTTATATAAGCACCTGCCTCATCAGACTTGCCGTCCTTTATAAGCTTTCCCATCTCAAATAGATGGTGTTTAAGATCATGCCTTATTCCTTCTATTCTGATCTCCGTGCTTTCAATCCTCTCGAGTTCCTTTCGATAACTATCTATCTGTCTGTTAAGATTCTGTTCCCTGTATCTGTCAATATGCTCCTCCGATAAGACACCGTACAAAAAGAAAACTGCAAAACAGATAACAAGCATACATAATACTGCAATTGTCAGAAAGCCACCTGACACCTCAGCCCTAAGCATACAATACATGATGACAAATATTCCCATCGGAACTGTCATCAGTATACATATTTCCTTCCATGTAAGCTCGGTATTCTTGTCCTTATGCACAGTTTTCCTTACGATCACTTCAGATACAAAAGATAATATGATCGTTCCCGCATAGCTTACGGCATACACATCTCCTTCTTTAAAAAGCATCCCGAATATAAGCCATGAAAGGTAATCACATACGCCGTTCAGCGTTTCTACCATGATTACGGTCAAAGCTTTTCTTCTTGCATTACCGTTATATGTTACTGTCATAATCCACAATAAGATAACACTCAGAAAAATATTGATAATTTCAGAATGCAGAAACTCAGATGAGAGAAATGTAATTAAAAACCATGCTCCGCCGATTAGATACCTTATCAGGCACAGCTCCTTGACCGGTTCAAGCAGATCTCTGTAATAGCGCCATATTATGAAAAGCAGAAACAGATTGCATAAAGCAACGATTATATGTTCCATGGTCATCCGCTCATTTTCTTCATCAGCTGATCTCTTACCGTTTCTCTGTACGATCTGCTGATCGGAATCTCCCTTTTATCATACAGTACCACACTGTCATATCTGCACTGTCTTACGGCGTTCAGATTAACTATATAGGATTTATGCGTCCGTATGAAAGCCGCTGGGAGTCTGTTCAATATTTTAGATAGGCGGTCATAAAATGTTATTTCTCCTTCTGAAGTAACGAGCCTGATTTTTCTGCCTTCACTCTCAAAATACAGGATTTTTGACATCTGTGTACGGATCAGCTTTGTTCCATTCACACAGTCAAAGCTGTCATGATTAAGACCTATCAGAGCTATTCCTTTTTTTATGACTCTTTCCAACCTATCATTCTCAACAGGTTTGACCAGAAAATCCAAAGGCTGGAACTGAAAAAGCTCCAGAGCATACATTGTTTTTGATGAAACAAACACGATCTGGCACATTACATCCATCAGGTCTTCACGGATGTAGCGTGCAACATCAACTCCATTCAGTTCATACAGTTCGATATCAAGAAAAATAAAATTATAAACTGCCTTACTCTTAAAAAAAGTTATAATCGCCTCACCGGAATAGAAAACATCAACCGTCACCTGCATTGACATTTTTTTGAAAATCCTTTTTATTTTCTCTTCCAGTATCTCACAGGTGGACACTTCATCCTCACATATCGCAACCCGATACATCATGTATTCAGCACCCCCATCTGATGAGCCTCTATTAACCTTCTGCAGATATTCGCTCATAAATATAATTCTCCATTATTGAGACAGCGCTGGCAATCAGTACAAATCCAACCGTATGCTGCAGGTCAAACCAACCTATACTGCCGCAGACAATACTAAAAATATAATATACGGAAGTAATTATCCACGTGCAAATCCTGTATTTCTTCTTTTCCTTCGAATACAATCTTTTCCTCGGATTATCCTGAGGAGCCAACAAATAATGCACCACAAGAGATAAAAATATTATCGTCATTTCAATACGATTGAAACGCCCTTCATGTATATAACAGATACCTATGATTACAACAACGACCGTAAGAACAGATAGTATTTCGCATTTCCAAAGCCTACTCATATGAAATCCTCCGGCATATATCCGGAGCAAAGCATACAAAACAAGAAAAACAAACATTTCAACAAAACAGCCAAATAATACTCCAAGTAGCAAGAAGAAAAGAAAATTTGCTGAGAACAGCCCTATTTTTCTCAAACCATACATGGATATATCGTATTCCTCCGATGAATATCCACGCTTTATTATTATCTTTTTTAATATATCTTCCATAACTGTTCCTGCTCAATTTCTGTATTACGAAATCTTTGTATGTATACTCTATATTCCCACGCTATACCGTACTTCTCTACATACTGGCTATGCTTTAACCTTCATACCTCTTTTGCATCCGTCTCACTACGCCCAAAGCTGCGTTCAGCACCCTCGTGGTTTTCTGAACAGGCAAATTATACACTCTTTCTCCCTCGTCAGAACATCTAATGTCATAAACTACAAGATAAATGTAAAAACCTGCAACTTATGACATCCATACAGTTGTTTATGACATCTACGGTTCTTTTCCGTTGTTTTACATCTATAATGTGTTTAGGCATTAATCAATGCTGTACAACTTTATCACAGGAGGTATAAAAATGAAGAAAACAATTGCTGATGTACTTGTCTCAATTGGAAAATGGGGATCAAACCTTGATATCAATACCAACAGCCCCTTTATCCACTTCCAGGGCGAAATCCCCAGCGTCATTGAAAAGATGCGCGAAAGGAAAAACAGCGAAAATGACAATAGAAGAAACAATTCTTCTGCTCGTTAGGACAACCCGCATCTTTTATCTCAGCAGTCAAGTTTATTCTGTGTCCTGGGAATAGGGTATCATTCAGTATCCTGTTCCCGGCTGTTATCTTCGATTCGTTTAATCTTACCTCCTTCTGATTATAATGATTGTCAAATGTTTCATGAAAAATATACAGATTACTTTGTACCGTCCTTATTAGTCTTTTCATCTAACAGTTTCGCCAGTTCCTCTTTATTCGGCAGAACAGTCTGATACTTGCTAGCAAAAATCTGTGTGTTATTCTCCGGCAATGTAAGTTCAACCAATGTATCATCTTTCTTTTTGCAAAGGACTATCCCGACTGTTGGATTTTCCTCCGGAAGTTTTACCTTTCGATCATAGTAATTGACATACATCTGCATCTGTCCGAGATCCTGATGTGTGATTTCCCCGATCTTCAAATCTATTAGGACAAAGCATTGCAGCAAACGATTAAAAAATACAAGGTCTACAAAAAAATGCTTCTCATCCAATGTCAGCCTTACCTGTCTCCCCACGAAGGTATATCCCTTACCAAGTTCCATCAGGAATGATTGCAATTTGTCTATGATTTTCTGCTCCAAGGTAGACTCAGAATATGAGCTCTCCTCTGGAAGTCCGAGAAACTCCAATATATAAGGATCCTTTACAATATCTTCCGGCTTCTCCACGATCACTCCCTGTCTAGACATTTCTGTAATTGCCTGCTTGTCTTTGCTTATTGATAGCCGTTCGTATAACGCTGCATCAAATTGTCTCTTAAGTTCGCGCAGGCTCCATCTTTCTTGAACTGCCTCTTTTTCATAGAAACTTCGCTCCACCGGATTGTCTATTTTCATCAAAAAAATATAATGTGACCAGCTCAAGCTAAAATTCGTACGTACCACATCTGCGGACCCTATCAAATTCCGAGACGCTGTCTCGGATTTCTCATCTTCGGATTTCCGAGACGGTGTTTCGGAAATCTCTGAACTATAAGTCAGATAAAAACGGCGCATATTTTCAAGATTATCAACAGAAAAGCCCTTGCCAAATCGGTTACTCAAGCGTTCTGATAACTCTTTTAAAACACCTTTCCCATAAGAAGCACGAGCATCTCCCTGTTGCTCGTTTTCAACAATGGTTCTGCCAATTTCATAATACGTGTAAACCATGACAGTATTGACCTGCGTCACAATGGCTTTTCTGGATTTTTCAACAAGATCTCCAATCCGATCTGCTAAAATATCAGCATCGGAACGGCTAATCATCTTTTCCATAATCTAATATCCCTCACTTCTTAATCTTTTTAACTTTTTTCTTACGCCAATCCTTATACTCGCCAGTCGTAATGCGTCCATCAGTAGGTTTTATAGCATCGGATGGAATCGCCCATGCATTCCCAAATTTGGTTACCCCCGGAATACGCCCTTCTGAGCACATTGTCTGAACTGTACGCACAGTAATTCCCCATTTCTTTGCCAGTTCTGTAACCGTAATATAGCCCTCTATCATTCATTACCTCTTTCAATAATATAAGTTAATTTACAATGCTCTATGAGCACAAAAGCATACCTACAGACAAATAAATTTTAGTCGCATTTGCGCAAATTGTCAAGTAAAATAATAACCCGCCGGCCGCCGGCACGATACCGACAGGTTATGGTAGGTTGCTGTATTGCCCGATACTTGTTGATTTTGCTGGGTTTCCGGTAGATGTACCGCTGCGTATGTCCCTCCTCAAAGGGTCTCAAAGCAGATTGTTTATATTCCCATTTTCTGACACCATTTTTGACACCATTTTTTCAAAAAATGACGGTCAAGGACGAACCCTGACCGTCGGTACTTTTTTCTGAAAGCCTTGATTTTACAGCTTTACAACCACAGACGATGCGTGACCAAAACCGCCTCTCTCTTTTCAAGTGAGAGTGCTAACAATCTTTGTGAAA
The DNA here is from genome assembly GCA_015056815.1 of Lachnospiraceae bacterium. Classification (GTDB taxonomy): domain Bacteria; phylum Bacillota; class Clostridia; order Lachnospirales; family Lachnospiraceae; genus SIG333. The sequence continues at coordinate 48,597 of SVFN01000027.1, read as the reverse complement.
TATTTGTGAACTGTCTATGCCGCGTGAGCAGAATGCACAGATACATGGCTATAGGAAAATCGTTAAAAATGTCCCTTGAATCATGTATTGAAAATGTGATATCTTATTAGGCGACGAGTGGCAGCAACTGCGTAAATCCAGTTATTGCCATTTTTTTTAGCACAGAAGCGTGTGGCCTTTGGCGTAAATCCGGCTTAAGGTTACACGCTTATTTTTTATGCGCGAGGAGGATGTAAAAAATGAACGGAAACGAGAACAGGTATCTTGGAGAAGAACCGGTAGGGAGCCTGATGCAAAAGTATGCCGTACCCTGTATCATATCGCTGCTGGTGGGAGCGCTTTACAACATCGTAGACCAGATATTTATAGCAAATGCCAGCTATCTGGGTTCCTATGGCAATGCTGCAAACACGGTAGTATTTCCGCTGACGGTCATTGCACTTGCCATAGCGGTAATGATAGGAGACGGATGCTGTGCCTTCGTATCCTTAAGTCTTGGAAAGCAGGAGAGCAAAAGGGCGAAGAAAAGTGTAGGCAATTCCATTGTGTTGATGATCGTAAGCAGTCTGATCCTGATGGTATTGTATCTCATATTCAGTGACGGGATACTGACCATGTTCGGAGGTACGGTAAATGCCGAAACATTCAGACATTCCAAGGAGTATTTCTTTTATATCACCCTTGGTATTCCCTTCTATATGTTCGGGCAGGCCATGAATCCCGTGATCCGTGCGGACGGAAGCCCGAAATTTGCAATGGTTTCAACGCTTGCTGGGGCAGTGATCAATATCATCCTAGATCCGATCTTCATCTTTGGATTCAAGTGGGGGATGATGGGAGCTGCAGTGGCTACGGTGATCGGACAGATTGCCACAGCAGGTCTTGCAGTATGGTACATCTTACATATGAAGATAGTAAAGCCGGGAAAGGCAGATTACAGGCTGAGTGCTGATATTGTAAAAAGAACCCTTGTACTCGGTGTGACCAGTTTCCTGTCCCAGATATCTCTTGTGGCAGCTATGGCAGCTATCAACAACATGATCCGCAAGTATGGTGCTCTCGATGAGATATTCGGGCAGGAACAGTATGCGCAGATCCCAATGGCGGTGGTCGGCATCGTCATGAAGTTCTTCCAGATCGTGATCTCCATCGTAGTCGGTATGGCTGCCGGATGTATCCCTGTCGTGGGATATAACATGGGTGCAGGACTAAAAGACAGGGTAAAGAAGCTATTTACAACACTGCTTATAGCCGAGGCAACAGTCGGAGCAGTGGCACTTGTCATAGTTGAACTGTTCCCCGGTGCATTGATCGGCATCTTCGGCGCGGCTAATGAGAGCGCATATTATACGGCATTTGCAATCAAGGCATTCAGAGTATATCTTTGCATGATGGTCTTTGCCTGTGTAAATAAAGCCTGCTTTATCTTCTTACAGGCAATGGGGAAGGCTCTGGAGTCAACGATCCTGTCCATGGTAAGGGAGATCGTATTCGGAGTGGGCTTTGCACTTCTGTTGCCACTTAAATTCGGACTGGATGGCGTGCTGTATTCCATGCCGCTGTCAGACCTGTTGACATTCCTTATTGCCTTATTCCTGATTGTACAGACATACAGGGAACTGGGAATGGGAGATACAAAGAATATGGAAGTATCGACAAAAAGTGTTAAAAATTTTGCTTGAAATTTATGAATTCGTAGTGATAAAAAAACGGGGTTTGAAAACAGAATAGACCTTTATGAACGACACATGTAGCACACTGCACGTAAATCTGATCACGGTACATGCCTACGTGTTTTACAGTCTGTATGTTGTAAACGGTAACCTGCTCATGAACCTGACCGGAGAGAGCAGTGTCATCCGTGCCATTAATGCCCGGGGTGGCATGTATATGTTTGGAAGGATGCTCCCGATATGGGCAGTGATCCTTTTGCTTTTTATCATTCAGGATGCTGTAGCATGGCATGTGATTCCGGTCATAGTAATAGCAGTCATGTCAGAGGTAGTACGGGCGATCTTTAAATACAACCGGATGGGAGATGTGATCGGTACAGTGATCATGACCTTCTCAAGTTTCGGATATTACGGTCAGATATGGTTTAACAGGAATTATACATACGAGTGTGCGGTGGAAGAGATGCCTGCAGGATATGCAGATGGGCTCATGGCAGCAAGTCCGATGTGGAGCCTGATTGTCGTAATCATTGTGGGTGTGGTATTGTCGGTTGTGATTTCAAATTTAACAGCGAAATTATTTAAGCTTGAAAAATAGTCAGGAGGAGAACGATGCGACTTGGACATGTGATTTATGTTGTAAAAGATCTGGATGCCGCTGTAAAAGAATGGCGCGATAAAGGATTTACCGTAGAGTATGGCAGAATGAAGAACCCTACGAATGCACTGATCTATTTCAGCGAAGGGCCATATATTGAACTGCTTAAAGATGGAGGGATGAGTGCGTCGTCAAGGAAGATAATGAGATTTTTCGGGAAAGGTGAGTTCATGAATAGGTTCGACTACTGGGCGAATGTGCCTGAAGGGTGGACAAGCCTGTGTATCGAGAAGGATTCTGGTGGTCTTGAAGAAGAGATTGCATATCTGAACTCAGTCGGTATTGAGGGAACTTATATGAGGAATCTCAAGCGAGTAGATACAAAGGGCAGGGATCTGAGATATAAGTGCTATTTTACCCATGACTACAATATGCCGTTTCTGATGAGCTATTTTAACATTGATCCCAAGCCTGAGAACTATGTGCATAAAAACGGAACGAAAGGTATCTCAAAGGTTGTTTACAGAACCGACAAGAAGAATGCGGATGCATTAAAGCATTTGGTTCACGATGAAATACTGGAAGTGATTGAAGGAAATGATACAAAAATAGAAGCAGTAGAATTTTGATAGACAAACAAGCTAACGAGTGTTATTATTAATGTTAGCAAACGCTAACCCATATTGCATTGGTCTAATGAAATATGGGGCGATAAAACGATTGTACGCCGCTAAAGGCGGTGTTTTCTTTTGCTGATGTGTTAGCGGCGCCTAACTACATTCGTGAGATTACCGGTAATACGATATTTAAGAAGAGGATGGCATTTACGAATGTTCTTGTGATATTTGGAATTCTTAAAGGAATATCCATGATGATGGCGGAGAGCGGATTCAGACTTGGCTTTATTAACGGACTGATGAGCGAGAGCATGATCATTTGGTTTCTGTTAGTTTTCATGGAGATAGGGGGCAGAAAATGAAGAACTATCTAAATAAAAGCACATTTAAGGGAATAAAAAGCGAACTGACGGTAAAGTATGGTGTGAATAAGTCTGATGAAATCTGGAAGTATGCCAATTCCGAATATCATAAACTTGAAACAGATGAGCCTGATGCTGATAAAACAAGCAGATCGTATGTGTTTCCGGCAGTTTCAATATATCGGGCAATCGAACACTATGCACCGGGAGAGGCTCTTGGGGTTATGCGTTCGTATGGAACAAAAACGGGATTGAAATTAAAAAAGATGTTTGGCAGGATCACGTCACTACCGGGGATGCCTGATCTTATGTGGAAGAATATGGATAAGATAGCCGCTAAGATGAGTTCCGGATATGATGTTAAAAACCTGCGGGTTGAAAAGGATAAATGTTATATGGATGTTGTAGCTTGTCCGCTATACGACAAAGCAAAAGCACTCGGAGCCCCAAAAGCGGTACAGATGATCTGCTGCATGGATAAAGAGTACATGAACGGCTTTCGCGGAGTTGATTATCAAAGAACAAAGTCAGTTGCAGAGGGTGATGACTGCTGTGATTACAGACTAGACAAATCTATATAAGGAAAGACAAGAAAAAACGGAGGAGTCTGCGATGAAAATACTGGTATTAGGAGTCGGTGCGATAGGATCACTTATGGCTCATTATTTATGCAAGGCAGGAAATGACGTGACTGTAGTTGCAAGATCCACGTACGAGGAACTTAGTAAAAACGGGCTTGTGATCAGGCACTATCTTCAGAAGAAAACAACAGTCGATCATCCAAGAATCGTAAAGGAAGCAAATGAGAGGCATTATGATATCGTATTTTCCGTCTTGCAGGGGCAACAGCAATTGACGCTCCTCCCGGTATTGTCGTCATTGAATACTGATCTGCTCGTACTTGTCGGCAACAACATGGAAACAGATAAGTGCGAAGAAGCACTCAAAAATATACCCCATCTTTATGGTTTTCAAGGCTCGGCAGGACACAGGGAAGATGGCGTTACTGTAGCAGGACGTCTTCCGGTAACAGATCTTACGGTTGGAGGTCTGAGCAGGAAACCGTCTGATTTAGAAATCCTGAAACTGAAAAAAGCATTTAATGTCAGTGGTTATAAGATCACGCCGGTTGATAACATGTACGCATACTATATGTATCACATAGCAGAGATAATGCCGTATTGTTATCTGAGTTATCATCTTGATTGTGACCTGAAAAAGGCTACGGGCAGACAGATTCGAATGGTCATGGATGCAACCGGAGAGTGTTTTGACTATCTGAAGGATCAGCGGATACCGGTAATGCCGCCGGGAGAAGACAGCTATTATGCAGGTGGCGCTAAGAAAAAGGCAATGCATTTGCTGTACAGCGTGATGTCCAAAACTGTTTTGGGCAAACTTATGGTATCCGATCATTGCCAAAATGGCGTACGTGAGATGAAATATCTGGACGAGCTGTTTGAAAAATATCGCAAGGATAATCCGGGGATTCAGATGCCCACCTGGGATGAGATGAGAAAGTGGGCGCTTCCCGCATTTGAGAATGCCGATGATTACGCTCCACAAAATACTAATGACGCAAAGACTAAGTCAAGGGAATATTTTAATAGCCATAGACGATCTAAATTGGCCTGCGGTGGATATTGGAGACATGATTATAAATTTGCTTTTTCGATCATCAAAAAGATAAAACCGGAGAACCTGATAGACATCGGATGTGGTCCGGGAGCCTTTTTGAGTGAAGTGTCAAGACTTTTTCCGGAGGTTCAGCTTAATGCACTTGACCTTTCAGAAGAGATGATAGAGGAGACTAAAAGCAGACTATCAGAAAATATTACTGCAACGGTCGGAGATTCCGAGAACATGCCGCTTGAGGATGAACAATATCAGGTTGTCACCTGTAACATGAGCATTCATCACTATCCCCATCCTCAGAAGGCTGTCAATGAAATGTACCGGATAATGAAAAAAGGCGGATATCTGCTTCTTAATGACATGGACTGTGCACCACCTGTTAGGACTATTGCGAATTTCTGTTTTCCACGCATGAAAGCTGGGGACGTGAAGATGTATAACAGGGATGAGATACTGGAATTAGTGAAAACAGCCAGATTCAAAAAGGTTAAATACAGAAAGATCTCGCCGTTTACATTTCAGTGCATAGCAAAGAAGTAGAGGGGAAGGTTGGTGAATAACGATGTATGTAAATGAGTACAGGAATCCGGACTGGGACAGAATATCGCATTTGTTTAAAATTGGTATTTTTGCGTCGCTTTTAGCGCTTGTCGGTGGAGATATGCTTCTTGGATGGGGAACAGCAGATATGTCGCTGTCGGGAATGGAACAATATTTCTCAAGATACTTGACGGTTTCAGATATTAGGATATTATGGTCGGGACTATTGGGGATGACCGGGATCACTTTGGAGACAATGTGTTTCTTTGGTGTGTATCGGATCATAGCGTCCGTATCAGATAGCTACGCTCATGTTTATAGGGCCGGGCTAATAGGTATGCTTGCCTTTGGATCATTCTGCCATGTCATGTGTTGCGCGACTATATATTATCACAATGCGTTATATAGGATAGATCCGGGCATTACAATAGAAGAAACAATGAAATTCGCAAAGTATTTTCTGATTCCCGTTTCGGGAATATTCTTTGTATTTTTCCTGGTGATGAATATTGCTCAGATAATGGCGTTTGCAAAAGGAAAGACACCGTATCCCAAGTGGTGTTTCATATTTACAATGCTGATTGGCTTCGCCGATATTGCAGCCATGAGACTTGTAGGGAACCGCTCCTGGGCATATGCGCTCTCTACGGGATGGCTGAGCTTTGGAAGTCTTGTGACATTTACCGGGCTACTTATAAACATGCCAAAGGAGAGAAAATGAAGATAGTACTTATCATTGCATACCTGGCAAATCAGATGGTTTGATCATGAAGTATTTGATTGGGAAGATGAAGAGTATATTGGAAAAGATGCTGATATCGCAGGAGCGGTAATGTTCCCTGATTTTGAGTCATTTATCAAGCTTTATTTTTATGGGGCTTTTGATAATGCATATATGGCACAGTGCGATGACTGGGGAGAAAATCCGGAAGATAAAAGTAATTGGGGTCGTTAATTTCGGGATAAAGATATAATATCGGAAGATGACTTCCGGGATAACGAAAAAAACAAATCAGCAGTTTGCTGAGATAATCAAAGGAGCGTTATCCCGCAATATATTTCAGTAGGATAATAGATTAAGACAAATCGGCAGTTTGTTTGTACACTCGTGAGCGAGGGAGAATGAGCATTTGTTAACTACATTTATATTGCTGGGGATATTTCTTATCCTCGCAGTTTTATATATTCTGGTCGGTGTGTTTATGATACCGAAATTTGCTGTTACTTCTATGCCAGAGGATATAAAAACAGTTATCAGGAGTAGGCCGGACTATCCTAAATGGAAGACAGCACTTGGCTATATCTCAGCTGTGGTTATTTTTCTTGGGCTGTTGGGAGTGCTGATATATGCTGGCATTGATTCTGCAAAAAATAATTTCAGCTTTGTTCAGGTTTTTGTAAGGTACCTTATTCTTCTTATGGGATATAAGGCATTTGACATTATCTGTCTTGACTGGTGGCTCATTACAAAGTCGCGATTTTTTCAGAACGTATTTCCGGAAACTGCGGGGTGTGAAGGGTACAAGCAGTTTGGATTTAACTGGAAGAAGCAGCTGGCAAGGATAATAGGGTTTCCGGTAGTTAGTCTTATCGTGGCAGCTATAATCACAAGGGTATCGTAATGAAACCCGGAATATATTTAACAGGAGATTTGTGCGGAAATGAGCAAGAGTTTGATAATTTATCCTGAATTATTCATGAGCATATAAAAATGCTCAATTCTCCAAAACCTTGCCCCAGTTCCTATAAAATCAATCGATTTCTACGCAAAAATGGGTAGACTATCCCCATGAAATCCGATTGAGTTATTTTGAACTGTCAAGGTGCGTTAATAGTTGCTATTCCAACTGTACAGTCAGCTGGTGGATATTCTCCATCGTCCTGTAGAACTCCTGTTTATAAGGGCAGCTACTGCATAGTTTGAATGTTATATATCTTGCTGAACGGACTGCTCGCGCAGCAATCTTTATCAGCTTTAAACGAATGGTATCGACCTGTTGTTTTCGCATATTTGCAGGGAGTACCAGTCGTCTAAACCAATTGAATAAGTTGTAGGCAAGCATATGAAGTCTCATGCGGTTGGCATTTACTACTTTGGAATGACTGCTGACTGCAGCAAAGTCAATTCCACTTTTGCCCTCTTTTATGAAATTTTCCATCTTGCCACGTCCATAGTAAAACTGGATGACCTGATAAGGTTCCATATCCATGTTTGTAACAATAAAAGTATACATATGTGTTAGCTGACCATATGGCTTTTCAATCTTGAAAACCACACGCCCTGGATAATCCCATGAGCCGGCCTGATACAGAAATTCACCATAAGTTGCAGCATAGCTGATTTTGTCCTCCCTGGTTGCTTTGTATAACTCTTCATCTTTATCCGAAGCAAGAGCCATAAGTGAAGAATTCTGTTTTAAGCGGATGTCATAGGAACAGCCATTCATCTCACAGGTTTTATAAAGTTTGGGAGATGAGAATCCACTGTCACCACGAAGGTATGTTTTGATGCCTCTTTCCAGATATTCCTGAAAAAGGGGTTCTATAAATTTATCTGCATCAGGTTTTCATCGTCCTTGTGGAAACGCACTGACGTATCATTGGTTTTAAATTTCTTTGTAATCAGCTTGGTGAAGCCGATCCTTGCAGCGAATTCTTTTATCAGGAGAAGTCCTGCATCGGAGGATAAATCGCCTCCATCAAAATTTATTTTAATCTGTCTATTGCTTTTAAGTGCTAAGGTGTTTACAATACTCATAAAGGGCTCCTTTTGGGTTATTATTTAAGATTCGACACCTTAATTTTACCACAGTTGGATGCTCTTTTTTCATTCACTTGATAAGTGAAAAGCAATATTCAGTTAAAATGCAGTAACAATGTGGCTTTCAGCCGCTTTCACGACGCAATCATGAATAATTTAGGTTAAGTTTTTTATCTGGAGATAAATAGAGGAGTAAAGGAAGTAGAAAAGATGGGCATGTGTTTTTAATGCGATTCCTACATTTATGTTTCCTGGACTGGCTGTTATGCTATAGAGTTTTTTGAATAAATAGAAGAATTGGAGTGAGAAACAGCATGAAATACTTTGAATTTGGAAAAGAAAATCCTACTACATTACTGCTGCTTCATGGAGTGGATACTACATGGCAACTAAGCTTTCAACCATTTATAGAAGTGGCTGCAAAGAAATATCATGTTATAGCTGTTGCTGAGGATGGTTTCAATACTGATGAACCCGAGATAGATGCGATAAGTGTAATAGATGAAGCACATAAGATAACAGAGTGGCTGGTGGACAGGTTTGACGGTAAGATTGACATCATACTCGGAGAATCTTTAGGTGGTATGATCATGACAGAAATACTGCTTGATGAGAGAATATCCGTGCACACAGCTATAGCTGATGGATTTACAATACTGGAATATCCATCCTTCAGGCATGACCTTCCTAAGAGAATAGTTGCTACGGCTCTGGCAGATATTGAATTATTTGCTTTTAAACATATGTCACTTTTCAGTAAGATTCTTGGAGAGGACATTGATTCGATGATATATAAAGAAACGTCAAAAAAGACACTATATAATCTCGAGTATTCTATGATGCCGTATCGTTATAAGTATGAAGCATTTAACAGATCGGATTCTTATATCTGGCATGGAGAAAAGGAACCGGGGTTTAAGCATGTCTTAAAAAAAGTTGACCGCAAAAAGTATCATTTTGCGCATAAAGTATTCTTAAACCGAGGACATGGATCGCTTCTTCTGGAACCCGAGAGACTGCTAAGGGAAGTTGACCTTGCCTATAAAGGATATAAGGGGAGATATAAGTCAAGGTAGTTTTATTCGAGTAGGATAATAGAGAATCTCACTTTTTGCAAAAGTCATCAACTAAGCGATGTGTTATTGGTATAGCGAATTGTGCTGTTGTTTATAAAATAGCTATTTGTATTGGGATTAAGTGGGTTTCAGGGAAAATTGAGAAAGATATTAAGGTTAATTAACATGATGGATTTAAATGTAAACAAGAAGAATCTGATACTTGGGATTATAGGTTCAGCATTTATGATGGCCGGAGATCTGACATTAAGTTTGATTACTCCATGCGATAATGATACCGGATTGTTTATAAGACAAGCTTATTTTGACGGGCAGTATCCGGCATGGAAACTCATCTTTCTGGTGTTGACAGGTGCAGCAGGAGTTTTCGGATATTGGTATGGATTAGAGGAGATGCACAATTCTATTTTGCCTGAGTATGGTAAAACCAGAAAATGCTTTAAAATATGCAGCATGTTCTTTTGTTTTACTGGTCTTGTTATTCATTATGGTGTAGGGATTGGAGCTTATGAAGTATCTTATCTTGCACAACATTTTGATGAAGAAACAGCAAGACGGGTTGTAGAAAATTATGCCGGCAATATATTGCCGGGCTTTTATATTTTATATATACCTATAGCCGGAATATTTATTATTCATTTGATAATGCTTATTATGAAAAAAACAATTTATTCAAGAAGAATGATTTGTTTTTCACCAATTTTGTTGATGGGAATATTTGCTCTGATACCTGATATCAGGCAGGCACTTGGATGCCATCTTACAACTTTGGATTATTTGTGTTCGCAATGTTCGGGAAATGTTTCGCCATTTCTTTATTTTCTGTTATGTCTGGTTTTGCCGGACGGATTTAAGTATGAACATACATCTCATAAATGAATTGAAAAAAATTTTTTTGATGAACCAGGATAACTCCACGATTCTTACATTTTTAAAAATATGCATATACAATGTATTTCAGTTTATCTGACTACGGAGAGAAGGAATGGAGATTAAATCTATTCTGATAAAGGATACTACAAAAGAAGAACGTGAAGCAATCGTTAAGAACTCCATGGACTGTGGAGGGGGATGTGAGAACTGTTCGTCTTGCTGGCTTGGCGGAGGTTCGCCCTGGGATATCTATCAGGACTACATTGACGGCAAGCGCGAGATAAAAGAGATCAACGCAGAATACATGGAACAGTACCGCCAGGGCAGGAATATCATGTGAGGTACGGATATGTCAGATGCGCCCAAGATAGAGAACTCAACTATAGAAGAACGCAGAGCATATATCAAGGATAGGTTTCCGTGTATTGCGGATTGTGATATGTGTGGGCTTTGCACGGCCTTTCATGGGAACGATGCTGAGCAGGTTTATGATGATTATATTGCCGGGAAGCGTTCTTTTATGGAAGTTTCGGAAGATTTTAAATGATGGAAGATTGATGAAAATTGGACAAGAAGAACATTTTTAAATATGCGTTTATAAAGTCAATACCGATCATGTGCAGCTATCTCTTTGTGAGCATGGCTTACGGGATCCTGATGGAGGAGGCGGGGGTTGCGTGGTACTATTCACTGCTTGTGAGTCTTACCATATACACTGGTGCTTTTCAGTTTGTGCTGACAACGCTTCTTTCTGCAGGGGCTTCGATCATTACAATAGCTGTCACGGCGTTTTTTATGAACAGCAGGCAGACTTTCTACAGCCTTTCCTTTGTTGATGATTTCGGAAGTATGGGATTAAAAAAGCCTTATATGATCCATACGATGACGGATGAGACTTATGCCGTGAACTGCACGTTGGAACTGCAAGGTACAGAGAAAAAGCAGACCATGTTCTGGGTGGCATTTCTCTCGCGATGCTACTGGATGATTGGAGCTGTCATAGGGGGAGTATTGGGACAGCTGATCCCGTTCTCCATGGAAGGCATTGATTTTTGCATGACAGCGTTGTTCGTTATCATTTTCATAGATCAGTGGGAGAAGGCAGATACTCATTTTCCTGCACTCGCAGGCTTGGCGATTGGGATCATATGTCTTTTGATATTTGGTGAGAATCAGTTTATGCTGCCCGCGCTTATCATCGTGTCCATGCTTCTGGTGCTCTATAACGCAAGAAAGAAGGGGGCGGCGGTATGACGGGAACAGTTTATTTTTTGGTTGCAATCGCAGTTTCGGCTGTGATCACATTTGGACTCAGAGCACTTCCTTTTGTCCTTTTCAGAGGCGGACGCAGTATGCCGGACTGGATGAAGAGGCTGGGTCAGATCCTTCCTTCAGCAATAATGGCAGTGCTTATCGTATACTGCCTGAAGGGAGCGAAGAGTGACCTGATCGGAACGGGAATCCCGGGAATCATAGCAGTTCTTGTCGTAGCTGTGAGCTATAAGTGGAAGCACAATACTTTTATCAGTATCATTGCCGGAACGGCGGTTTATATGGTGATGTTGAGAGTTATATAATTTCGACATTACTCACTACGGAGGATGAAGAAGTATGGGAAAAATTGAAAGATACGATGTCAATGAAGAGTGGGCGCATTCCGGGATCATTAAAGTGGGTGATTTTTGTTATCTCGGATACTGTGTTGGAAATATAGGTGGAACGATCGAAGAACAGATCAACGGAGCGTTGCATATTCTTTTATGATGTTGCTTTGTGTAGTGGGTGATTATTTAAATGCATTCAACTGCATCCGCCAGGTTCCAAAAGATGGGAAAATATTAAACAGCGGATGGCATTCATATTGGATTCAGTAAAAATACTTAAATATTGGAAGGTGAATTATACCGGAAGATAATTACCAAAGGGAGCTGACAAATAGAACTAAAAATTCAGAGAATAATCATAAATGATTACCATTTACGACAAACGCTATTCCTTTCGCAACATATTTGATATATGTATATCTCACATATCCCGAGATAGAAACTTTTTAATGGAAGGATTATCTGTGATTCCGTTATTACAAAGTTGGCTACGGAATGGAATGAGTCTGGGAACTGCATTTGTCATGTATAGTTAGCAATGTCTAATATTAATTATTGACAACTTACTTTAGGTGTATTAGAATTCTCATGTGAACATTATTTTAAAACAGTCATAAAGGAGCGGTTATATGCCGACCAGAGTTTTTACAGAAGAAGAAAAAAGTCAGATAAAGCTTATTATGCTTGAAGCGGGTTTCCCATTACTTAAAAAGTATGGGATGACTCACACGACCATATCGAAAATTACGGAAGCTGCAGGCATAGCCAAGGGAACTTTCTATCATTTTTGGAAGAACAAGGAAGAATACATGGCAGACCTTATACTGTATCACAGGCAGAAGATGATTCCGGTTCTTATAAGTGAGGATGTTTTAAATGGGAAAAGGAAGCTTGGAGAGGAAGACGCCCGTAAGTATCTTCATGCTGTTGTAGATGAAGAGATAAGCATCTATCCGCATCTTACACTTGAGGATGAAGCAAAGCTTTTTAAGAATACAGATACTTTTGAACCTGACATTGAGAAGGAAAGTGCGATCACCGGTGAACTTCTAAGACATCTGGATAATGTCAGGAAAGATGTAAGTCTTCCCCTGATAGCCAATATGACAAAACTTCTGGTTATTGCATCAGAGTCAAGAGAGGAACTGCACGAAGCTGTATATAAGGAAACCATTGATACACTGGTTGACACGATATTAAATCTTATATTTGAAAGAGGATGAATAAATGATTAAAGAGAAGATAACGGAAGGTTTTTATGGTTGTTACTGGCCCTATGATGGGGCGGATGCGGCGATCATGGCGATGCTGGGTGATGACTGCGAAGATTATTTGGCAAAGTCAGCGGTAAAGTGGATTCACAAAAAATATGGTGTCAGTGTCATGACTCTGTCGCCTGCTCACAAGGATTACGGTCATCACAATATGCCTGTAGAGCGTATCGGCAATGCCATCGAATATATGAGGAAAAAGGGAATCAGAAAATTCGGCATAGTCGGAGCATCCACTACCGGAATGTTTTCACTTGTGGCAGCGTCATACTATCCGGAGATAACGCTTACGATTGCACTTTCTCCCAGTGATTTTATCATGGAGGGATTTTATAGGGGCAAAAGGGATGGCTTTAACGAGTGGCCGGGAGAGAATGAGTCCACCTTAACCTGGCAGGGTAAGCCGCTTCCATACCTGCCTTATGCATACAGGCATCCCGAATACGGACAGAAGATTAAGGAAGAATCCAAAGCAGGAGGAGATATGGTTGCCACGCGAAAACTGTTCGATGAGTCCGAGAGACTACACCCGGTTAAAGAGGAAGAGAAGATCAAAGTCGAAAGAATCAAAGGCAAGCTGCTTCTTATCGGAGCTGAGGACGATGTCCTGTGGGACACTGCCAAATATATACGGCGCATGGAACTGCGGCTTAAAGAGAAGGAGAGCGAGTGCATACCGGAAATCCTTGTTTATGAGCACGGAACCCACTTTATTTTTCCGGAGAGTCTTCTTAAAACGATGCTTCCCATAGGCAGCAGTTTGTTCATACGATTATTCAAAGCAGGAAAAGACTATCCCTCAGAGTGCAGAAAGACCAGAGAAGATGTGGATAGTAAGATGTCTTATGCTATAAATGAATGGAAAAAGTGAGGTGGCGTATTGGAGCACATAACTATAAGAAATATTTCACGAGGATATGGGCAGGGCGAATCCGCGGTTAAGGCGCTGGATGACGTGAGTCTTGATATATCAAAAGGAGAGGTCTGCGTTATTTTGGGACCTTCCGGTTCAGGTAAGAGTACTTTGCTTAATATGATCGGAGGACTTGATCGTGTGGACAGCGGTTCGATAACTGTTGACGGACTGGAAATTACTGCTCTTAATAAAAAGCAGCTTACGGATTACCGCCGGGAGAAACTGGGGATGGTTTTTCAGGCATATAATCTTATACCCGAATTGAATGTTATCGAGAATGTCAGGGTTGTTAAGGATATAGCGAAAGAGCCTCTTGACGAGACTGAGCTGCTTCAGGTTCTGGGACTCGAAAAACACATGACGCATTTTCCGTCGGAACTTTCCGGAGGGCAGCAGCAAAGATGTTCGATAGCAAGAGCTCTTGTGAAAAATCCGGCTCTTTTATTGTGCGACGAGCTGACAGGGGCGCTCGATTCCGCATCGACAAGGGATGTCCTTAAGGTTTTACAAGCCATAAACGAGAGGTATAATACAACGATCATCATGATAACCCATGATGAGAGGATATCCGGCATGGCAGACAGGCTGGTCAGAATCAAGGACGGAAGGGTTGTGGAGAATACTGTCAAAACAAAACTTAAGGCGGAGGAACTGGGAATATGACACTCGAACGTAAAGCTTTCAGATCCGTTCGCAAAAACTTATCTTTTTATCTGGTCACATGTTTTCTTACGGTAGTGGCGGTGACTATGCTTGTGGGCGCGCTTACGACCGCCAATACATTGGAACAAAACTGCGAGGAGATATACGGAAATCTGTATGTCGAGGATGCTCAATTTGTTACCGGACAGAAGATATCAGATGAAGATATGTTGCGATATGAAGATGATTTTGATCTTTTACTGGAGGAACAAAAATATACGGATATCACAATCGGAGATAACATCATAAGGGTGTTTAGCGCATCTTCCAAGGTCAATCTTACGTGGATATTTGAGACAAAAGATGGCAAAAGCGCAGAGGTGACACCTTCATCCGCTACGGATGATGTTGTATATATATGTAAAAAATACGCCGGTTACAACAATCTCTCCATAGGTGATGAAGTAGTAATCGGTAATGAAAAATTGACCATCGGTGGGTATGCTCTTCGACCGGATTATCTGAATACTTTAAAGGATCTCACGGAGACCATAGGCGACTATTATCATTTTACGACAGCGGTTGTAAGTGACGATACTTATGAAAAGATTCTGAAATCGGATATGACTCTTACAGATAATACATATTACAGTGCGATCTTTTATGACAGCAATAATATCAATCCATTCAGGCAGACTCTTTACGCGGACTACAGACCTGTCGAGTACTTCAATTCAGACGCGAATTCCAGAATATCTACACTCAGGGATGAGGCAGTCATGCTTAAGGAGGAGTTTTCTTCTTACAGCATCATCCTTTTCGCACTTGTTATGATTATAGTTGCATTTATGCTATCGCGTATCATAGACGGTGAATCGGTTAATATCGGTACTTTGAAGGCACTCGGGTATAAGGAGAGCGAGCTTAACAGGCACTATGTTCTTTATGCGCTTATTCCGTCCGTTATCGGAAGTTTAGGGGGGATTCTGGCGGGGATTCCATTTTCAAGAGCTTTCTGCGCATTTTTCTATGGTGATGTCGACAGCTTTCCTTACAGTGTGAGATACAAAATCATATATATGGTCGTTGCATTCATTTTGCCGATTATATTCAATATCATGGTGACTGTTATTGTTACTTCTGTTTTACTTCGCAAAGACGCTTCCATGCTTATGAAGAAAGGAAAGAATGTAAAAACGGTCAGGAAGCTTTTCCGGGGGTCGGGACTTCGGTTTAAAACGGTATATATGTTTCGCGTCCTTATCGGAAATCCGGTAAGGACACTGGTGTTTATCATAGGCATGACCGTTGCAAGCATGATCATACTTCTCGGGGGCATGTGTCAGGACTCACAGCGTAATGTACTTGAAAATGTACTGCCCGACATGATGGGAGATGCCAGATACGAGACGGGACTGAAAACCTTCCGTGCCGGGGAAGTGGAGAATGGTCAGACTCTTATTGATGTGATGTTTGAAGTACCAGGCACTTCGGTAGCATTTAATCTTATAGGTTATGATAAAGACAACACGCTGCTTAAGAGAGAGTCTTTATCGGGAAATCCGCTTACTTATGGTGAGTATTATATGACAAGCGGCGCTGCGAAATACTACGGCATCAGCGCGGGCGATGATTTCACCTTTATTCACAGGATAACAGGAGTGGAAACGACCATTACTATCAGTGATATCATTGACAATGATGCGCTTCGCCTCGTACTCACAAGTAAGGAAAATGCTGCACGTATTGTGGGTGTGTCAACGAACGAATATAACAATATATTAAGCGTCGAACCTGTCGATGTGCCTGCAAAAGATATACTTAAGATAGCGGATTTTGATTCATACCGAGATTCCTTTGAGCAGGCGCTTGCCACGACAAAGGTAGTATATGCAATACTTCTGACGGTTGGGATCATCGTATGTATTCTTATGATCAACCTTCTCTCAGGTATGCTGATTGATGAAAATGAGAGAAATATCTCTATGTTGAAGGTGCTGGGGTATCACGGATCGGAGATAAGACAGATCATACTTCGCCCGAATCACCTGCTTTTGCCCTGCTGCTATATTTTGGCAATACCCGTAACAATATACATGACGAAGCTCATGATGCTGGGCTCTACAGAACACTCGGGCGTGTATATCGATGTTGTGGTAAAGCCTGTTACACTGATAATGTACTTTTTTATAGTCGTGGGTGCATATATCGTGTCGCTTTACTTCGGAAGCCGCAAGCTCGACAGAGTTGATATGGCTGAAAGCCTCAAGCAGGAGGATTGATATGCAGTTAGCTATGTCTAACAAAAGTGTTATAATACTGTATATAGGAGATCTGAAGATGAAATATACTGGAATGCCGGCAGGAATGTGGATGTTATTTAATAGACAATTTAAGAAAGCTCTTATTAAAGATCTTGGCTACGACAGTTCTGATGCAAAAAGGATAACGAAGGTGGCAAAGCCAAAGTATCGGAAGATAATAGAAAAACTTCCAGAGTTTGAAAAAGGAGACAGATTTAAGACAAATATTGTAAACTGTGCGCTTCTGGCAGCGTTTCTTCTTAGTATGAACAGGAGGCCATCGTTGGAAGAGGCAACCCTTTATTATGAACATGCGATGACGAATAAGGCCACAAAGATATTTTGCCGCATGGGAGGAAAGAAGAAGTTTTCACAAAGCGATATTGAAGGAATGAAAAAGACAGCTTCTCTAAAAGCTGGTGACAGAAATCCCTATTCGTGGAACATGGAATATCTTCCTTATGATGATGGCAGTGGATATGAGGCGAGATTCTACACGTGCGGAATATGTACTCTTATGAAGGAGTATGGATTATATGACCTGGTTCCTGCTATGTGTCATCTGGATTATACGATGAGTGAATTTGGAGGAGCCTCGGATTTTGTCAGAGAATATACATTGGCTTCAGGGGGGCCATATTGTGATTGTGGATATAAGAAGAAAGGGTAAAGAGCCGGTTGATAAAACTGCAATCAAAGATAAAATGCCTCTTTTTACTTGGGAATCTGAGAAATGGCTGGGAGCGAAGTAAGAGTGTATGAGAAAATCAAATAGATTGAAAGTTTTGGAGGCGCGAGATGGATATTCTAAAACCGTTAGCTGTTGTGGGAACTAATTCCTGGGGAAGTGCGGTATATGGAAAGGTGCTTCGGGGAGAAAGTGTTGATATTGACACGATCAGAAAGTGTTATGACAGAGCGAAGGAAAGGGATCTTCTAATCTTTGATCTGGCTCAGGATTATGGGCTTGGCAAGGCTCAGAAAATGATCGGGGAGTTTGGAACCGATGATGTGATCATATGTTGCCCTGTTTTTGGCATACTTTTCGGAAACTTACTTAATTTGATATCGGAAGGTCTGGATTCCGGAACAGAATCACTGGGGTGGTTCATGTTGTATTTGGTTTGTGCACCAACTCTTACAGATAAGAAAAGATGATCGTTGAAGTCCTGCTTGACAAGCATATATACTTAGCGAGAATGTTATTTTTGCACATCTCATACAGTACCCTTCATAGGGTGATCAAAATGGGATCTCGACATTTTTTTGTTCCACGCTCCGGAATGATAGAACATTACAGACATTCCCATAGCGACTGTCCAGCCAAGCGGCCAGGCAAGCCATATACCTGTTGTCCCGAAGACTACGGACAATATCTTAGCAAATACAACACGAAGTATCAGGTCGGTGAATGTCGCAGCCATAAACTGCTTCATCATTCCTGCACCCCTCAGTACACCGTCAGAAACGAGTTTTGCGGATACAACAAAGTAAAACGGCGACAGTATCTGCAAGAACCTTATGCCGACCTCCATTGCTGTTCCTGTCGGTTCGTCAAGGAAGATATACACAAGATATTTCCCTGCGAGCAGATAGGCAGCCGTGAGCGGTATGCACAGCACCCATACAAGCTTTATGCCTGCCTTGAAGCCTTCCTTTACTCTCGGCAGCTTATTTGCTCCTATGTTCTGGGCAGTAAAGTTAGATACGCCATTCCCCAGAGTTGTGAGCGATGTGATGACGAGGTTGTTCAGCTTTACCGAAGCGGCATAGCCAGCGATAACGCTCGATCCGAAATCGTTGATAATGCCTTGAATGATGATGTTGCCGACAGATATGAAGCTCTGCTGCAATATACTCGGAACTGCTACCGCTGCGATCTTGACGAGCAATCTCCATGAGAAAGGCTTGGCTTTTCCCTCCGTCTCTATTTTTGCAAATCTCCTGAATACAACAACCATTGCAAGAATACAGCTTATCCCCTGACAGATGAAGGTAGCCCACGCAACTCCCGAAACGCCCATGTGAAAGGCGGTAACGAACAGTATATCTGCACCGATATTTGATACTGATGAAGCCGCAAGGAATATGAACGGCGTTTTTGAATCGCCGAGTGCGGAGAAAATGCCGGTTGCCACATTATAGAAGAAAACGAACGGAAGTCCCCATATATATATGTCAAGGTACAGCTTTGAATCCGACAGGATATTATTGGGTGTGTGTATCAGCCTTAGCAGACCGTCAGAAAAGACAAACCCTCCAATCATAAGCGCAAGACACAAAACACCGCCCGAGATCAAGGTGGTATAGACAGCCGTTTTCATATCCTTCAAACGTTTTGCACCGAAAAGCTGGGATACAATCACCGAACACCCGATATTGCAGCCGAACGCAAAGGCTATGAATATCAAAGTGATTTCGTAGCTGTTTCCAACTGCCGCAAGAGCATCCTCACCTACAAATTTTCCCGCAACAAAGCTGTCGGCGATGTTGTAAAGCTGCTGGAAGATAATACTACCAAACAACGGCAGGCAAAACTTCCACAGCACCTTATCCGGTTTTCCAACAGTAAGATCTTTGGTCATCAAACAACACTCCTTAAAAATAATACTTGACTTGGCTCAGCATCTATATTATATACATATAATGAGATATGTAAAATGTATGTTTAATATATCAGATATATCATAAAGGTATGGTGAATAATATGAATATCAGCTATGACCATTACAAAATTTTCTACTATGTGACCAAATACGGAAGTATAACGAGGGCTGCTAATGCTTTAACGCTCAACCAGCCCAATATTACAAGAACGATCAAAACTCTTGAAGCAGAGCTTGAATGTACCCTTTTTGAAAGGACAAACAGGGGCGTTCGTCTGACTCCAGAGGGTGAAAGGCTCTATGAGCATATCCGTACAGCAGTTGAGCAGATACAGGCAGGCGAGGAGGAAGTGTCCCTGAATAAAAGCCTGCAAAACGGCATTATATCCATAGGAGCTACCGAAGTCGCTCTCAGGTGCTTTCTGCTTCCGATACTTGGAGCTTACCACAGCAAATATCCAAGCGTTAAGCTGAAAATATGCAATTATTCCACACCGCAGGCGATCACAGCTTTACAGAAGGGCTTGGTCGATCTGGCAGTCGTTACAACACCTGCCGATGAGATCGGCTCGCTTAATGCTCTAAAAATATGCAGTTTTCGGGAAACTGCAATATGCGGTCATGTATTTGAACATCTTGCAGAAAAAGAGGTCAGTTTAAAAGAAATAGCAAAATACCCGTTGATAGCTTTGAGCACTGGAACAAAAACATACGAGTATTACAGAGATTTTTTCTCCGAGAACGGTCTGCCTTTTGAGCCTGATATCGAAGCCGAAACAGCCGACCTGATACTTCCTATGGTGCAGAACGGTCTTGGCATCGGATTTGTGCCTGAGCCGTTTCTTGACGGGAATGCTGATAATATCTGCCGCCTGAAGCTCAAGGAGGATATGCCGACACGATATATTTGCCTGATAAAGAACAACGAATATGCTTTGAGCATTGCGTCCAGGGAGCTTGAAAGGTCTATCCGGGACAAGTGCAGAACAATGAGCATGAAAGGATAGTAAGGTCATATTAGTAAAAGCATAGGACATACAACAAAAAACGATGAAAAGTAACTGTTGTACGAGGGCAATGAATATGCTTAAAAACAATGTTGAAGTCGATGTTAAAGTGAAGTGCATAGAGGGCAGAGTCACCCAGGCAAAACTCGCCGAGGAAGTCGGAACCTCTGCGCCCTATGTGAGTCGGCTCATAAGAAATAATAAAAGGATGATGAGGACATTCCCAGAATGAAGCTGGATCATTCTTTGCCAACTGTCCTGTCAAGGAATGAAATGCAGAGCATCATTGACCACACGCCCAACCTTAAACATAAAGCAATCATCGCTACTATGTATTCTTCCGGATTAAGAGTGTCGGCATCCGCAGCCCTTTTGATGATCTAAAAGGCGGCGAGGCATGAGCAGTGAATGTACCGTGACTATTCAGGATGTATTTAACAGGTTTTACCCTGAATACGAGCGAAGTCATAAACTTTCCGCAGTTCAGCGCAAGGCTGCTTATCACATCATGAATTGTAAGACTGGTGCTTTTGGAGTAAACCTAAGCGTATGCGAAGACTGCGGCTGTATTTCCATCCGCATATCCATACCATTGTGCTCGGCGGCGGTCTTGATTCTAAAAATCAATGGAAAGACAATGGCGAAGATTTCTTTCTTCCCACCAAGGTTATTTCCAGAGTGTTCCGCGGCAAGTATCTTGAGGCATTAAAACAGCTCTGGTCAGATGGAGAGCTTGAATTCCACGGTGCGGCAGAGCCACTGAAAAATCATTATGCCTTCAAGAAACTCCTGGATTCCTGTTATTCCAAGGAATGGATTCCCTACTGCAAAAAGCCTTTTCGTGGAGCAGAATCTGTCATCACGCAACAAGAATAAGAAAATAACCTTGTGCCGCAACCTGTTAGGCTGTAAGAAATACATATCCCGGCTAAAGGATCTTGATGCGCCTGCGATTATCAAGTTTCTCTACAACAAAGATGTTTGCAGGTGTTTATCCTGCGGCGGAACCATCATCCGGTTACCATCGAATCAGTACTGTATACGACCGAAGCCACACTTGCTGTGTTAAAAACCAGTAGTCGAATACTCTTTTCAGGCTTCCTATGGAGGCTTATTTGTGTTGCGCTGAGAATGAATTTTAATACTTACGATATCCATTTCAGCCAATATATGTTATACTGAATGTCAAAGAGCGCATGGATTGAATACCCATATATACCAGCTACCCGGACGCGCTTTGTTCAACCAGGATAAATCGAAATTGATGCAAACGAAAGGGCAGTTATCGAAGAGTTCAAGGCTGCTTTTTCGTTTGCACCACCTTCGATTCTTTCCTTAACGAATTGTAGGGAGATGGCCCCTGGGGACGGGGACCAAAATAAAGGAAAGAAAAGGAAGAAAGATGAAAAAAGCAGCAAAAATCACAGGAATAATCTTAGCCGTGTTGGTAGCAATCCCCCTTGTATTGCTCCTAATTGTCAGCATTCGTACTACGCTAACGCAGGACGATTATTCGGCGGTGTATACGGATCCGAAGTATCAGAATCCGGTAAAAGTAGCTGACGTGGAAGTGATTCAGCAACACATTTCTTGTGGATATGCGGTCATTGAGATGTTCTCTGCATGGAATGGGGGAAATGTGACAGAGGATAGTCTCTTCGATGAATACGGAACAGTTGTGACTTCCTCCGGCAAAAATTTTTGCAAGGAGATGAACAAGCAGTTCCCGGAATATACCACGACCATGCACAAGTACGTGAAGAATACCGAGTTTATCGATATCATGTATGACACCTTAGAATCCGGCAAGCCGGTTCCCTTTGAATGGGCGGCGATGTATGGGGATGAATGGACGCTGCATTATTCCTTGATTGTAGGCGCTGACATTCCAAATGATACGATTACGGTTGCAAATCCCTATGGCTATTACGAAGTGCTGACGCTGGAAGAATTATTGGAGCGCACCAGCTTCCGGGCGTATGAACATATGCCATTATTCATGCGAATGGGATTTGCAATTGGATTGTTTGAGAAGAACACACTCTATTCCGTGGAATAATGACTCAGGGGGACTTAAGTTAGCGAGTCATTTGGGCGAAAAATAGCCATGCTTTTATTCTTTACCGGATATATGAAAAAAACATCGGAGCGAAGGGAAGGTGAAGATGTTTACATTACCATGGATTTTTCTTATCGATGTTATATGAACTCCCGAGATATACTGCCAGATCCAACCGGGAAGAAGAATGGAGAAAGAATAGAAAGATTCAGATGAAAAGCAGACTCCGGACCGCATTGCATACGGTGGTAATTGTTATATTGCATTTGTGCAAAAAAGTGATGGTTCATGACAAGGAAAAGGGGAAATTATGGAAAAAGATTTTGCAGCACTTGCGCACAGGTGGGATGCGCATGAAATGTTTTATAAAAATCTATATGCGAAAAAAATGGAAGGACCAAAAGCTTATCAGAGTTATCTGAACAGTCTGGATAAAGAGTATATCCGCAGGGAGTATCTGACAGTTCCGGAGCTTGGAGATGTATTCGATGAATTTCCGGAAGTGGAGCCGATCTTTTCGACAGGAGTGGATATCGCGGTCTGGAAGCATTCGCGCTATACGCCGACCTATTTTCATTCGCATACCTATTTTGAGATCATCTGTGTCGTGGAGGGAAGCTGTATCAACCGGGTGGGAGATAAAACGGTGCTGGAAATGAAGGCGGGAGATATCTGCATTTTGCCGGACGGTGTGAAGCACTCCATAGAGGCGATGGCGGATGAGGATATCATCCTGAATATCTCGCTTCGCAAAAGCACGTTTCATACGGCGTTTTATGAGGTTTTGTCCGACGACAGTATTCTGGCTAATTTTTTCAGACAGTGCTTGCAGGGGACGGAGCGGGCTCCCTATCTTTATTTTAAGACAGAGACGGATTCCGAGGTCTGGCACAGTATCTGCCGGATGTATCTGGAATACTATAACCACAGGAAATACTATGACAAATCCCTGCACTTTTTGATGATGTATACGTTTCTTCTTCTGATCCGCAATTTTGACCAGTACTATGTGTCGGGGCAGAACAAGCAGGAGCTGGAGCTTTTGACCTATCTTCGGAAGAACTTCATGGACACCACATTGTCCAAAACGGCAGTACATTTCGGATATAGTGAAGGCTACTTAAGTCGTCTGGTGGTCCGGCTGACCGGGAAGAATTTCACGAAGCTGATACAGGAATATCGTCTGAATGCGACCTGCAGGCTGCTAAAGGAGAGCACGTTAAAGATCAGTGAGATCAGCGAGGTGGTGGGGTATCGCTCCTTAGAACATTTCAACAGACAGTTCCGGAATATGTACAACATGACTCCGTCGGAGTACCGGTCCAAGAACGTACAGCCGCCTCAGAGGCGTTTCTAGGATACACGTCAAAGAAGTCTGTTTGTTTCATGTCAAAAAACATCAAACAGCAAGTCAAAATGTTCCATTAAAATATACAGGTAAAAACGTTATAATCCTCTTAGAATCGTAAGCGGAAAGGTGTTAAAGAGCCTTTTCGCTTATATGGGAGGAGGTTATCTATATGAAGGGTAAAAAACTATTATCCTTATCGCTGTCTGCAGTTCTGGCATTTTCAGGGGTGGTGATGCCACAGAATATATCTGCTAAGGAAGCAGTAGCGAAACGGTCTGACCGGGCAGACGGACAGATCACACAAGACTTTAAGGCGGGGGCAGAAACGGCGAAGACACTGACGGTGGATGGGGTTGCGTACCCGTATACGGTCATGCTTCCAAAAGACTATGACAATGAGGATACCCAGACGAAGTACCCGGTGCTTTTTCTGATGCCGGAGGATGGAAAAAGCAGTTACAGTGAGACATTTTTAAAGACGGTGGAAGAAAAACTTACCGGCGATACGATCCAGGATGTGATCGTGGTAAAAACGGATTTTTCCGCGCAGGGAGCAAAGGTTTATGATGCAGTACAAAAGCTGATCGACCAGATCGATACGGATTATCATACTGTTGCAAATCCCATGGGGCGTGGAGTGATCGGTGCGGATGACGGAGGGTATCTGGCAACGATCTTAACTTACACAGACGGAGAAAAGAACTGGAACGCTTCTCCGGCACTTTTTGGCATGATGGCAAGCATTGGCGGTGATTATGTCAGTGCAGACAATACATGGCTTGCAAGCTATGGTGATTTTTATGACATCGCGACGGATGGCGGACAGGGGAATGGCAAGTTTTCCAATCAGATCGCGAATTCCTTCTATACCTATATGGACAGCGCTTCAGAGGATGAAAAGGCTTATAAGGAGCACGGAGCGAATGATATCATTTCCTATTATATCAATCGGGGTGCTGCTTATGGAGGATTTTACTATTCGTATTATGGAAACGCAGACGCTTATGCGCTGCAGCTGGAAGTAAAAAACGCTTCCTATGATGAGAAGTTTCTGGAGGCTTCCGTTGCGGAGGCGATCGAAGGAATGGGAAGCAGACTGGTGAAAAATATGCTTACTGCCTCTTTATCCCTTTCCCCGCAGGCGGCTTACCGGACAGAGAAAGAGATTACGGCTGGATATAAGCTGACTGTGAGTGATCTGTATACAGCCTATTGCGGAACGAAGGAATCACCGCTTACTCTGACAATTTCCATGACGGATACGGATACCGGGGAGAAGGTGGCGGAGGATCAGCAGCTTACGCTAAGTGTCAAAGAAAACGCAGAAGGATATGTGAATGCGACACCGATCAAACTGCCGAATGTGATTCATAACATCAGTACGACCATTACGCTGACGGCCAATATTCTTGGAAAAGAGATGGTGCTGGATTCCAAGCCGTTGGTACGGATTGCATCGACCGGTGAGGCTCCGGAGGAACAGCTGATCGATCTTTTGGGAAGCTGGCATTTTAAGGCGGCAAAAGAAGTGACGCCGGGAGAATTGCCGAAAGCAGAAGAATATCTTACCTGGGAGGAAGTATACCCCTGTCTGGGATGGTGGGATGAGACACTTTCCAAGGAAACGAATATGAAATACTATGCGGGCTATGGATGGTATATCAAGGAATTCGATATCCCGGCAGACTTTCCGCAGGGAGAATATATCGTTCCGGTCGGTTATTTTGACGAGACGGATATCTGCTTTATCAACGGCAAACAGATCGGTTGTACCGGTCTGAATGAGACGACCTGGCAGCATGAGAAGGACTGTTGGGATACTGAACGGATTTATTCCATCAACTCCAAGGACTTAAATATTGGCGGTAAGAATGTGATGATGGTACTTTCCCACAATCAGTCAGGTGACGGTGGCTGGTACGGGGGACACCCGGGACTTTATTCTGCAGCAGCTTACAATAAACTGACCAGTAAGCCGAGTGTATTTGCATCACAGGAAAAAGCAGATCTGGTTAAAAAAGCGGTACAAGAGCAGGCAAAAGCATTTGCGGCGAAGGATCTGAGCGCTTATGCGGCAACGGTGGATGCAGAATATTTCCAGTCCGGAAGCACTAAGGCAGAGCTGATACAAAAGATTTCAGAGCGGATGGCCGAGGCGGAAACAGTCAGCTTTACGGATGAGGATGTGAACGTGTTTGAAGCGAATGATCTTTTCTACTATCAGGCAAGCCGTATCTATCAGCTGGGAGAAAAGAACGTACAGGAATCCGTAAATGAATATTACCGTATTGAGGAGGGTGTGGCGAGTCTTTATGGTGAGCACGATCGCTTTTATTCACAGCAGATCCCATCGGCACACAGGGCACTGGCGTTAGGAACAGAAAATGAGACAGAGATGGAAAACTTCCTGATCTATCTGCCGGAAGGATATTTTGATAAGGAAAATGAGGATCGTTTTTATCCGACGGCCTATGTGTTCCATCAGTTAAACTCCAGTAGCAATTCCTATGCCGTGGACGGATTGAACCGGATCGTGGATGCGGGAATCGCAGAAGGCAGGATCAAGGATATGATCCTGGTGATCCCGGACAGTAATGACAATGGTTTCTGGCAGGGAGAATGGGAGAAAATGGTAACGCAGGAAATCCTTCCGTTTGTGGAAGAGCATTACCGTACCATACCCGATGCAAGATACCGCTTTACGGCAGGAGCTTCTATGGGAGGAAGCGGCTCCTACAATATCGGATTGAACAATCCGCAATTGTTCTCCGGGATCATCAGTTATTTCGGGGCGATCAATATGGGAGGCAATCCGCTGGAGAAAGCATTAAATGCAAGTGATACGTTCTTAAAGTATTACAGACAATATTTTGTTTCCGGCAACCGCGATCTGTATAAATTCGGCATTCCTGCAATCAGGCTGGATCAGAAATTGCGAAGTGCAAAGGCAGAGCATTTCTTTGAGCTGGAGGAAGGCGAACATGACAGCAGCTTCTATCTGCCCTATGTGATCGATTCCTTTGCTTATCAGACAGATGCGCAGCCCGATATCAGCAAAGAACAGGCACAGGAGGCAATAAGCGGTCAGGTGGAAACGAAGGAAGAGGATGGCAGGCTGACGATTATTTATCAGCTGAAGGCTTCCGAAAAGATTAAAGAATATAAGAATCAGGTTCCGGCGGCGGATAGCGACGAGATGATGGCAGCAGATGTGATCATTCCGGTGTCAGTGCGTGTAGAACAGAGAGGAAAAACTGTTTATTATGCAGTGAGAACCAGCGCATTTTCCGGCAAAGCAGACAAAGAGGAAACCATCTCAGTGGAGAGCACAGATTTTGATGCAAAAGAGGCCTATACGGTGAGCGTGTCCGCAGCCTTAGGGAATGCATCGGTAAGTCTTGGAACGCAGTCTGTCATGAGTAAGGAGTCTGTCGCAAAAGCACAGGCAGTCATTTCTAAGATCGACGCGATCGGAGAGGTGACGTTAGAGAGCGAAGATGCGATCCGGGAAGCAAGAGAAGCCTATGATGCACTTACAGAAGAAGAAAAAGCACTGGTCGGAGAGAAGACTGAGCTTCTGAGTGCAGCGGAGAGTGCATTGGAAACGGCAAAGAAGGTTGAAGAAGAAAGAAAAGCCGAAGAAGCAAGAAAGACCGAGGAGGCAAGGAAGGCTGAAGAGGCAAGAAAGGCCGAGGAAGCAAAAAAAGCAGAAGCTGCAAAAAAAGCAGCGCAGGCAGTTGTGGTAAATCCGCAGCCGACGAAGCTTAAGAGTGTAAAAGTAAATGACGGCAAGGTAACAGTGAAATGGAAAAAGCAGATCAAAGACACAAATGGTTATGAAGTACAGTTTGCAAAAAATAAGCGCTTTACCAAAGGAGTAAAGACGAAGAACGCGGCAGTAAAGAAAACGTCCATGACAGTAAAAGGATTAAAGAAAGGAGTGAAATATTACGTAAGGATCCGTACCTATAAGAAAGTAAACGGAAAGAAAGTATACTCTGAATGGTCTAAGAGTAAGTCGGTAACAATAAAATAGCCGCGAAGGAAACAGGGGGACGAAGACAAAACGTCCTCCTGTCTTATTGACGGGGAGTTTGCCGTATTCCGTTACGACAGTTTTTTCACATATAAAAAAAGCCCTTGCTATTTTAAGAAAGCAACCGTATCCTATAAGTGGAGGGAAAAGATTGATTGTCTGGATACGGTACTTTAAATAGTAGAAGGGAGCTGCCTATGATCGATCCGGTAGGAAATGGATATTCATCTTATCAGAGAGTGGAAAAGGGAATAGATGCACAGGCCGGCAGGACATTGCAGGGCGGTGAAAAGTTTACCCTGGACTATAGAAAAGACGCGCAAAAAGAG
Source organism: Lachnospiraceae bacterium (assembly GCA_015056815.1). Lineage (GTDB taxonomy): Bacteria > Bacillota > Clostridia > Lachnospirales > Lachnospiraceae > SIG333. Next base: position 20,338 of record SVFN01000027.1, on the reverse strand, counting down.
CAAACCAAAGAAACAGAAGATGCAAAAGGCGGAGTGGTATTAGAGCTTTCCGGACAAAAAAGCGGTCAGAACGGATCCTACGGACAATCGGGCGCTGAGCGGACGGAAGAAGCCGGAAGCAGCTTCTCTTTTGAAAAAGCCCTGGCAGGAGCAAAAAATCTCCTGAGAACATTTACCGGACGTATGTCTTTATTTTGGGAGCAGTTAAAGACAGCCCTGATCAATTTCTGGAATTCGGATTCGGAAGTGATCGTGGAGGAGAATGTCAAGGAGGAAACTTCGATAGAGGAAATACAGCCGGAAGCGGTGCAAGTGCAGCAGAATACTGTCGAGTCAGCGAAACGGAGCATGGATACCGGGGCAGATGTGACACAGATACAGGAAGGACAAAGCGGAACTCATGTAAAAAAATCGGATCTTCTGACCTATTACGACCGCAGAGGGAAGCTGGTGAAATTATCCGGTTCCGACCGCAACAGGATCCTGCGCGGAGACCGCAACTCGATGGAGGGATAAATCGTGATCCGGACAGCGACATGGCAGACTACATCTGCATGCCCCAAAGTGCCTGCTGAAAAACAGGCTGTGTAATCGGGGAACGGAGGAAAACCAACGATCAACAGATTGTCAATACCAACGTCCTCTTTACAGCAAAAATCAGATTCGTTATACTGAAAAGAGGATTTTGGAAAAGCGTTATCATAGAACAGGAGAGTAATATGAGTGAGAAAGAAAACGACAACCTTGCACCGGATGAGGGAGAAGGCGAAGAATATCGTTTTTTGTCTGAGCAGATCCGTTCCAAACCGGTCAACAAAGTCAGACTGTTTAAGCGTACATTTCTGATCGGAGCAGGTGCAGCGATCTTTGCGATCGTTGCCTGCATTACCTTTCTGGTCTTAGAACCGATCATCAGTAATATATTATATCCGGAGAAAATCAAAAAAGTGCAGCTTCCGGAAATACAGGATGAGGTATCGCCGGAAGAATTCCTGACGGAAAAAGATGCGGAAGAAGAAGTGACGGAGGCGGCGAAAGCGGCGGCGGAGGCAGCAGCGGAGGAAGCGGCGAAGTCTGCAGTGCGCCGCAGTGAGAACATGGGGATCGAGGCATTCGAGGCCTTTTATGATGAACTGTATGAGGTTTCCCAAAAGACCGGGAAATGTCTGGTAAAAGTCACCGGAGTGAAAACCGGTACAGACTGGTTCCAGCAGTCGGTCGAACGGGAAAACAGTGTGACGGGGATTCTGGTGGCGGATTATGATTCCCAGTTTCTGATCGTGGCGGACAATGCACATTTAAGCAATGCAGATAGTTACAGTGTGACTTTTGCGGATGGATCCGTAGCGACGGCAAGTTTAAAAGACTCTGATTATGATACCGGATTGGGTGTCTTTGCAGTGGATAGTGATGCGGTGGAAAAAGAAACCAGAGAAACATTTTCCTACGCTTCTTTTGGCAAAGTGAAGCAGGCTGATATCCTTGGCAGATTTGTGATAGCGATCGGGAGTCCCAGGGGAGACTTTGGAAGTATTTCTTACGGGACCATTAATTCCGAGGGAACACAGATGAGACTGGCTGATGCCTCCTATCAACTGCTGGCTTCCGATATTTATGCCAATAATCAGGCCAATGGTGTCCTGATCAATGCAGAGGGAGATATTCTTGGGATCGTGACCAAAGCTTCCATGGAGGCAGGCGGTAATCATCTTCTGAGTGCAATTTCCATTCAGGATGTTCATGAATTGATTGAGAAACTTTCCAACAGTGAAAGGAGAGCCTATGCCGGTATCCATGGTATGGATGTAACGCAGGAAGCACATAAGGAGCTGAATATTCCGTTCGGGGCTTATATCACAGAGGTTGACATTGATTCACCGGCCATGAATGCAGGCATTACCAAGGGTGATGTGGTCATTCGGGCGAAAGATAAGGAAGTAACATCTTATCAGGAGTATCAGGAATTGCTGATGGAGGCTTCCCCGGGTGAGGTTTTTCCGGTTACGGTAGCACGTTTTAACGGATCGGAGTATATTGAGATCGACTGTGATATCGCAACACAGATAAAGGAATAAAGGAGAGCTCCCGGAAGGAATGTAAAACGGGATCGGATGATCGGCAACAAAGTAAGAGGACGCAGAGCATCCGATGCGGAATATTAAATAGAAGAGAAGAGGAGAAGTAAAAAGTGAAGTATATTGTAGAGTTTAATGAGGGAGATAAGGTATCGGATGTATACCTTTGCAAGTATAAGCAGGCTGCAGTGACCAGAAACGGCAAACCTTATGAAAATGTGATCTTACAGGATAAAACAGGGACAGTGGACGCCAAGATCTGGGAGCCCAACAGCATGGGAATCGATGATTTTGATACGCTCGATTACATAGCGATCGTAGGAGAAGTGACATCTTTCCAGGGGGCGAAGCAGGTAAACATCAAGAGACTCAGAAAGTGCAAGGAAGGTGAATACAGACAGGAGGATTACCTTCCGGTCAGCAAGAAAGACATCGGAAAGATGTATGAAGAGCTCAAAGGCTTTATTGCTTCCGTAAAAGCCCCTTATTTCAGGACGCTGCTGGAAAAGTTTTTCGTGGAGGATGAAGCCTTCGCCGCGACCTTTAGGAACACCTCCGCAGCCAAGACGGTACATCATGGCTTTGTGGGTGGCTTACTGGAGCATACACTGAGTGTGACGAAGCTGTGTGATTATTATTGCAAGTCTTATCCGATCTTAAAAAGAGACCTTCTGATCACAGCGGCAATCTGCCATGATATTGCCAAGACGAAAGAGCTTTCGCCTTTTCCGCTTAACGACTATACGGACGAAGGGAATCTTTTAGGGCATATTGTGATGGGCTGTGAGATGGTAGGCGAGAAGATCCGGGAAATACCGGACTTTCCGCAGGCATCAGCCGATGAACTGAAACACTGTATTCTGGCACATCATGGCGAACTGGAATTCGGCTCTCCGAAAAAGCCGGCACTGATAGAAGCTGTGGCTTTAAACTTTGCGGATAATACAGATGCGAAGCTGGAGACCTTTACGGAACTTTTGGAATCGACTTATGATACGGGATGGCTTGGCTTCAACCGCCTGCTCGACAGTAATGTCAGAGCGACGAGATCTGAGTAGGATCCTGAGGAGACATGGATGGAATCTGCATTTCTTTCATAAGACAGCACAAAAAGGAAGACAAAGAACCGGCCGAACCTAAGAGAGGGTTGCAAAAATTGTGAAAGAGAATATCAGGGAGAGTGGGCTATGGAGAAAACAAAGAATGAACTGGTAGAACTTCAGATTACAGATATCGGCACCGAAGGAGAGGGAATCGGTAAGGCGGAAGGTTACACGATCTTTGTCAAGGATGCCATGCCGGGGGATAAGGTCCGCGCGAAGCTGACAAAGGTAAAGAAGAATTTTGCCTATGCCAGACTTGATAAAGTACTTACACCATCCAAAGACAGAGTGGTTCCTGTCTGCAAATATGCCAGACAGTGCGGCGGCTGCCAGATCCAGGCGATGGATTATCCCGCGCAGTGTGCATTCAAGCAGAACAAGGTCAAAAACGACCTGATCCGGATCGGCGGATTTGATGAGGAGCTGGTGGAGTCTGTTATGGAGCCGATCGTGGGAATGGAAGAACCATTCCATTATCGCAATAAGGCACAGTTTCCGGTCGGAACGGACAAAAAAGGCGATGCAGTAGCCGGTTTTTATGCCGGGCGGACACATGATATCATTGCCAATACGAACTGCGCCCTGGGACGAGCGGAAAACCGGTATCTGCTGGATTTTATTCTTTCTTTTATGAACAAATATGAGATACAGCCTTATGATGAGAAGACACACAAAGGGCTGGTGCGTCATGTCCTGCTCCGTGCCGGTTTTTCCACGCAAGAGATCATGATCTGCTTTGTCATCAATGGGAATTCCTTCCCTTATACTAAACCGATGATCGAGGGACTTCGATCTCTGCCGAAGATCGGTGAAAGGATCAAGAGTATCTGCTTCAGTCCGAATACCCGTAACACCAATGTGATCATGGGAGACAGTTATAAGGTGATGTGGGGCGAAGAATACATTACCGACCGGATCGGAGAAGTTACATTCCGCATCTCACCGCTGTCATTCTATCAGGTCAATCCGGTCCAGACAAAAAAACTGTATGAACAGGTTTTAGAGTATGCGGATCTGAAGGGAACGGAAACAGTCTGGGATCTGTATTGCGGGATTGGCACGATCTCTCTGTTCCTTGCCGGCAAGGCAGGGGAGGTTCATGGCGTTGAGATCGTGCCGCAGGCAGTTGCGGATGCGAAGGAAAATGCAATCTTAAATGGGATAGAGAATGCGAACTTTTATGATGGTAAAGCAGAAGAAGTTCTCCCGAGACTCTATAAGGAGCAGAATATCAAAGCGGATGTTATCGTGACAGATCCGCCACGTAAGGGCTGTGATGAAAAGTGCCTCGAGACTATGGTAAAGATGGCACCGCATAAGATCGTATATGTAAGCTGTGATCCTGCAACATTAGCCAGAGATCTGAAATATCTTTGCGAAAACGGCTACAAACTGGAGCGGGTACGTGCTTTTGACCAGTTTCCGATGACAGTGCATGTTGAGACGGTAGTTCAGTTGGTCAACATCGGCGTAAAGCCTGATTATACGGTGCGTTTGGAGGTTGATGTAGATGAATTCTACAAGACCGTAGGCGAAGATAAAAGAAATTATCTTGATAGCGAAGAGTATAAGAAGATAAAAGCCAAAATAAAGATAAATAGGGCATCGGAAAGAGAATTTATTTAAGAAGAAGACCTGATTATGATACCAAGTTGGTATTATAGTCAGGTCTTTTTTATTTTCTGAGAAAGGGGGAAATCCTGAGATGAGAATAGTATTTTGTGGATTAAGATCACCACCAGCATTTGGTGTTATGAGCCACCACCGCAGTTTTGGACGGTTCTAAATCCTGTATGATATGATAGGTGCAACAAATAAAGCTGATGGTTATGTTATGCATTAGCGGTCAGTTATTCATATCACCCACGAAGTTGGAAAGCTCCGGTATGTTTTCGGACAGTAATCAGTCATAGGCTTGCCAAGTGTATTGAAGGACCTAACGGTGAAAATCAAGCGAGCCACGGACACTTAAGTATAAGTGAGTACAAGTTGCTAGTATGGCGGAGCGATAATAACACATGTAAGGAAAGAGAACTCCTTATCCTCGAAAAGAATTAGGCATGAGAGGAGATAGTCGTATATACGGCGTCGTGAACACGAAAGTGTCAATGGATGGCTATGCCATCGCTACAAAATGTCGAACATTTTGTGGTAGTGGGTCCCAAGTGTACGGAACGGTTTATGGTTGCGCCAATAGACTACAGTCTGATGACAAACATCTTCGTATAGTCGGCAGCGGCTGTTTCCACATATATCTTTCCGCCATGACGTTCGATGACACGCTTTGTTACCGCAAGTCCAAGTCCCGTACCGTGGCCGACAGTTCTTGCGATGTTTTCCGTTACGAATGGCTCGAAAATATCCACGCCTTCGGGGAGAGAGTCACCGCTGTCCGCTATACGGATAACGGCTTTCCCGTTATCATCTGCGACCGATACCTTTGCTCTGATACCGTCGGGATTATGCTTGTAAATGTTAACGATAAGATTTGTGACCGCCCTTTTCATCTCGGTCTTGTCGGCGTTTATCGTAATAGCTGTTTCGGGAATGTCTATGTCAAGTTCTATGCCGTGATCTTCAAAGTCGCAGTAATTCTCGGCTATGACCTCACGCACAAGAGAGCATATATCTACCTCTGTAAGCGCTGGCTTATACCCGTCAGTCCCAAGCTTTGCGTAGTCGAACAGAGTGTTCACCATATCGTTCATGCTGTTGGATTTGCGGTATATGATGTCGAATATCTCCTGCTGTTCATCGGGTTGTATCTTTCCGTCCGAAAGTGCTTTTGCAAAGCCATGCACTGAGGTCATTGGAGTTTTCAGATCATGTGCAATAGCTGCATACAGCAAATTCTGCTCTTGCAGACGGCGTTCGCTCTCCTGCTTTATCGCCTTTGTGGTCAGTCTGTAAAAAGCAAGTGCAAACGCCACAAAGATAAGGATATTCAGTATAAAATAACCCCACCGTGATGGCGTGTTAGCATTAATATCCGTAACGTTCGGATTGAGCATCGGGTCGAGTATATCGTAATAGATATAGTCCAGATTTTTAAACAACAACACCAGACCAAAGCACAGACCCACATAGCTTAAAAAGATCTTGTTTTTCAGCGAAAGCAATTTTTTATTCTTCAAACCGATACCCCAATCCTCTGATAGTTTTGATATGCTCAGCCCCCACCTTGTCACGCAGGCGGCTGATTATCACACGGATAGTATTGTCATCCACCGCACTGTCATCATACCACGCACTTTCGTATATCTGCTCTTTGGTGAAAACTCTTTTTGGCTGCGACATAAGAAGCTCAAGCACTTTGAATTCCGCCTTTGTAAGTACTTTTAACTCATTACCGCCTATGAAAGTACACTCGTCAAGGTCAAGGCTCATATTGCCCACCGTGATAAGGCTTTTCGGCTGTGTCTGCGGTGAGGTGACATTCAGTCTGCGAAGCTGTGCCTTGACTTTAGCGGCAACCTCCAAAGGTTCAAAGGGCTTTGTGATATAATCATCTGCACCAAGATCAATGCCAAGCACCCTGTCCGAAAGCGTGACTTTTGCAGAGATGACCATGACGGGGATATACTTTTCCCTCTGACGTACCTTTTTTATTACCTGATAGCCGTCAATTTTCGGCATCATGATGTCAACGAGCGCCAAGTCAATATCGTTCCTTTCGAGAATATCGAGTGCCTGCGCTCCGTCATTCGCTTCAAGCACGGCAACACCGTCAGTTTCAAGATATATTTTCAGGAGTTTCACTATCTCCTTTTCGTCATCGGCAATAAGAATATTCGGCATAGTTTCGCTTCCTTTATAATTGCAATATTTTAGGGCAACACCGCACAGAGATTGTGGTGCAGATGCAAGCATATGTACTACAAAGCCGTCAGGCGGTCTTTGTGCGGTGTTGCCTTAGATTTATTTGAGTTTTTCAGGCTTTTCTGCATATATTCTTTCGATATTTCCGCACTCAACACAAGTATCACAAAGAACTATTGAATATCGTGGCTTTATCTTCTTGTCATCTTCTGTTGGTGCGACACCCAGCAGATACGCACCTGTTCTTAAACGAGTTTCAATCAATTTGCCACCACATATCTTACATTGTTTTTCCATTCTTAAATTGCTCCTGTATTTATGTAATATTATTTCACGCTATCTGCCCGTTTGCAAGCCTTACCGTCCTTGTACCGTATGCCGCACATTCCTCGCTGTGAGTCACCTGTAAAATGGTGATATTTTTCTCCTTGTTTATTCTTGCAAAAAGCTTCATGATCTCCTCGCCCGACACCGAATCGAGGTTGCCCGTTGCTTCGTCTGCAAGTATAAGCTGCGGCGATGCGATGACCGCCCTTGCGACCGCTGTTCTCTGCTGCTGACCGCCCGAAAGTTCGTTGGGCATAGACTCTCGCTTGTCGGAAAGACCCGTTATCTCCAGTATCTCGTCAAGATCTTTTTTCAGTTCTGCTCTGCTGCGACCTTTTGTCAGTTCGGGCAGCAGGATATTGTCCTCAACGCTTATATTCTGCACAAGATTGTAAAACTGGAATATGAAGCCTATCGTTTCAAGGCGTAACTTTGAAAGCTCACGCTCCTTCATTTTGGTGATATCCTTGCTGCATACCTTTATCGTGCCATCAAAATCCCTGTCAAGTCCGCCGATCAGATACAGCAGTGTGGATTTTCCGCTGCCCGATGCTCCCATAAGAGATACAAATTCGCCCTGTCTAACATCAAGCGATATATTGTTAAGCACTTTCGCAGCAGCTTCGCCCTTTCCGAAAGTCTTGCTTACATTTGTTACTTCTATCAGATTCATATTGTTCCTTCCTCCGTTATTCATATTTAAGCTGTGCTGCTATGTTCATTTTTCTGAGTGCCTTTATGGGGAAAAGTGCCGAAAGTGTGAACACTGCCCACATCAGCAGACCAAGAACGATGCTGTTTGTGATGCTCATGTGTATCGGTATAGATACCATAAGTCCGTCAAGTATATTTAAAAATACCTTGTACATAAAGATCGACAGCGGAACTGCCATAACAAGCGCCGCACCAGATGCTATAGCGCTCTCCGCAAAGAACATCTCTGACAGCTTTCCTCTTGTCAATGAAGTAGACATCAGCACCGCACATTCACGCTTTCTGCCCTCGAAACCGATCAGGCAGTTGCTTACCACGCCGATGAATGTAATACCGAGTGCAAGCATTATCACGCCGTCAATGATCGCCATTAAGCCTGCGCTGTCCTGACTTGCGGCTTCATGGTATTCATCATATGTCTGCACCTCCGACACCATATCGGCGGAGTGATCCTCAATGACTGAACGTACCCTTTCAGGGTCACTGCATTTGATATAGATACCGGAGGGGATATCCTTGTAGATATCCTTGAACAGCTTTTCGGATATCACGACAGTCGTTCCGCTGGAATTTTCATGATCGGTAAGCGATGTACCTTTGACACGAAGCTGCTTTACATAAGGCATAAAGCCATCGGCTCTGAATGTGATCTCGGCTGTATCACCTTCGCTCAGATCGTATTTCCGTGCCACTGCCTTGCTGATGACGATCTCATCGTATGCAAGGTCGTCGGGGATATCAGATACTCCCCTGAAAAGTTCATAACCGCCGTCCTTCCAGCCGTATATAGGAACTCCGTTTGCTGTCTGCTCTCCGTTTATCTCTATCACACTATTCTGATAATAACCGTATTCCGTTTCGCCTACCCCATCTATATCCTCTATATAGGAAAAACGTGTTCTTTCGGTAGATCCGTCTGTACTCACGTTCAGGTCGGCGGTGCTGTTTTCGTGCATATAAAATCCGCTCATTGATGACGCAAAGCTGTACACCACGATACACACCGCTTCTGCCGTAAAGCACAGCACCGCGCTGCCCACCGTGCTTTTCTTTTCCCTTGCTTCCACTGCCGCAAGCCTTGCTATGGGTTTATTCTGCCTGTCAAATATCTTCACAAGAAGTCCTGCAATAAAGCGTAGTACATAAGGAAAAAGAAGTGCTGCACCGACCGCTGTGCTGACAAAGCAGATCAGACCTGCAAAAAAGTTCTCCGAGAAGAAAGCTGTTACAAAGGTAATGACTGCAAGAAGAATGCCTGAAACTGTCGAAACCCTGCCGTGTCTGTACTGCGTGTCCTTGTTTGAGAAAATAATATCTCTGATAGATGTCTTTACCGCCGAAAGGATCTCCTTGACCGGGCAAAGGCATTCGAGTGCCACGCAGAATATTATCACTCCTGCGACCGCACCGATGCTCATTTTTCCGGCATTTTCGGAAGAACCGAACTGAGAACTGTATATCATTGGGCGCAGTACGGAATATATACATATGCCTATTGCCGAGCCTATCAGTCCGTAGGCAATATTCTCTCCCAGCAGCACCGTGTATGTCAGTCTGCTCGATATACCAAGACTTCTGAAAGTGCCGATTACGGGCATTTTCTCAGTGATTATCCTCTGAGATGCCGATACCGTTACAAATATCACAAGAAGCAGACATACCGCAAACAGTATAGTAAATATCCTTGTGATGTTCCCGATCATTTCCTGTGTCTGCTCGTTTTCAAACACCGCCTGCACGTTTGCCGAGGGCAAATTGCTCTCAAGCGTTTGAACTGCGCTGTTTATTTCTTCATCATCTGCAATATCTATGTAGGCAAGCCTTGTGCCGGTATCAGAACCGCCGTAAAGACTTTTCATGGACTCATTGCTTATCACGATCGTATCGCCCGAACTGAAAAGCCCGACGTTATCGCCGTACAGACCGCTGACAGTAAAGTCAACAGGCTGTTTAGCGTTGCTGTAAAGGGTTATCGTATCGCCTACGGAATAGCCAAACTCATCGGCAAAGTCCTTGCTGACTGCCGCCTGCATATCACCTATCTCCGCATCATTCGGCAATACGCCCATTTCCTTTGCTTTGGGAATATCCACACCGCTGATACTGCACGCTTTCTGGGTGAGCATATCATAAGTGCCGACGATATGCTTTGTAAAGACCGTAGAGCCAGTGGATAATTCCAGAACTGTGCTTTCGGGGATACCCTTTGCAAAATCGTCGTCGAGATCGTATGAGGCGGTAACAATGATGTCTGCCTTGCCGAACGCCTTAGCGTTATTTGCCTTGACCGCCTGCTCCAAAGAACCCGACATATCAAAGCAGAGCATCGCCGCAAGACTGCATATGCTGACACAGAAAAGCAGCAGAAAAGTACGCATCTTGTGCGCCCACATACTTTTAAGCGTGTGCTTGATTATAAGACCCATTTTTACCACCTGCTTACCCTTTCCTCAGGAGCGCAGTACATACCGTCCCCCTCCTTTATATTGTATATCTCGTAAAACATTTCGCAGTTTGAAAGCACTGCGTTGATCCTGACCTTTCCGGGACTATGCTCATCGCTCTCCAAGGCATCTATCGCATAGCTGTCTACCCGTGTCTCGGCGTATGTGACTGCGTAATTCTCAAAGTATTTTTTCAGTTCCACCTTATCATCTTTGAGGATATTCACAATACATTCCATTGAACCTAAATCGGCATAGTTCTCGCCGCTTGTTTTTTTGCCGTCAACGTGATAGATATCAAGCACGGTATAATCAGAGAAATAACCCTGCATTTTTTCTGCTCTTTCCACAAATGCATTTCTGTCGGTATCAGAGAGCCAATCGGGAGCATATTCGCCGTTTTCGTTGTAGTCCATACACATCGTATCAAAGCCGTGACCCATTTCGTGACCTATGATCGCACCCAGTCCGCCGAGGTTCGTTCCGATATCGGCTTTGGGGTCGAAAAAAGGAGCGTGCATGATCGCCGCAGTTATGGTAACTGTATTGTTTGGATTGTAGTTTGCGTTCACTTCATAGGTTGCCATTATGGGACGTGTCATATCGAACTTCGCACCGATATTCCCAATGTTGTCATCATAGGAGCGCTCCCTTATGGCATGGAGCGTCTGCGGATAGCTTTCTTTTATCAGTTCCGCACGGGTCGGGTCGGTTTCGGATACTGCCGCATCGGGCAGGATAAATCTCATATTATCGAGTTTTTTGAGTAACGCCTTGCGTCCGCCCTCTGTCAGCCAGTCTGCACCGCTGATAAGTTCACGGTAGCTTTGTCTTAGCTGTTCGCACATTTCACGAACAGCGGCGTCCGCTTCGGCAGTGTAGTATTTTTCAGCATACAGTGCGCTCAGGTCATTTACAAAAAACAAATTTGATGCGATCGTATTGACACACACGGAATACTCCTTTTCCTCTCCGCTGCCGTATTCCGAAAGGCTGTCCGCTTCGGTGCTTAAAAACTCCATATTTGCCGTCACAAGTTCGGAAATAAGTATCGTTTTCCAGCTTTCAAGATTTTCCTCTGTCATCATCTCATTCATCTTTTCGAGCTGACCTCTGTCCTTTACATACCAGCCGCCATAGGTGTTTTCATCAAGCCCGAAGAACAGCTTTACCACGCTTGTATCAAGATTAGAGAAAATGCCGTTCATATCCTCCTCGCTGACAAATTCAAAAGCCGCAAATGGGTTTGCCGCTTTTCCTGCCGAAAAATCGGTACTGCGGGCAATTTCCAGTGCAAGATATACCGCCTGCTTTGCTTTGCTGTCGGCGGTGTCCTTATCATAGCTTATCGCCATCAGCATATCTCTCATGTAGTTTTTCATGCTGATACACGCTTCATCGCTGTCGGATATGTCCTCATAAGAATTTCCGCACATTCCTTTGCTATGGTCTATCAGCAAGGCGAATTCGCCCGACTTGAAATAATTTTGTCTTACCGTTGGCACAAAGGGCGTATTCGCTCCGTATGAACGGTACAGCTTTTTCCAAAGTTCCATTAGTTCACCGATACTTCCGACACTGTTTATCTTATCGCACAAACTGCGTATCTCCGAATACACCGCCTTATTATCATCAAAAGCCATTGCCTGATCGTAGACATTTTTTATCAGATATTCTGCGCTGCCCGGCTCATATTCTTCCTCTGATGTAACGATCTCGCTGATAAGTCCGAGTACTTCCTGTACAGTCTGTGCATCCACTTCCTCAAAAGTACCCCAGGTCATTTCGCCGTATGCAGGCAGAGTGCCGAGCAGATGTTCTGCGTTGATATATCCGTAAAAGTCGTCCTGCGCTCTGATCGCCGATACGTCAAGAACTTGATGAGCTGTAGCCGGTTCAGCAGATGTTTCCTTTGCGCTGTCTGGTGTACAGCCGCAGAGCATTCCGCTCATAACAGCAAGTGCGGAAATAAAAGATATTATCCTTTTAGTTTTCTTCATTTTCAAAACACCCTCTTGTATTCTTTTTCCTTTGATATATGTATGATACTACCGCACTCTTAACGGAACAATTGCCAAACATTAACTGAACATTAAATTATTGAGTTGCATATAAAAAAGGTCTTATCCCTGAATTAACAGAAACAAGACCACTTTATATATTTGGTTATATCTGAACTTCTATCATTAAAGCCACGCTGTCCTTGAAGCCGACCTTGTAAGCAGTGCTCATCTCAGCGGCGGCGGTATTGCTTACGCAGTCGAGGATTTTGTGGAATACATCAATCTGCTCCTCGCTAAGTGAATCTTCAAAGGGGATACAGAGCTTGTTAAACTCGTCAGAAAACTCAGCGGAGTGGATTTCACCCTGTCTGTAATTGTACATCGCATCAATCATTTGTATCTGTCCTTTCGGTTTTATTGCTGTAAAACCAACCGTCCAAACTTTATCAAATAACTGTTGCTAAGGTGTTGCCTACGGCACGCCTGTCTCGAATACCATGTGTGAGATGTATGTCATGCAGAGCTTCCTTCAAAAGGATGAGCAGGCTGATAATGAAATACGGTCCGGGTTTACTTGAGAAGATGGATTGGGAAAAGCTTAGAAACCTGATCAGTACCGAGATTGAGTGTGGCGCTGATAAGGACAGATTTTCCTCTCGAATGCTCGGATACTGTAAGCTTATGACGGACAGGAAATAACGAGGCATATGATACGACAATTTCATGAAAAACATGCAGATTTTTACCTTTCACGCATTGCTGAGAGAGAGGAAATGTGATATATTAACACTATGGCATTGCGTGGAGGTAAAAACTATGGATATAGCAAAGAGAATAAGGGAACTTCGTGAGAGTGTCGGTGAGAATAGAACAGAATTTTCAAAGCATACCGGAATCCCGGTTCGTACAATAGAGGACTGGGAATCGGGAAGGCGTACTCCGCCGGAATACATTCCTCGGTTGATTGCATATCAGATGGAGTACGAGAGACTGGTAAATAAGAGCAAGAAGGGTTAACCCCCTCGAATTCGAGGGGTTTAACGGATATCATTTTCGTGATATTACAAAAAAGATCATTACAGGATGGAGTTAAACGCATCGAATTCGATACGTTTAAACAGGTCGAAATTGACCTGTTTAGATGGGTAATCTTGAGGTCGAAAAAATCGACCTTAGGATTCGCAGACGAGAGATATTTGAGAGGTACCGAGGAATGAATGAATTTACTGAACTTTTTAAAAAGTCAAAGGCTTTGATCGATAATGCAAGAAGCAGCATGGGTGTTGTCGTCAATGCGCTGACGGTATATACCAGCTATCTTCTGGGAAAATACATGATAGAGGAAGAACAACAAGGCTCAGAACGTGCACAATATGGAGCAAGAGTACTGGATTCGCTTTCGGTATATCTGACAAGCGAATACGGTCGCGGTTTTTCGAGAAGCAATCTGGCTGGGATGAGAAAGTTCTATCTGACATACAAAGATCGTGAATCACAAATTGTCCAATCAGGAATTGGACAATTAGGGACAATGCAGGAAAACGGAATTGTCCAATCGCCGATTGGACAATTGACGGTTGATCATCAGAACTTTCCTTTCAAGCTGAGTTGGACGCATTATCAAGTTTTGATGACGATTGAAGATCCTGCCGAAAGAAGCTTCTATGAACTTGAAGCTATAAAAGGTGTCTGGAATGTTAAAACATTGAAGCGGCAGTATCATTCCAGTCTTTATGAGCGTCTTGCATTGAGCAGAGATAAAAATGAGGTCATGGCAATGGCCACGCAGGGAGCTATGCCATACCGGCCAGAGGATATACTGAAATCTCCATATGTATTGGAATTTGCTGGCCTTGATGATAAGAGCAGCTATCATGAGAATGATTTGGAAGCAGGTGTTTTGGATAAGCTTCAGGATTTTCTGCTTGAAATGGGTAAAGGCTTCTTGTTTGAAAGACGGCAGCGTAGATTTACATTTAATGATAAGAATTTCTATTTGGATTTGGTTCTGTATAATCGTTTTCTGCGATGCTATGTCCTAATAGACTTTAAGGTAGAAGAGTTGACGCATCAGGATTTGGGGCAGATGCAGATGTATGTGAACTATTATGACCGGTACGAGATTATAGAGGGCGAAAATCCAACAATCGGAATCTTGATGTGTAAGCAGAGTGATGAGGCGTTGGTAGAACTGACATTGCCGAAGGATTCCAATATCTATGCAAAGGAATACAAGCTGTATCTGCCGGATAAGAAGCTACTCAAGGAGAAACTACAGGAATGGATTGAAGAGGCTGATATGCAGTGAACTGATCGGGAGGTTGATGGAGAAAGAAGATGGAGAAGATTGAAAGCGGCGAGGATGGCGTGGATTTCGTTCTGGTGTTCAAACTCTCCCGTTTTGGGCGTAAGGCTGCTGATGTTCTGAATTCCCTTCAGAGCATGCAGGATTATGGTGTGAACCTAATCTGCGTGGAAGATGGGATTGATTCTTCAAAGGATGCAGGTAAGCTTATGATATCGTCCTGTCAGCCGTTGCCGAGATAGAGCGTGAAAATATCCGCACACAGACCATGGCAGGCAGGGAGCAGAAAGCAAAGGAAGGTAAGTGGAATGGAGGATTCGCACCCTATGGCTATAAGCTTGAAAACGGACAACTGCTGATAGCGGATGATGAGGTGGAGATCATCCGTATCATATATGACCGCTATATCCATACCAATTCGGGTATCAACGGCGTGGCATCATATCTTAACGATAACGGATACACCAAGAAGCTTCGTAAGAATAACACAATCCCCGGCTTTTCATCCGGCTTTGTAAAGAGTGTGCTTGATAATCCTGTATATATGGGTAAGATAGCATACGGCAGGCGTCGCACCGAGAAAAAGATCGGAACCCGTAATGAAATGCATATCGTGGAGCAGGATGAGTATCCGA
Organism: Lachnospiraceae bacterium; assembly: GCA_015056815.1. Classification (GTDB taxonomy): domain Bacteria; phylum Bacillota; class Clostridia; order Lachnospirales; family Lachnospiraceae; genus SIG333. The sequence goes on along the minus strand of SVFN01000027.1, from coordinate 4,913 downwards.
TATATAACGGACATCATGAGGCTATCATATCGGAGTCGGACTGGCAGTTGGCACAGGAAAAGCGTAAAGCTAACAACTTTAAGCGTGAGAAGGTGCATGACATCGAACATGCACATATACTGTCCGGCTTGCTGAAATGCCCCTGCTACGGCAAGAGTCTGTATGGAAACATAGCCAAGGCGCAAATCGTAGAAACACAGATGAATGAGTGGAACAGCAGGCTTCTGAGCGTGCGGCAGGAAAAGATATCCGCTGATAATGTATATCAGCTCCTGCTTGCGTTTGATAAGCTGTATAATACGTTCACTGAGGTAGAGCAGAGAGACTTTATGAGGGCGTTTATCGAGCGCATAGATATCTACCCTGAAAAGCCCGATAACGGCTGCTGGATCAGAAATATCGTTTTCAATTTTCCTATGCCGGTACAGGGGCAGGAAATTAAGAACTTGCCCTTGGAATCGAAGTCAACAGTTGAAGTCGTGAGCCTTTTGCAGCGAGTGAGCAACACCCGTCCGAAAGCCATTACTCTGGATGTTGATATGGAGGATTATTACAGAATAAAAGGTGACAGGACGAATGATTGAAAGTAAAACTATAATCGATATGGAGAAGACCGGAAACAACCTCCGAAAATATGCATATGAGAATGGATATAGCGTAAGGGATATTCAACAGTATCTTGGATTGTCATGCCCGCAACCGGTATACAGATGGTTTAAGGGAATAATACTGCCTTCAGTTGATAATCTTCTTCTCCTTAGTGAATTGTTCCATGTTCATATGGAGGATCTTTTAGTGAAACAATACACAAAGTATACGTATGATTGTTGTTTGGCTACAAAGGCTAATTCAAACCAATTTGTAAAACGAATGCAGGCTTATTATTCGCTACTTGTTGCATAGCCGGGATTTTGGACTATCCGTCCAATGACAAAAAATCACGCATATCATACGATAAAAGAAAAACATCGGAGGTGCGTGATGACAAGAGGAAAGATTATTTATATTGATCGGGACGGGAAGATTTTCTCGTCAGTAGAATTTAATGGAGATATGTATCCGGATGGGAATGCTGATAGAATTCTGGAAATGTTCGAAGCGGGATTGTTTTCGAATTACAGTAACTATGAGAGTTTTGTGATCCGGTTTAATAAGTCTCATTACGGTTACGAGGAAGAACTGATCCATCTGCTTACCTACAAGGAAGAAAGGGTAATTGACATTACGGAGAATTGGACGGATTACCTGTACATCATCAATAATTCCGATTGTGAATGGATCATAAAAGGTCAAAACGGCACATCTTTCTTAGAAAAGAGAACATTGGGAATCGTACGATTTCAGCAAGTCGAGAGGATGATTCACAGGGCATTGCATGAAAATGCCAAAGAATTCAGTGCAAGTATCAGTAAAGAAGAATTTGTGGAGATACTGAATCGTTTAAGGGACTCATCGGATTTGATAAGAAAGGTAAATAGTCTCTTCCGTAATAGCTGGGATAATGTTGAGTGTGATTTTTGCAATGGGGCGGCACTTCAGATCTCACATGAGAGCACCGTGGTATTTTTGCTTCGAAAACTGCTGAAGGATGCAGCTGAAAACATTGACTATTATATTTATGAATTGGATTATGGACGAAAGTATGAGCCAGGCATTATCACAGACGAGAATGGCCATGATATCGACTTCAGTTCTCCTGAAAAATTATATGATTATCTGACCGGGGAGGTGAAATAATATGCCTAAGACGATAAAGAAACAATACACGTTGGCGGCATCAGTATAGCAGTTTATACATCGGACTTTGAAAATGATTTTTTATCTTTAACTGATATTGCAAAATACAAAAGCGATGATGCAAATGCGACGATATGCAATTGGATGAGAAATAGGGAAACTATAGAATTTCTTGGGTTATGGGAAAGCTTGCATAATCAGGATTTTAAACCCCTCGAATTCGAGGGGTTTAGAGGTGAAGCTGGATTACATGCATTTACAATGTCACCGTCCAAGTGGATTGAGGGAGTAAATGCAATTGGAATCGTCTCAAAAGCGGGAAGATATGGTGGAACATATGCTCATTCGGATATCGCGCTTGAGTTTGCATCATGGATTTCAGCTTCATTCAAGTTGCTGATTGTTAAGGATTATCAGCGCCTAAAGAATGATGAAAATGTCGGAACTTTGATACGATGTATAACAAAAGTAGCATAAACGCAACCAATGACTGATGTATCTCAGCAATGAGAAATTGTACATTGGTCTTGGAGGTGATGAGTATGATTTTTTCAGAGAAACTACAATTGATCCGCAAGAGTAAGGGGATGACACAG
>SVFN01000027.1:0-2498 GCA_015056815.1 Lachnospiraceae bacterium | reverse complement strand
TATGCTGCCTATATGAATGAAACAGACTCTACAAGGATAGATTCTCACGACTTTTCATATAGCAGTGGACCATATATATATCATGACACGTATGTTGGTGGTGAAAAGTTTGCCGGAGAAGAAGCAATCTGGGTTGATGGCAAAATACAGTATGCAATGAATTATCTTGGCAGGGTGTTAGAACAGCAATTCAGTGGTGATTTCTTGAAAGAAGCACTTCGTAAAGCGGATAAAAAAATGCCATACCGGGGACCGGAGTATTATCAGTCAGGTGAATATACATATAAATGCAGCGTTACAGGAGATTTTTCCTGGTTTCAGGGATATGAAGAGATCTATTGCAACAACGTAAAAGTATACGAATGCTATTTCCATGGCGGAATCATGAAGTAAATATCATTTTCAGCCATGGGTTTAGATTCTACATAGATTATGACGCTGAAGCAGGTGGCAAGGTGTTGCTCAACGAAAACGACGTCGAGACCTGTTGTTTGCTCGAACGACTTCGAAATGCAAAGAATCATGTCACGTTTACGCTTGATATGGAAGACTATTATCGGATTAAGGACGCAGAGGCAGATAAAGAAAAACGATAATACAAACTAATCGTATTTGGTCAGCTGATGGTAATAACTAAGCAAGCGTTGCAAAGTTGTGTCATCTGCGCTTTGAGTGTTCTTTATCAGTTCAAATAAGGTAGGATCACTTTTTTTATGAATGTTTATTACATCAGGGGAAATATCATCTGTTTCTCCTGATAAATAGGGAACTGATGTATTCATTTTCTCCGCTATCGATAGTATGACCTGTGGAGAAGGCCTGCGGTCACCTGCTTCATATCTAACGTAGGATGCAGCCGTTAATCCAATCCGCCGTGCAGCTTCAGCTTTAGAAAGGTTAAGCCTTTCTCTTGCAGATTTGAGGCGTTCAGGAATAAGAGTATTATTCGTATGGTTCATAATAACCTCCCGCTAATTTTAGAATAATGTACGTTTAAGCTTCGGTGAAAGTGCCGGAGCTTTTTCTTTGAAATAGTGTTGACAAAAAGTATGTAACATATTACATTGTTTTATATAGGTAATATGTTACATACTAAAGGAGGCTCACATGAATTACGATGAAGCGATGAATATCGAAAAGGTAACGTTTGGAGATATGCCTCCACAGCCTTTTTTACTTGGACTACTTAGCGCATTTGATAACAGATATCAGGCTGCGGCCGATGCATATTTCAAGGAAATTACCTGGAAACAGTTTTTTGCCATAATCTGTATTAACCTGTGCAAGGAGCCTCCGACACTGAATGAACTGTCAGATATAATGGGCAGTTCACATCAAAATGTAAAGCAGATACTGCTGAAGCTTGAGAAAAAGGGCTTTGTGATGGCTGCTCCTGATGAGAAAGACAAGCGAAAGCAGCGCATTTTTGTTACGGAAAAATGCAGGACTTTTTTGGAACAGAATGACAATAACGGTCAACAGAGCCAGTACGTAATCGGCCGTATTTTTGACAGAATCGATGAAAAGAGCTTGCAAACCACCATACAAACTATCATGAAAATGGAAAGGAATTTAAGCGAACTATGAAAACACTGATCATATACACATCACAGACCGGATTTACCAAAAGATATGCCGAGTGGCTTGCGGAGAAAATGAGCGGAGATCTGCTTGATCTCAAAGATGCTCAGAAAAAGAACATGGATTTCTTTGAGAACTACGATGCAATCTGCTACGGAGGTTGGGCAATGGCAGGAAGTCTTGTTAAGGCAAAGTGGTTCCTTGAAAAGGCTACTAACTGGAAGAATAAGCGCCTGGCTGTGTTTTGTGTAGGTGGCAGCCCTAACGATAACCCGGATGTAGATGTCTTTCTTCAGAATGTAATTACAGAAGAGCAGAGAAAATACATAAAGGTATTCTACTGCCAGGGCGGGTTTAACTATGAAAAGATGAAGACGCCATCTCGTATTGCTATGAAGATGTTTGTGTCAGCCTTAAAAAACAAGAAGGATGCCACTGAGAAAGAGAAGGTAATGGCTGAGAAGATGGCTTCATCCTATGACATCTCTGATATCAAATACATAGAGCCTATCGTTATGTATCTTGGAGAAAAAGACAATGAAAAAGCTGTTTAAGACATTTCTTACGATAGTAATCATATTTGCATTGGTAATCATCTTTACATTTGCAGTGGTTAGTATTCGGATGACAGGACAGGTAAAGGCTTTTGACAAAACAAATATTGATCTTTCACAGGTTGCCGATGGCGTATATACCGGCCATAGTGAAACGGATCTTGTCAAAGTGGAAGTCCGAGTAACTGAAGCGGAAGGGATGATCAGAGATATTGAAATGTTAAGATCAGATCATTAATCTTTTCAGTAAAACCCATTATAAGGAGAAAGAGAGATTTATGCCAGGTAGGAAATACTTATATACGGAAAGGGCGCACTATATGTCCCCGAACATGCACTTCGGTATCATGGCGGAAATCGGAT